>NZ_JBWHYQ010000001.1:0-423305 GCF_056322905.1 Lysinibacillus sp. G1-3
CTACGCTTTCGCACAGTTAAAACATTTGTTGCTGCCGCTACGCTTTCGCACAGTTAAAACATTTGTTGCTGCCGCTACGCTTTCGCACAGTTAAAACATTTGTTGCTGCCGCTACGCTTTCGCACAGATACAACATTTGCCGCTGCCGCTACGCTTTTGCACAGATAAAACATTTGCCGCTGCCGCTACGCTTTTGCACAGATAAAACATTTGTTGCTGCCGCTACGCTTTCGCACAGATAAAACATTTGTTGCTGCCGCTACGCTTTCGCACAGATAAAACATTTGTTGCTGCCGCTACGCTTTCGCACAGATAAAACATTTGTTGCTGCCGCTACGCTTTTCGCACAGATAAAACATTTGCCGCTGCCGCTACGCTTTCGCGCAGAGCAGAGCTTCCTGGGGGCGTCCGATGAGCCGCTTCGCTTCGCTGCAGGGTCTCGGGCCAACAGATGTCTTATGCGCGAAAGCGTGAGTGCAACGTAGCGGCAGCAGGTTTTGGTTTTGTTAGTGCGAAAGCGCAGCGACAGCAGCAGCAGGATGTTGGTCACGAAGGCGTTATCACAGGATGTGATGCTCTTAGCCTTCGTTCCTCTCGCTGATTCCCAAGGAGTCGCCCAGTCTCCACTCTCCACTCCAATCAACTGATATCAATTTCGCCTTGGCATAGTTTAACAAATATCATCCCTAACTATGGTAATAAGTTAATTCTTAAGAGTTTATGAATATTGATGAAGATGTCATAAGAAATGGAACAAAGTGTAATTAAAAACGTATAATTATGTAGCCAACAATTTACATAAAAAGGGGTTGAGTTTTTGAAGAAAACAAATATAACGGTACTCATACTACTATTCATGTTTGTTATTAGTCTTATTCTTCCTGTGGAGCAGGCAAGTGCTACTGCAACTGCTACGTTAGAGGTACAGGCTAAAGTAGGGATTGCGGGTAAGGCTAAATACCAATCAGTTGTGCCGCTTCAAGTAACAGTAAAAAATATTGGTGCAGATTTTTCTGGAGATATGGTCATCAATGCTTCGGGCAACTATCAAGCTGCAACAGCAAAAGTACTTCCGATAGATATAGCGGCAGGAGAAGAAAAAACATTTGATATTTATCTAGATGGTATTGATAACTATAATTACTCGAATTCAGATGTGTTTGCATTTTTTGAAGGGGGCATAGAAAAGGGAAAAAAGGTTGCTTATAAAGGAACAAAGCAGCTACAAAGTAATCTTTTAGATCCTTCAGCCGTTTTTATTTATACATTAACGGATAATAGTGATCGTTTATCAGCATTTTTGCGCCTTTCTCAAGTAGCTCCTCAGAATAATGTTGAAGTGTTCAATTTAAAGCAAATGAAGGATTACACATTACCAGAGGATACAGAAGGGTTTGCAATGGCGAATGTTATCGTCATCGATGAAATTGCTAGTGCTGATTTATCCCAAAAGCAACAAGAGTCTTTACTAAAATGGGTACAGAACGGTGGAACATTATTAATAGGAGCTGCTGATCAAGTAAATGCAACAGCAGCTATTTTTAAGGATTATTTACCACTAACTTTATCACAAAAAATGACATCCGTTTCTGCAGAGAGCCTATCGAAATTATCAGGCGGAGGGGCTTTTACACAGTCTATTTCTATTTATGAAGCCACTGGAAATCAAGGAAGTATTCCTGTTTTAGCAGAAAACAATAAGATTTTAGCGTCTAAGAAAAAAGTGGGCAGTGGAGAAATTATTCAAACGACGTTTTCTTTAGGGGACCAACCACTTGCGTCTATGGATGGTTACCCATCATTAGTGGCGAAATTGATAAATATTCAAAAGATGTCACAACAAATGGTTCATGGACAGTCGTCGCTGGAGCAAATTTCAAATGAACTGAGTAATATAAATGAATTATTCCCTTCGTTTGAAGTATCTGTTAGCTATATGCTCATTGTTATTATTTTATATATTTTAATTATCGGACCTATTTTATATTTCATTTTAAAGAAAATAGACAAACGTGAGCATGCATGGTGGATCATTCCCGCGATATCCATTGTGTTATCTATTGCTTTATTTATTTTTGGTGCAAAAGATCGAATTGGGCAACCGCAAATTCAACAATCTGCATTTTATAAAGTAAATGAAGATAGTAGTTTAAATGGTTATTACGTAGAGTCCATTTTAACAAATCGTAGTGGTGATTTTGTTGTGAATACAGATAAGAATACAAGTGCGTTCGCGCTACGAAATTCTAATAATTTTGCAGGGACAATAGAGGATTTACATGAAATATCCTATATTAAGGAAAATGCCAATGGTTCAACGCTGACACTACGTGATTTAAGATATTGGTCTATTCAGTCTTTTGCAGGGAAAACAGCGGCACAAAATATTGGCAAAATGGATATCGATATTACGTTGAAAAATGAAAAGCTGACTGGGACTATTAAGAATAATTTCCCGTTTGCCTTAAAGGACGTTACGTTAATCTCCGGCATTAAAGAAATTAAACTTGGCGACATTGCAGCGAACGGTACTCTTAAAGTCGATAAGGAGCTAAAAGCAACAGTTCTTCAAAAACCATCTGATTTTACAAATTACAATTACAGTAATTATCCAACGAAGAAGGAAGAAGTGAATCCTGCACGTATTGAGTCAATGAAAACTATGGCATTACCACTTGTAGAAAAAGAGAAAAAGCCTGTCATTACAGCATGGACCGATCAAGCTATAGCTGGGGTTGAATTGGAAACAGGTGCCGATATGTCTCCGCTTACTTATTTGGTTCAGCCATTTGATGGCAAAATAGAGCTATCGGGACCATTTACGATGAAGCGTAATAACTTTACGTACTCAGTAAACCCACTATCTCCTAATTCGAGTTATGACAAAATTGATGAGCAGTTAAATAGTTGGTATTTGTCTAATGGTTCATATGAAGTATCCATCGCGATGCCAGATCATTTTATGAATTCAGTTCAAACATTAAACGAATTGACGATTTCGAATAAGGATAGTAATCGTATGCAGCTATCGATTTGGAATAACGAGAAGAAAACTTATGAGCCGTTGGTAGATACGAAGCAGGTGTTTACAGATAACATAAAAAAATATTTCAATAATAATGATGAATTGTTGATTGAGGTTAAGTTCGGACCGGATCAAACGGGCGAGCAAACGAAATTACCAGATGTAGAGCTGAAGGGAGTGGCGAAATAATGATTGAAATTCGTGATTTGACGAAAAGATATGGCTCCTTTACGGCACTAGATCATTTGAATCTATCTTTGAAGGAAGGGGTTGTCTTTGGTTTTGTAGGTGCCAATGGGGCAGGTAAATCGACTACATTTTCGATTTTAGCAACGTTGCTGTCTCCAACTTCAGGTGATGCCGTTATTGACGGAAAGAGCGTTATTAAGGAACCAAAGGAAGTACGAAAACTAATTGGTTATATGCCAGATTTCTTTGGCGTCTATGATCAACTAAAAGTAGACGAATACTTAGACTTTTACGGTGCCAGCTACGGCATTGGAGCGACGGAACGAAAAGTACTTATTCCACAGCTGCTAGAGCTGGTAAATTTAACAAATAAACGGTATGACTATGTGGATTTACTATCACGGGGGATGAAGCAGCGTCTATGTTTAGCACGTGCTCTTATCCACGATCCTAAAGTATTAATTTTAGATGAACCTGCATCAGGTTTGGATCCACGTGCACGAGTAGAAATGCGTGATATTTTACGGAATTTAAAATCTATGGGAAAGACGATTTTAATCTCCTCACATATTTTGCCTGAGCTTGCAGAAATGTGTGATGAAATTGGTGTGATCGATAATGGTAAGCTTATCGCGCATGGCAATGTAGCCTCCATTCAAGCACAGCTACAGGGGGAGAAGCGTATCGTAGTTAAAGTAACAGACTGTTTAAACGAGGTTCGTACTTTTTTAGAGGAGGATCCACTTATCTCTTCCATAGATGTAATAGAGAATCGCTTAGAGATAGCCTTTAACTACCGTGGAACAGATGCTGATCAGGTAGCACTATTGAAAAAAGCTATACTTGCGAATTTACCTATTTATGCGTTAAGTGAAGAGGAAAAAGATTTAGAGGATGTCTTTATGGCTATTACGAAGGGAGCGGACAATCAATGATGGAACGATTTTATAATCCGGTATTCGTAAAAGAATTGAAGTTGCGCTTCCGTTCTTTTAAAAGCTTTTCAGGTTTAATGTTTTATTTAGCGGTTCTTTGTATTTTTATCGCAGGATTTTTGCTTATAACAACTGGTTTTACAGGCAAAGGTTTCTTCAAACCAGAAACAAGCTTTATGATGTTTGTAGTTTTAACAATATTACAAATGGCTCTTGTTCTTTTCATTACACCAAGTTTAACGGCTGGTGCCATTAGTAGCGAAAGGGAAAAGCAAACATTAAATATTTTACTAACAACGACACAAAGCTCTACACAAATTATCGTTGGAAAATTATTATCCTCGGTAGCATTTTTAGTATTAATGCTAATCGCAGGATTACCATTATATAGTTTAGTATTTTTATTTGGTGGCGTATCGCCGTCTCAATTAATCTCGATATTTTTATTTTATTTATTAACAGTCGTAGCAATTGGTAGTATTGGTGTTATGTTTTCAACGATTACGAAGCGAACAATTGTTGCAATGATTTCTACGTATGGTTCGATCATCTTTTTAGGTGGCATTACAGCGTTTTTCTTCTTTTTAACAGTGGCCTTCCATCAAATGGGGAATAATGCCATAGGTACGACGACTTCTTATATGGCTTATTTTTGGGCTTCTATTAACCCAGGTGCATTAATGCTTACACTTACTTCGTCGTCTATGGGCGATGCATTAGCACAAGTTTCGGGAGTAGAATTACCTGTATGGATTAGTTATTTAATAACCTATTCATTGATTATTGTATTTTGTTTAACCATTGCGATTAAAAAATTACGTGCCAATATGAAAAGCAACCGATAAGGAGGAAATCTTATGGAGCATCGTCAGCAATTAAGAAAATATATTCAACGTGCTAAAACGAGTTTAACGGTGGAAAGAAGCATTCCAATTGCACAGTACGGCTTGTTTTTGGCATTGCTTTCGAGTGCTTCCCTCTTCCTCGTTTCAAGACTCTTTGTTTGGCCGTATTATCGCCAAACAGCTCTTACTACCTTCATCGTTGTCATACTAGCAACTGTGCTATTTATGTGGTGGAAGCGTGTAAAGGAAAAGGCAGCATTGCATACACTGGATGATTATTTTTCTCACAATGAGCTAGTGACAGCCTTATCGTTCGAGGATGATCAGGACCCACTCGTTCAATCTTTACTAACGAAAGCAGTAAAAAACGTTGAAAAGGCGTTTGTAGACTTTAAGGCTCGAAAGAAAAACTTGTTCCGTCCAACAGCGTTGATTGGGTTGTTTGGAACAGCTGTCGTACTAGCAATTCTTTATATGTTCCCAGCAGCTACACAAATTGAAGCAATTGAAGTGGAAAAAGAAAAAGCTGTCATTGAGGATGTTAAGAAGGAAGTTGCTAAATTAGAGAAATCAGCAGAAACAAAAGAAGTGAAAGAGCAATTAAAAGAATTGCAAAATACGTTAAAAGAGGCAGAGACAGCTGAAGAAGCATTACGTGAAGTCGTGAAAAAGCAAAAGGAGCTTGTTTTAAAGGAACAACAATTAAAAGATAAGCAAACGGCTAGTAAGGATGGCGCTTCTGACGAGCATGGTTTATCGAAGGAAGAAATGGAGCAATTGAAAGAGCTTGCCCAAATGCAGCAGGAGCTGACGCAAAATGCCAATGCTACTCAGACAGCTATGAGCAAGCTTGGAAAACCTGCAAGTAATTCCTTACAAAATGCTATTGCGAGTGCCAATAGTGCCAATAACAATCAGCAAAACAATGCTAATTCAAATCAAAATCAACAGTCTTCAGCGAATTCACAGCCAAGTAATCAGCAAGGTCAAACAGGGCAACAGGGGAATTCACAAAACGGTTCTCAACAGGCTAGTGGTCAAGGTCAGGGACAAGGATCGAGTCAAAGCAATCAACAAGGACAAGGACAAGGACAAGGACAAGGACAAGGACAAGGACAAGGACAAGGACAAGGACAAGGACAGGGTAAAGGCAATGGTTCTGGTACAGCTGGTGGTAGCGGTGTAGGCACAGGACAGGGTGGCCGCGATTTATTAACGACACCGAAACGAATTGGTGGTTCTAGTCAGACTTCGGTTGATAGTGGGGCATTAGGTGAAGGATCACATGTTTCAGAGCAACAAGGAAATGGTCCCATTACTAAAGGTTCTATCCGTCCATATGAGGAAGTTATAGGTTCCTATAAAGATAGCTATTTAGAAAGCTCAGAGCGTTTACAATTACCGAAGGATTTACAAAAAGTCGTGCAATCTTATTTCACGTCAATTGAGTCTCAGTAGGAGGAAAAGAAATGGCATTTACAGAGCAACAATATGTTGAAATGAGTAAGCAATTACTACAAGTAAAGGAAGAAATTCATCGCTTTATCGTCGGGCAAGAGGAAGCAATTGATTATACATTATACGCAGTGCTTGCTGATGGGCATGCATTATTAGAGGGCCTACCGGGTTTAGGGAAAACGATGTTAATCCGTACAATTTCTGAAGTGCTAGATTTATCATTTTCGCGAATTCAATTTACACCTGACTTAATGCCAGCGGATATTACAGGAACAAGTATGATTGAACGCACATCTGATGGCAAGCAGCAGTTTACGTTCCAGCAAGGTCCGATTTTTAGCCAAATGGTATTAGCGGATGAGATTAACCGAGCAACACCAAAAACACAAAGTGCATTGCTTGAAGCAATGGGTGAAAAAACGGTAACAATTTTGGGAGATACGAAGAAAATGGCACGACCATTCTTCGTGTTAGCAACACAAAATCCGATTGAGATGGAGGGAACGTACCCTTTACCAGAGGCGCAAATGGACCGTTTCCTATGTAAAATTCTTGTGCCGTACCCTGAGAAAAGTGAGCTAATGGAAATTATGAAGCGGACAACAGGCGCTACGGAAATTGGTTTACAAAAGATCATGAATACGGAAGCTCTTATTGAAGCGCAGCAAATGGTGAAGGAAGTACTTGTTGCTGATGAAATGCTCGAGTTTGCGACGGACCTTGTTGTGGCCACACATCCTGAGAGAGTAGATGCCATTGATGAGGTCAAGCAATATGCCATGTATGGTAGCGGCCCTCGAGGTTTACAAAGTTTAATTAGATTAGCGAAGGCAAGGGCGCTTATGAACGGACGTTTCCACGTTTCTATAGCAGATATTAAATCTGTGGCGAAGCCGGTGTTACGCCATCGTATGCTGTTGAATTATGAAGGGGAGGCTTCGGGTAAAACAGCAGACGATGTGATTGATGTCATTTTAGAAAAAGTGCAGCAAGGTGTTAATAGGTGACACAAAAATTATTATTGCCCGAGGATTGGCTAGCGAAAATCAGTCGCTTCCAAGTAGCGACGGCCTCCAAATTACGTGGGCAACACAAGGGCTCGCACCGTTCGCAACGCTTCGGGGCATCACTCGATTTTTCCGATTTTCGTGAATATCATTTAGGAGATGATGTGCGTCAGGTTGATTGGAATGTCTTTGCGAGAACGGATAAATACTTTATTAAACGTTTTTTAGATGAACAAGAGATGCGCGTTCACATTTTACTAGATACAACTAAATCTATGGGCGATCAAGAAAAATGGACGTTTGCCCGTCAAATTGTCGCCTCACTTGGTTTAATGGTACTCGGTCGCGATGATCGCTTATCATTTTCTTTTGTACAGGATGAGGTAAAGCCACCATTTCGTCGTAAAGGTGCCATGTATCGTCGTGCTTTTTTACAGGTAGTCACAGACATAGAGCAAGCAACTTATACAAATAGCTTCGCACAGGGAGCTTTAAAAGCATTGCCTAAGGATAGTACAGTACTATTTATTGTGACGGACGGACTGGAGCCAATCGAGGAATGGGAGCAACTTTTAAAAAGGCTACCACGTTTTGCGGGGGATGTGCGCATTTTGCAAATAGTTACGCAAGAAGAACTATCACCAGAATATACAGGTGATGTGCGCTTACTCGATCGTGAAACAGGCAGAGATGTAAATGTTACGATGTCTTCTAAAGTTCTAGACACATATTTGGCAAGACGTTTATTACATGAAGAGGAATTTGAGGCAATTTGTCGGCGTTTCGGTGTTCGACAATTACAGCTTAAAGTAGAAGATGGATTACAACATGCAATCTTTCAACAATTATTAAAAGCACATTGGATTAGGTGAGGTGAGCCGTATTGGGCTTTAGTCAAATAATTTTTAGCTGGACGGCCATCATCCCGGTCATTGTCCTTCTATATTATTTCTTTCGAAAAAAATATACCGATCAAACCGTTTCCTCCACACTTTTTTGGTCGGAAATTATGCAAGAAACACGTGTATCACCATACTTAAAACATCTTCAAAAAAATGCACTGCTTTATTTACAATTGCTAGCTCTTCTTTTACTTGTACTGGCATTAATGAATCCTTACGTTAAAAAATCAACGATTGTTGGTGCACAGGCGATTTTCATTGTAGACACGTCTGCAACAATGTTAGCGGGGAAAGGGCAGTCAACATTTGACACACAGAAAAAAGAAATGCTGTCATTGGTGAATGAGCTTGATGGAAGGCCCGTGACACTCATTACAACAGGTAATACGCCAAAAGCTATATTACAGCAAGAAACAAATACAAAAGATATTGAACAAGCTATTCAAGAATTACACGTAACCTATGAAACAGCTCAAATGAATAAGGCTCTCGATGTGGCACAGGCTTTTGTCGGTAATACACCAACATCTATTTATGTCTTTACAGATTCGCTCGATAAAAAGCAATTGCCGATGGAAAAAGATACTGTGAAGTGGATTGTAAAAGGCGCTGCGAAAGATTTAACAAATATTGCAATTACACGTTTTGCTGCTACTACAGATGGACAATCTGCAGTGGCGCTTGTGCAGTTACAAAATGATACGGACCAAGAACAACATGTAACTCTTTCGATAGAAAATGTTACAGGTAAGGAGTTAGTTTCAGAAAGTGTCACATTGCCTTCAAAGGAAGCTGTAACAAAAACTTTTAAAGACTTACCGTTAGAAGATACTATGACGGCCAACATAGATGCTAAGGACGATTACACGGTTGATAATTCACAAACTGTATTGTTACAAACAGCGACTTCAAAAGTAGTTGTTGATCAAAGTATGCATCAACTTATTCAAAAAGGTTTTCAAACGATTAATAGTAGCGTGAAAATTGTTCCATCTTCACAAGTAGCTGACAATAAGGATGCCACTATTGTGACAAATCAGACGGCGCTTCTCGAAAAGATAGACAAGCCAATAGTATTATTTGGACGGGATGACGTAGAGAAAGTTGAAGCTACTGGGGAAATCGGTACAACAAGTCATGCATTGTTTGCATTTAGTGAACTAAAAGACATTTATGTCAGTGCTATATATCCTGGATTCGATGGCTATAAAACAATTGCATCGATTGGAGATCAACCATTTATACAGCGTTCACCAGAAGGAGATATTGTTGTATTAGCAGATATTGCTGATACAGATTGGCCGCTACATCCTTCATTCCCATTATTTTTATGGAGTGCAGAACAGCTGCTATCAGAATCCATTGGTTCACTCGGTATTTTTATACCAAATGAGCAACGAGCAGTTGCTTTAGCACAAGGTGATTGGAGTGTATATTCGCAAGATGATGAGTTTTTATCGTCCGTTACGAGTGGATTATTAACAGCTCCAATGAAGCCAGGAATTTATACAACACGCTCAAATGATGAAGAAAAGCGCTTTATTGTACAGCTTCAAGCACAGGAGCGTGTGATTGAAAAAGGAACAAGCTATACGCTTGGAGAGCTTCAGGACAATGGGAAGAAAGAAATATCGAAAACTTCGTTCGTACCTTGGTTGATTCTTATTATCTTAGTATTACTTGTTGTAGAGTGGGAGGTGCAACGACGTCGTGGATTTACGAATTGATATACCATTAGCATTGTTGCTTTTACTACCATTACTCGTGTATTTTGGATGGACCTATTGGCGTGAGCGACAGCGACTTAAAAAAAGTCATATCGTCGTTCTAGGAATCCGAATAGTAGCAATATGCTGCTTAGTTTTTGCACTAGCTGGTCCCTATATTTTATTACCCGTAAAGGAAGAACAAGTATTATTCTTAGTTGACCGTTCTGCTTCAATGAATGGTACAGATGATGAAATGGTCAATTTTATAGCGGAAAGTTTACAGTCGAAAAAAGATGAACAACTTGCCGGAATTTATTCTTTTTCATCGACATTACAAACGGAAGCTATGTTATCGAACTCTTTAAAGGAAGTACCGAAGTTTACAACTATAAAAGCAACAGATCAAACAAATATCGAACAGAGTCTACAGCTCGCATCAGGTATTGTAGATCCGAAAAAAGCAACGCGACTTGTGCTCTTAACGGATGGCAATGAAACAAAAGGAGATGCCTTAGAATTTGCCTCAAAGTTTAAAGGGGCAAATAGTAGTGTTGATGTAGTATCATTTAACAAACCTGTAGCTAAGGATGTATCTCTGAAAAGCTTTGTAACACCACAAGTTGCTTATGCAGGTGAACAGCAGCAGCTAGTCACTGAAATAAATGCAACTGTAGCAGAACGAGGTGAGCTATTATTATATGAAAACGATCAGCTCATCCATCGTGAGAAAGTGGAGCTTGCAGAAGGTTCAAATATTTTTACGTATAAACATGCAGCAACGGCTGAAGGGCTTGTAAAATATGAAGCACTCGTGCAGGTCGATCAAGATGCGATTTTAGAAAATAATAAATTAACGAGCGTCACGATGGTGCAAAGTGAACCACATTTATTAATTGTTAATGGCTATGAAACACCATCACCAATCGCAGCAGCACTTGGCAATCAATCCATTTCCTATGATGTGGTAGATGCTAAAAGTCTACCAAATGAGCTTTCTAGTTATTTACAATACAATGCAATCATTTTTGATAATGTGCCAGGCCATTTAGTAGGCGAGGCAAAAATGACTGTCATTGAGCAAGCAGTGAAAAATTTTGGTGTCGGTTTTACAATGGTTGGTGGCGAAAATAGCTTTGGCTTAGGCGGTTATTTTAAAACACCAATCGAAACTTTACTACCTGTTGAAATGGAGATTAAAGGTAAGGAGCAATTACCATCATTAGGGCTGGCAATCGTACTTGACCGCTCTGGAAGTATGTCTGGAGCAAAGTTAGAGCTTGCTAAGGAGGCTGCCGCCCGTTCAATTGAAATGCTACGAGATGAGGATACGCTCGGGTTTATTGCCTTTGATGATCGACCTTGGGAAATTATTGAGACAGGGCCACTTGGCAATAAGGAAGAAGCTGTAGATACGATTTTATCTGTAACGCCAGGTGGAGGTACTGAAATATATGGTTCACTTGCTAAAGCTTATGAAAATCTAGCAGATTTAAAGCTGCAGCGTAAGCATATTATTTTATTAACAGATGGACAGTCACAGTCGGGTAACTATGAAGACTTAATTACACAAGGAAAAGAAAATGGCACGACTCTATCAACAGTTGCAATTGGTCAAGATGCAGATGCTAACTTACTTGAAGCACTCAGTGAGATGGGGAGTGGGCGTTTTTACGATGTTATTGATGAACAGACGATTCCCTCTATTTTATCTCGTGAAACTGCTATGATTTCACGCACATATATTGAAGATAACCCATTTTACCCATCTATATTTAATACATCTGGCTGGAATACGCTATTTACAAATGGGGTACCTAAAATGAATGCTTATATAGGTACGACAGCAAAGCAGGGGGCCACTGTTATCGCAGAAAGTGAGAAGGAAGATCCTGTACTTGCAGAATGGCAATATGGCCTTGGCAAAACATATGCCTTTACTTCTGATTCGACAGGAAAATGGACGGGAGACTGGGCAAGATGGCAAAATTGGGGTACATTTTGGCAAACGCTTATTTCAAAAATGCTACCAAGCTATAACGATGTTGCCTACGATGTACGTCTAGAATCAGACGGCTCCTTTGTCATTACTGACCCAACAAATGAAGCGGCATTCTTAGATATTGTTGCTGTCAATGAAGCGGGTGAAGAACTTGAAACACAGCTTGAGGCAATTTCAGCATCACAAGTTCGAGCAGTCGTGCAAGCAGAACCAGGACTCATCTTCTTCCGCATTACCGATGAAGAACAAGCTATTTACCAGGCTGGCTTAAGTGTACCTTATAGTGTTGAATATGAATTACGTCCAGTGAACGATAAGCTAATCAAAGAACTAACAAAGCAAACAGGCGGCTCTGTTTTGAAAGAACCGAGCGAAGTATTCCGTGAATTTACTAAAAAAGGAGCGGAACGCCAAAATATCGCAACATGGCTTTTATTAGCAGGGATGCTACTATTCTTCATTGATATTACCATTAGACGCTTTGGTTGGGGTTTCCTAACAAGACCGAAGAAAAAAGATCAGCGTGTAGAGGAAAAACCAATACAGGCAGAGGACACAAATGTTGCCCAGCTATTAAAGGGCATGAAAAAACGACATTAGCAATTAAAAAACGATGGTTCAACGCTTTATAGCAATGAGCCATCGTTTTTTGTCATTCCAAGGCTATCATCAATTGTTGGATGACATTTACAAAGTAGGTGGTGAAAATAGGGAATATAGAATTCCTGCAAACTATTAGTGCGGTCAGATATACTGTATTTTCTAAAATATTCGGATAAATCGATGAAACATTCCGATAAAGTCTGAAATTGTTCCGATAAAACACAAATTCATTCCGATAAATCACTCATCCCTTCAAAAAGGATTTATGAATTATAAAAGAGTATTAAGGTTAGTTACAAATACAGTTTTACGTAAATTGCTAGCAACAACAATGCCTAATACAGCACCAATAGTACTTGAAGTTAAAAAGGCTGGCATAAAAAATAAAGCAGCTACAGATGTCCCCATTAATAAATGTGCGTAAGGTACGGCAATGAGTGAGGCAATTATACCTGTTCCAAACATTTCACCGATACCTGCGAGCCATTGTTTGCCGCTGTATTTATAGGCAAGAGCTGCACATAAAGCACCAATAACACTGCCGGGTATAGCTAATAATGAGCCTGTGCCTGTTAAAATACGAATAATGGCTGTGATAAAAGCGACCATAACAGTTGGCACTGGTCCAAGAATGATCGCGCCAATTACATTAATGGCATGCTGTACAGGGTAGGCACGCGCAATGCCCGTTGGTATTGAAACGAAGGTAGAACCTGCTACGGCAATTGCTACTAATAAGGCCATGATTGTTAATTTTCGAATTGACATAATTTCCACTCCTATTTAGTATTTTGTGAATCGCTAATTAACCAGAAAAAAAGCCGCTCCCTAAAAGCATTAGGAAGCGGCCTTGCATTTAAAATAGCAAAAAGCAAGTGTCGCCACTTCCCTCCGCTAGTGTGAACTAGATCAGGTTCAAAGGGTCCGTATATGACAATATACGTCTCAGCCTTTTAAAGACTCCCCTAGTGGTAAACATTTAATTGTTAGTTTTTCTCCTAATAATGTAGCACACTACTAAAAATAGTCAATAACTTTTCAGACTAATTTGAATCAGGATGCATAAGGTGTGGTGCTTTTTTCATTGTCCAAATAAGGGCAAGGCAGAAGCAAGCCATTAAAATAATAGACCCGAAAATATAAGGACTGTTCATATTCCAATCGAATAACATACCTGCTAAAGCTGGACCAATCATATTACCAAGACTCATATACGCATTATTCAGACCAGCTGCATAGCCTTGTTCATTTTCAGCAAGCTTTGAAATCAGTGTGTTGACAGCTGGGCGAATCAATGTCGTAGCTGTAGAGAAGATTGTCGCTACAATTAAAATAAGTGCAAACCCGGATGCGAATAATATTAAGAAAATCGAAACGGCTGCAATAAATAAATTGACTAACACTACTTTCATTTCGCCGAAGCGATTAAACAGCGGTGTAATAACAAACATCTGTACAACAACACCAAAAGCGCCGCCCATTACTAATATAATGGCGATATCAGTAGGTGTGTAATTAAACTTTTCTGTAACAAATAATGATAATGTTGTTTGGAAGTTAGCAATTCCGAAAGAGAATACAAGCATGATAATTAGCATGACAAAATAAGGCATTTGGACTGAACGGGCCATCTGCTTTACAAGATTATCCTGCTTCTGCGCCTTTTTCGCTGTGTTCGGTTTTGTAGCAGGTAATAAAAAGAACGATAAAATAGCTGCTAAGATAGCTGCAAATCCAGCAGTATAAAATGGAAAGTGTAAACTAACTTTTGAGAGGAATCCACCGATACCTGGTCCGATCATAAAACCAAAGGACATTGCTGCCCCTATCATCCCCATACCTTTTCCGCGTTCCTCGTACGTTGTGACGTCAGCCACAAATGCCATTATAGGAGGTGCGACAAATGCAGATCCAAGGCCACCTAAAAAGCGTGCCAAGAAGAGCATCCACACATCTGTAGATAGCCCGAAACCAATTTGTGCAAGGCCTGTAACTATAAGACCGAAAATAATGAGATTTTTACGACCGTATTGATCGGAAAGATTCCCAGCAATTGGAGAAAAAACAAATTGTGCTAAGGCGAACGTTGCAATCAACATGCCAAGTACTTGTCCTGCAGCACCAAATAGTTGTAAATACTCAGGCATGACAGGAATAATAATTCCGATACTCCCCATTGCGATAAACATATTAAACATTAAAATATATAAAGCCGCCTTATTAGACTTCTGCTGGGTCATCGAATACCCCTTTCTTTATTCAAATATATTACAGTCTACCACAAGGCTTGTACGTTTACTATTGACTATAAGTCTGAAATAAGAGACTTATTTATGGGGATTCTAATTATTAAAACAAGTCCCTGCACCAGTCTTTCCTTGGGATTCGCTTCCAGATAAACAAAAAAGCTATTCTCAACGTAATGTGAGAACAGCTTAGGTTTATCGAATACTCATTTTAAATTCTAAAAACAGCTCATTGTATTTACCCAAATAATCAGGGCCTAAGTTTTTATAAACTTCTAATGTTTTACGTTGTTCTTCAGAAGGATAGAATCGCTTATCAGATACAACTTCCTTATCCATTAACTTCATCGCTGCAATATTAGGGGAAGAGTAGCCTACATAATCAGCGTTTTTAGCACCTGATTCAGCTTTTAGAATGAAATTAATGAAGGCATGTGCACCATCTAGATTTTTTGATGTTTTTGGGATGACCATATTGTCAAACCATAAGTTTGAGCCTTCCTTCGGTACAGCAAAGTCTAAATCTTCATTTTCTGACAACATGTCAGCTGCTTGACCAGACCAAGTGAGTGCCACGGCCGCTTCTTTATTAACCATCAGCGGTGTAATTTCATCCCCGATAATGGCTTTTACATTTGGTGCTAATGTGATTAGTTTATCCGTAGCCGTACGTAGCTCCTCGTTATTTAAAGAGTTGAGCGAGTAGCCAAGGCTGTTTAAGCCCATACCAATCACTTCACGTGCACCGTCTACTAAAAAGACTTTACGCTTTAATGAAGGATCCCATAAGTCCTCCCAAGAAGAGAAGTCAAGATTTCCAACGAGCTTTGGATTATAGACAACGCCGACTGTTCCCCAGAAATATGGAACAGAATATTTATTGTCGTCATCAAATGGTAAATCTAAAAAATACGGATCGATATTTTTAAAATTAGGGATTTTCGTTTTATCTAAAGGAACAAGTAAGTTTTCTTCCTTCATTTTTTCAATCATATATTCAGAAGGTACTGCAATATCGTAAGCTGTACCACCTTGTTGAATTTTTGTCATCATAGCTTCATTTGAATCAAACGTCTCATAGATAACATGAATGCCTGTTTCTTTTTCAAATTGTTTCAGCAAATCAGGGTCAATATATTCTCCCCAGTTAAAGATTGTTAACGTATCTTTACCACTTTTCCCACCGCCCGCACTTAGGGCGTCAGCAGCATAGAATAAAAGGGCGGAAACGACAAGTATTGCGATTGTTGCTTGAATTAATTGCTTCATTGAGTTCCCCCCGTTCTTTTATTAGCGCGGCTTGTGATGAAGTAATAGCCAACTACGACTATAACCGTTACAAAGAATACTAAACCAGAAATGGCATTAACCGTTAAGGAAATACCGGCACGTGCCATCGAATAAATTTCAACAGATAATGTACTGAAACCGTTACCTGTTACGAAAAATGTTACCGCAAAGTCATCTAGAGAATACGTTAAGGCAAGGAAGAACCCTGCAAAAATACCAGGTTTAATATACGGTAAAATAACACGCATCATAACATCTTTTTTCGTTGCTCCTAAATCTAATGCAGCGTCGATTAATGATTTATTCATTTCTAATAGTTTTGGTAAAACCATCAGTACAACGATTGGAACACTGAACGCTACATGTGCTAATAAGACAGAAGCAAAGCCTAACTTAATACCAATCATTGTGAATAAAATTAAAAAGCTTGCACCAATAATGACATCCGGGCTAACAATTAACACATTGTTTAAAGAAAGTAGTGTATTGCGCATTTTTGAATCTTTAACAGTAACAATACCAATAGCTCCTAGTGTTCCGATGATTGTAGAAATCAATGCAGAGAGTAATGCCACGATGACTGTATTAATTAGAATGACGAGTAGGCGTGAATCCTCAAAAACAGCTTTATAATGTTCTAACGTAAAGGACTCAAAACTATTCATCGTTCCACCACTATTGAACGAATAGAAAATTAAATAGAAGATAGGTGCATACAAAACGATAAAAACAATCGCTAAATATACTCTTGCTGAAGCAGATAGTTTTTTCATCGTACGCGACCTCCTTTATCCTTTTTCTGTCCCGTAATTAACATAATAATGACCATAAATAAAATTAAGAAAACAGCAATTGTTGAACCCATTCCCCAGTTTTGAGTGACAAGGAATTGTTGTTCAATAGCTGTACCCAGTGTAATAACACGGTTTCCTGCAATTAAACGAGTAATCATGAAGAGTGATAATGCTGGAATAAATACAACTTGAATACCTGATTTAACACCGTCCATTGTTAACGGCAAAATAACGCGACGGAACGTAGTAAAGGCAGATGCCCCTAAATCACGTGCTGCATAAATAAGTGCCGGATTTAAACGATCCAATGAGTTGAAAATCGGTAAAATCATAAATGGAATAAAAATATAAACGGATACGAACACAAAGCTAATATCAGTGAATAGCATTTGCTTCGGATCAAAACCGAATACTTCGATAAATGCATTTAATGGGCCGTACAAGCCGAAAATCCCGATAAAGGCATATGTTTTTAACAATAGATTAATCCAAGAAGGAATAATAATTAGTAAAAGCCAAAGCTGCTTATATTTTGTTTTTGTTAAAAAATAGGCTGTTGGATATGAAACAAGTAACGTAAAGAATGTAATTAAAAACGCATACCAGAATGAACTTAATGTCATTTTTAAATAGACAGAAGTAAAGAATGCTTTATAATTATCGAGCGTAAAATTGCCATGTATATCTAGTAGGGAATAGTAAACAACGAGTGCAATCGGCGCGATAACGAAAAGTGCAATCCATAAAACATAAGGAAATAAGGCTGATTTCGAAGTCTTAGTTTGCATCTTCGTCGTCCCCATACGCCTCTAAACGTTTATCGAATTCTTCTTCTGTTTCATTTAAGCGCATTACATGAATTGCTTCTGGGTCAAAGTCTAAACCAATTTCTGTCCCTACCTCAGCTTTTTTCAATGAATGCACAAGCCATTCATTGCCATCTTTGTCGTACGTAGATAATTCATAATGTACCCCGCGGAACAATTGAGTATCGACTTTAACGACAAGTTTTCCTTTATCGATTGTTGTCATTTCTAAATCCTCTGGGCGAATGACAATATCAATTTTTTCGTTTGGCTTCATACCTTGGTCGACACATTCAAAAACTTTACTAGCAAATTCTACTTTGAAATCTTCGATCATTACGCCAGGAACAATATTTGATTCACCAATAAAATCAGCAACGAAGCGGTTAATTGGCTCATCATAAATATCTACTGGTGTACCAGATTGTTGAATTTCACCTTCGCTTAAAACAAAGATTTCATCACTCATGGCAAGTGCTTCTTCTTGATCGTGTGTGACAAATACAAATGTTTTCCCAAGTCGTTGTTGTAACTCACGTAATTCATACTGCATTTCTGTACGTAGCTTTAAATCTAACGCTGACAGAGGCTCATCAAGTAAAATTACTTCAGGATCGTTCACAATCGCACGAGCAATTGCTACACGTTGACGTTGACCACCAGACATTTCAGAAATTTCACGGTTACCATAGCCTGCTAAGTTAACGAATTTTAATGCTTCTGCAACACGGTTTTTAATTTCACTTTCAGGAAGCTTTTTTATACGAAGCCCAAATGCGACGTTTTCAAAGACATTTAAATGAGGAAATAACGCATAATCCTGAAAAACTGTATTTACTTGGCGTTCATTGGCTGGTACTGAGTTGATTTTTTTATCATGAAAATAGATATTTCCTGTTGTCGGTTCTGTGAATCCAGCGATCATACGTAAAATAGTTGTTTTACCACAACCGGACGGACCTAGTAGCGTATAGAATTTTCCCTTTTCTAGCTCCAGGTTAATGTTTTTTAAGACGACCGTGCCGTCATTATAAGACTTTGAAACGTTTTCAAAGCGGATAATCGAATTCGTTGTCATAGATGCGCCTCCTTAAGCTATAAATATGAATCCGTTGCGACAAGTAAAATTTTTGTTTCATCAGCATGTGCATTAAAAATTTGATGATGATCTGTCGCTTCAAAATAGAGAGCATTGCCTTCACTCGCTATGTACTGTTCATCTCCTAAAACGAGACGAATACGCCCTTCGACAACATAAATAAATGTTTCAGAAAGGGAGGGTTCAAACTGCTTAAATTCACCATCAGCAGCAAGTGTTAAGAAAATGGGCTCCATTTCTTTTTCATTTGATGTAGGAATCAACCACTGAATTTCATATTTTTTTTCTTCATCTGTATAAGTAGATTGATCTTCCTTTGTATATACAACCTTTTGTTCAGGTGCTCCATCATCGAAAAATTCCTTAGGTGTTGACCCTAAAACTTCTAATAGTGAAAATAATGTTTCAATGGAAGGTGAATTTAGATCACGTTCTAATTGTGAAATATACCCTTTACTTAAATCTGTACGTTCTCCAAGTTCCTCTTGGGTAAGACCTTTTTTTAAACGAAGCGCTTTGATTTTTGCTCCTATTTGCATCTTTTCCCTCCTAGAAGAAGTTTAGCAATCATAAACTTTTGAAATATGAAGTTTACTTTAACGAAACTTTTAGTTTACTAAAACCATTACAATTATACATAATAAAAAAGAATTTGCAATCGTTTTTAATGAAAAAAAAGTAGATGAAATTTTTAGAAATTATACATAAATGTTGTATAGAAAAAATTTGTTTAAACTAGAATAAAATTGTTAAAAGTAGCTAATAAATAGGCTGTAGCAGCTATTCCATTTTGGGATTTGGCGAAAATTTGTCAGATAATTAAAAGTGTGCACTTTTGTGAAGTTTACTTGTTTGAAAAACTACGATTACTCTGCTATCGTAGAAGACGAGTTCGCTGGTGCGAATGGAATATATACACTACATATATAATCGGAGGGATTTATAATGGCAGAACGCATGGTAGGTAAACAAGCACCTGACTTTACAATGGAAGCGGTACTTGCAGACAAATCATTTGGCAAAGTATCATTAGAAGACATTAAAGCACAAGACAAATGGACAGTACTTTTCTTCTATCCAATGGACTTCACTTTCGTATGTCCAACAGAAATCACTGCAATGAGCGATCGTTACGATGAGTTCGAAGACTTAGATGCAGAAGTAATCGGTGTTTCAACTGATACAATCCATACTCACTTAGCTTGGATTAACACTGACCGCACTAAAAATGGTCTTGGTGAGTTAAAATACCCATTAGCAGCAGATACAAATCACCAAGTTTCAAAAGAATATGGTGTATTAATTGAAGAAGAAGGTATCGCACTACGCGGCTTATTCATTATCAACCCAGAAGGCGAATTAAAATACCAAACAGTATTCGATAACAACATCGGCCGTGATGTAGACGAAACTTTACGTGTACTTCAAGCTTTACAAACTGGTGGTCTTTGCCCAGCAAACTGGCGTCCAGGTCAAGCGACTCTATAATTTAAGAAGAGTTTTTATATCAGGCGTTGAACTAAATTCGAGGCTTGACGAAATTGATCATTCAAAAATAAAGAGTCCCCACAGTAAGTTTGTGGGGATTTTTTTAAACTTGATATAGGAAAAGGAGAATGTTTTATGAAACTTCGTGAACAAATGCCTGAACTTGCAGGCGCAACGACTTGGTTAAATGGAGAAGTAGCAAAAGCGGATTTAGTAGGCGAAAAACCAACGTTAATCCACTTCTGGTCAGTTAGTTGTCATTTATGTAAAGAGGCAATGCCGGATGTGAACAATTTCCGTGACCAATACAAAGATGAGTTAAACGTTATTGCTGTGCATATGCCACGTTCTGAGGAAGATACAAATTTAGAAACAATCAAATCGGTAGCGGCAGAGCATGATATTGTTCAACCAATCTTTGTGGATAGCGAATTAAAGCTAACAGATGCATTTGAAAATCAATATGTACCTGCTTATTTTGTGTTCGATAAAGATGGTCAGCTTCGTCATATGCAAGCTGGTGGTAGCGGTATGAAAATGCTAGAAAAACGTGTAAATCGTGTTTTAGATGAAATGCGTAACGCATAATAGCAATATCAGGCGAGGATGTTTTATTCCTCGCCCTTTTTTATGTAAAATACAATGTTAGTGGGATTATTATAGAGCATAGCAATGAGATGTATCTTGAGTGGAGAAGGATCCTTAAAAATGCCCAAGGGTTGTCTTTCTATGACGAATAGTCTCTTGTTTTGGCGATACATATAGCAGAGAATGCGTTACAATAAGGGTATAGTAGTTTTCGGAGGGATTTATAATGATGAAAAAAGAGTTTGCTGTCATTGGACTTGGACGTTTTGGAGGAAGCATTGTCCGCGAACTAATGAGTCAAGGGGCACAAGTTATGGCGATCGATCATTCATCAGAGCGGGTGGACGAATTCGCTTCCATTGCCACACAGGCTGTTATCGCAGATTCGACGGATGAATCGGTATTAAATTCATTAGGTATTCGTAATTTTGAGCATGTGATTGTAGCAATCGGTGAAGATATTCAGGCTAGTATTTTGACGACGATTATTTTAAAAGAAATCGGCGTTCAGCAGATTACTGTAAAGGCTCAGAATGATTATCATGAAAAAGTACTGCGTAAAATTGGAGCAGATTTTGTCGTGCATCCTGAGCGTGATATGGGGATTCGTATTGCTAATAATATGCTGTCTAATACAGTGCTTGATTATCTAGAGCTTTCTGATGAACATTCCATTATGGAGCTTAAGGCCAATGATGCGATTGCAGGTTATTCTATTATGGATTTAGATATTCGTGCAAAGTACGGGATAAATATTGTAGGCCTTAAGCGTGGTGCAGATATTATCGTATCTCCACAGGCGAGTGATAAAATTTTGCTAGGAGATATTATGCTTGTCATTGGGGCTGATGTAGATATTAACCGCTTTGTGAAAAAAGCATTGAATGGGTAATGAACATGAATAAAAGAAGATTGAAACTAGTTATATTTGCTGCAATTATTTTGATTGGCGCTTTTACGTTGCAGTCTCGCGAAAAAAATGAGAAAGAAGCTATTTCTCACATTTTAGATCATGTAACAGAAATTAATGCAATCGAGCTATTTGAAGGAGAGCAATCTGTTTTTAAAGCAACAGGTCAAGATGCAACAGCCTACATTGAAAACTACCCTCTAAGCCATGTTAAGAAATTAAGCAAAAAAGAACGAGCTGTATTTGAAGAAAAACCACTCTATCATATTGTCTATGAAATAAAAGGAGAGCCATTATATGAGGTGGATATTTTAAAGGTCGCGATTAGCTCTGAGCTAAATGAGGAATTACAGCAAATGGTTTTTAATGTTGGAGATCAGCAATATTTGATCTATTGGGTAAATGAGAAAAAAGCACTTGAGCAGTCAACAAATACGCAACGCTTGCTTGAACAATATGTTAAATAAAAGGGGTAGTGAAACAGCAACACGCTGTCATCACTACCCTTTTTTTAGAAACTAAAGACTAACTTTGGTTAACCTAGAACATAGTCGGCGTCTAGGCTAAAGCGCTACATCCTCGAGGTCGCTTCGATCCCACGGGCAAAAGTGGTGGAGCGTTTACTTTTGCTTCGGGCTCTCCAGCGCTTGTCAGATGTAAACGAGCGCTTTAGCGCATTTGTTCTCAAGACACAATTGTAGTTTTTCCTTGAAGTGCACGTTCTTGCATCTCTACATCAAACTCTTTTTCAGATTTCGATACGACTACACAAGCTACACCGTTACCAATTAAATTTGTTACGGCGCGTGCTTCAGACATGAATCGGTCAACACCAATTAGTAGCGCGATCCCTTCGACTGGAATCATTGGGAAAGCAGCAAGTGTCGCTGCTAACGTAATAAAACCAGAACCCGTTACACCGGCAGCTCCTTTAGATGTAATCATTAAAATTCCGAGTAGTGTAATGATTTGAATCCATGTTAAGTCCATTCCGTATGCTTGTGCAATAAATAATGCAGCCATTGAAAGGTAGATGGAAGTTCCATCAAGATTGAAGGAATAACCGGTTGGAACTACTAATCCAACAACTTGCTTAGAGCAACCAAAGTTCTCCAATTTACGCATCATAGATGGCAAGGCAGATTCAGATGATGAAGTACCAATTACTAAGAAAATTTCTTCTTTAATATAAGCGATAAATTTAAAAATATTAAAGCCGAAGAATTTTGCAATCGCGCCTAAAACAAAGACTACGAATAAGAACATAGTAATATAGACGGCAGCCATTAATAGACCTAAGTTGCTTAAAGATTTCAAACCAAAATTACCAATCGTATAGGCCATTGCACCAAAGGCACCGATTGGAGAAATTTTCATCACCATACTTACGATTTTGAAGAAAATTTCTGCCACTTGTTCAAAAAATGTAATGACCGGTTTTGCAGGTGCACCAATAGAAGCAGCAGCTAAACCGAATAATATTGCAGAGAATAACACAGGAAGTAATTGCCCTGCTGCAAGTGCACCTACAACGTTTTCAGGAATGATGCTAGAGATGAAAGCACCTAAACCTTGCTCACTTTCTGAAGCAGCAGTTGTAAATTTTGAGATATCAGCTTCGGAAGCACCTGATGTATCTAATCCAGTACCTGGGCTTACGATTAATGCAACAGCAATCCCGATTGCTAAGGCAATGGTAGAGACAATTTCGAAATACAGTAACGCCTTTCCTCCGATTTTTCCGACCTTTTTCATATCTCCCATACTACCGATTCCGATTACAACTGTTAAGAAGATAATAGGGGCGATTAACATTTTAATTAACTTAATGAATAAGTCTGCCAGGATTTTAAGACTTGCACCAAACTCAGGGAAGATGGCTCCAACAATAACCCCCAAAATGATCGCAGTTATAACCTGAACAGTCAAATTTTTCAGTAATTTCATTTTATGCTACCTCGTTTCTTAATTTTCTCTTTGATATCGTTTTCACTAGAATTATCATAACGAATCCTTTTGAAAAAAAGAGATTTAGAAAATAAGAAACATATCGTTCATTAAGTACATTCATCCATATTTTTAATGAAACGTAGTGTTTTCAATGGCCCAATCTGTTATGATACTGTGTCGTTAATTCATCTTTGTTATAATACAATAATAATTAGTGATAGAAAATTTTGTTTTATACCAATTTTTCGTAATATTGTTCATTAAGTTCATGACTTTATCCTACTTATGTCAACTAAAGTGTTGTCAAAAGATTTTTTTGAAGATAATCTTAAAAGCATATCATTTGAAGAAGTGAGATTGACCAAAGACTTTTATAGTGCAAATGCAGATTTGAAAAGGGGGGGATTTCAAATGATGAAAATGCCTGTAAACGGCAAAATATTGTTAGTAACATTTTTAATCATTGCTTTCTCCTTTTTACTGGGAGGCATTTTTGTACTCGGTAACCTTTTAACGGAGCAAGAAAAGGAGTTTGGTCAGCGTGCTATGCTCGTTGCACGGACTGTATCAAATGTGCCAGAAATCAGTACACATTTGAAAGATGACAATATGAAAGAAGCTGCGAAACATGTTAATAAAATTGTAGATGGAATTCGTGTTGTGAATAAAGCAGAGTATATTGTTGTGATGAATAAGGATCGTATTAAACTATCTCACCCAGTCAGTAAAGAAATAGGGAAGCGTAGTGAATCACAGGATTTAAACGCTGCCTTTAGTGAGCATTATTATGTATCGAAGGCGCAAGGGGAAGCTGGTGTAATGATTCGAGCGTTTGTCCCAATCATTGATGAGAAAAAAGAACAAGTGGGCATTGTCATTGTAGGGTATTCACTGCCTACTTTTATAGAAATGCTGCAAAATTATGAGCATGAAATTTTTATTACGATTCTGATATCCCTTGTTTTTAGCATCTGGGGGGCATATACACTTGGCCGGCATATTAAAAAGCAAATGTTTGGGCTTGAACCTCATGAGATTGCGAAGATGTATGTGGAACGAACAGAAACATTCAATGCTATGCATGAAGGCATTATAGCGGTCGATAAAGAAATGAATATTACAATTTTTAATGAAAAAGCAGCTGATATATTAGGCGTTACTACAAAGATAGAGGATTGTATTGGGGAAAATATTTATGATGTTTTGCCAGACACACGATTGCCTGAAATTGTTGAAACAGCAAATCCTGTATACAATCAAGAGCTCTATATTAATCATCATAGTATTTTGAGTAATCGTGTCCCTATTATAGTAAATGGTGAATTAGTCGGAGCTGTTGCTATGTTTAAAGATTTAACAGCGGTGAAAAAGCTTGCGGAAGAGGTGACGGGTGTTAAAGCTTTTGTTCAAGCACTCCGTGTACAAACACATGAGCATAAAAATAAGCTACATACGATTGCAGGTCTTCTGCAATTGGGACATACAAAGCAAGCGCTTGAATACGTTACAGCTACTACCGAAAATGAAGCCTCTTTAACGAAGTTTTTAAATGAACGCTTTCATAATGAAAATATTTCAGGATTATTGCTAAGTAAAGTTAGCTATGGCAAGGAATTAGGCATACAAGTAGAAATCGATCGAAAAAGTCATTTTAAACGCTTTCCACCATTATTAGATCACCACGATTTTGTTGTCTTATTAGGAAATTTAATTGAAAATGCCTTTGAAGCGCTAAATGTACTTTCAAAAGATGATAAATATGTAGCGATTTCTGTAGATGAGCATGACGATGTTTTAGCAATTGCTGTTTCTGATAATGGAATTGGGATGTCTGAAGAGGTGCAAGCTCGTATGTTTGAAAATGGATTTTCTACAAAGGCAAGCGAGAATCGCGGTATTGGCTTGCATTTAATAGATGAAATTGTAAGAAAAGGTAATGGTGATATTGAAGTTGTGAGTGAATTTATGAAAGGGACAAGTTTCTTAATCTTATTGGAGTTAGGAGAAGAGTAGATGGATGTAATGAACGTGTTATTAATTGAGGACGATCCGATGGTACGAGAAGTGAATAGACAATTTATAGAGCAAATCAAAGGATTCTCGTTAATAGGCTATGCTAGTAATGGGATAGAAGGGATTGAGAGGATTAAACAATTAAACCCCGACCTAGTCTTTATGGATATTTTTATGCCCGAGCAAGATGGCATCATTACGTTAGGAAAAATTCGAGAAGAACATCTTCCTGTTGATGTTATTGCTGTAACTGCTGCGAATGATATGCCTACTGTGCAGCGAATTTTACACTTAGGCGTCTATGATTATATTATGAAACCTTTTACATTTGAACGAATTGAGCAAACTTTAAAGAATTATCAATCCTATAAAAAGAAAATAAGTGGTATGGAAGATCTAACACAGCATGATGTGGATCATCTAATGCAGCAACGTATACCTGAACAAATAGCTGTTCCCCCAATCACTGAGACAATTGTAATAGAAGAGCTACCAAAGGGTTTTAACCGGGCAACATTAGGCAAAGTGCTTGCCTATATTCAAGAAAGTAACGAAGCGGTATCAGCGGAGGAAGTGTCTACATATATTGGGACAGCGCGCGTAACGGCTCGACGTTACTTAGACTTTTTAGAAAAACAAAATTTATTAAAGGTAGATATACAATACGGAAGTGTTGGACGTCCTATCCATCGATATTATATTTAACTTCTTTCAGCGAGTGTCCAAACACCCGCTGAAATAGAGGAACTTAGGCTAAGAACTTCTCATCCTGTGAAGACGCTATCACAAGACGTGATGCTTTTAACCTTCGTTCCTCTATTGCGAATCGCTAAAGTGTCGCCGAGTCGGAACGTGTTTTAACAATTATCATCAATATTTTGGGTATTAGTCATTGATTTTCCATTAATGCTTTGTAATAATAAAGAAAATTTTAGTTGTATAATTACCTGAATTTTTCAAAAAAGGACGAGCGTTATGATGGTAAGGGGGAGGATCATGAAAAAATATATTCAATACAATGCATTTCAAAATGAAGAGGTAATAATTGCGATACCTGCGCTTGGTGAACGTAAAGAAATGTTTGCAGCATTAGCCAGCGCCCTTCCAGAAGCCCATGTTGTAGCAATCGATTTACCGGGGCATAATGGTCGACTAGACAGTGATTTTTCATTTCAAACGTTTATCAATACGATAAAGGAAATTATGGAGCATATAAATATTACTAAAGCTCATTTTCTTGGGAATTCAATAGGTACATGGATTATTCAAAAGTTTTATACAGACTATCCAGATTCGGTTAAATCATTAATATTGTTAGACGGTGGGTATTATTTTATAGGAGAATATCAACTTGATGATAAAGCAGAAATACAATTACCTATCATTGAACGATTAGAAGATTTACAGGAAGCTATTACTGAAGAGGTAAGTAACATGGTGAATTTATCGACTGAAAATAAAGAATATTTGCGTAATTATTTCTTGCATAATTTCGTTGAAAAAAATAATATTTTTTACCATCACAGCGACGTAAGAGCTTTAAATGATTTGTCAAAAGCAATTGAAATAAATAATTACTGTATAGAAAATGAAATTCCATTGTCGGTGTTATTACTGTTGGCTGATGACCATCCAGATAGTTTGTTACATAAGAAGTTAAATGGGTTTCAAGAAAGACAACCAAATGCACAAGTTGAGATTATTCCTAATAGCTATCATTTTTTGCCCCTTACCAATCCTAGTGAGGTAGCTGAGCGGATTAGAAAGGAAATCTTTCATTAATTTATTCAAACTTTTTCAAAGCCATAAACTGCTTAAAGCACTATAAGAAAAAGGTGAGAGATCAATAATAAAAATTTGAAACTTATTAGAGGAGGGAGCAGTTTGCATATTCCGAATAAATTGACAGTAGGTGATGAGATACGTGTTATCGCACCTAGTCTTAGTGCGGCAATCATCACAGTAGAAGGCGCTGAACAAACAAAGAAAAAGCTTGAAGAGTTAGGCTTTCGTGTATCTTTTGGTCGACATATTTTTGAATGCGATCTACAGCATTCATCATCAATTGAGCATAGAGTTGCAGACATTCATGATGCCTTTCGTGATGAGGGTGTAAAAGCTGTATTAACAGTTATTGGTGGTTTTAACTGTAATGAAGTATTACCTTATTTAGACTACGACATGATAGCAAATAACCCAAAAATCCTTTGTGGTTTCAGTGATATCACAGCTTTAGCAACAGCTATTACAAAAAAATGTGGATTTGTTACGTATTCTGGTCCTCATTTTTCTAGCTTTCAAATGGAAGAGGCACAAGACTATCAGTTAACCTATTTCCAAAAATGCTTAATGACTAATACATCATATACGATCAAGGCGTCAAGCGTTTGGAGTGATGATGCGTGGTATTTAGATCAACATAATCGTCATTTTGAAGCAGCTAGTTGGAAGGTGTATTCTGATGGAGAAGGAAGTGGACAATTATTTGGTGGGAATTTATGTACGTTAAATTTACTTCAAGGCACACCGTATATGCCTGATTTATCGAACAGTATTTTATTTGTAGAGGATGATGAAATAGTTAATCCAGAAATATTTGCCCGTGATTTCACCTCGTTATTGCAAGCTACTAGCAATATTAAAGGTATTGCGATAGGGCGTTTCCAAAGAGCTTCGAATATGACAGAGGAGCAGTTACATTTTATTTTAGATAAGCATCCCGAGTTAAAAAGCATCCCAGTTATCTATGATGTTGATTTTGGACATACACAGCCAATTTTTACGTTTCCTATCGGAGGTGAAGTTCAAATGGACACGGAAAACTTGATGATACAATTCATTCAATTTTAACTTCTTTCAGCAAATATTTTTTGTAGCGACAGGTACAGATGATGAATACGGTTTTAAGTCACTTTTCAGCAGGTGTCCCAACATCCACTGAAAGAAGTTAAAGCCTCCGGCGGATGTCACGGAATCGGAAAGGAGTTCTTAGGGGATGTTAGCCTAAAAACATCGCATCCATGCGATAACGGCTAACTGACCTGCATCGGTAAAAACGCCACGTCCTGCATTACCGAAATGACCGACATCATGTCGGCCCTCGTGCAGGCCTAAGCACAAAGCCGATTCCGGACGCAATTATGCCGAGGCATAATTGATAAAGAAAGGGGCTCGATCAAGATGTTAATAAGAGAGGCTGTACGAGAAGATACCGAGCAGGTCATAGCTGTCATAAAAAATGCGGAAGAATCTAATTTTATGTTATTCAAGCCAGGTGAACGAAAGTTAGAGACTGAACAGTTTACTAAATTTATCGAGAATATGAACAATAACAGTCATTCAGCTTTATTTATTGCTGAAATTGAAAAGGCTATAGTTGGTTATTTAATTGTTCAAGGTAATCAAACGCCATCTAGAGTTTCGCATCGAGCCTATATAGTCGTAGGTATCCATAGTGATTATAGAGGACGAAAAATAGGTACTGCATTATTTAGTCACCTCGACGATTGGGCAAAAGAAAAGGGTATGCATCGCCTGGAACTAACAGTAATGGCTAATAACACAGCTGGTATAGCTTTATATAAAAAAATGGGATTTGACATTGAGGGGACTAAAAGACATTCCTTATATGTTGATGGGGAATATATGGATGAATATTACATGTCAAAAATATTGGAACAGTAAGAAGAGCCCTACTGAATAATTTCAGTAAGGCTCTTCTTTTAAAAATACATATCATCTGTAATAGCATACATTTTAATATTTTGGTGAAGTCCTTTAACAAACATACTTTTTCGTAATATACCTTCGAAAAGCATACCCGATTTTTCCATTACTTTTTGGGAACCGATATTGTCCTCAAAACAGCGTGCTTGTATTCGAATCATTTTTAATTCGTTAAATCCGTAGTCTATTAATTTTTTTACTGCTTCGGTCGTAATCCCTTTATTCCAATAATCTTCAGAAATAACATAGCCAATCTCAGCACATTTATGTTGGTCATTAACAGAAACAAAGTCGATAGTGCCGATTAATTTCTGCTCATATTCAATGCCCCATAATAGATGATTACCTTGTTCATACCCATTTAAAACTAATTCAACAAACACTTTTGTTTCGTCTAAACTCTTATGAGGACTCCATGTAACAAAGCGTGCAACGTTTTCGCTAGAAGTGTAATTAAACATTGCTTCTAAATCATTTAATGAAATAGGTCGTAATGTTAATCTTGCAGTTTTTAAAACTGGTGGTGCTTGTATAAAAATGTTCTCGCTCATAAAACTCCTCCTTAAAAGCATTTTAATGTATTTAATTATAACGAGATTTTTGAATTTTCATTAAAATTTTTATTTGAGATTGAGAGGGGATGTTATTTTGTTAGAACGTATTTCATGTAGAAAAGTTGATCTTCGTTCCGGCTGGGTGGCTCTTTGCGGCTCATCTGACGCTTTGCTCTGCGCGAAAGTGACGCGGCAGCAACAAATGTTTTCAGTGCGAAAGCGAAGCGGCAGCAACGAAGCGCTCAGCTGTAACGGAAATCAACCCTACGTTATGCAATGGGTTATAGCCAAAAGGTTTCTTTAAAATATAGAAAAAAGGGCCCCCTTTAAAGGAGAGCCCATTTTACATTTATTTGTTAATTTTCTTCCATGTCTTTACGGTTTTTCTTTAACATTTTAGATAGCATTTCATACACGATTGGTACAACTACTAATGTTAATAATGTTGAAGATAGTAAACCACCAATTACGGTAATCGCCAGGTCTTTTGAAATTAAGCCGCTGCCACCGTTACCGATTGCCATTGGAATCATCGCACCGATTGTTGCGATAGCAGTCATTAAGATTGGACGTAAACGAGTTGCCCCTGCCTCTAAAATAGCCTCGCGCATAGCAAGTCCGTCACGTTCCATATGGATAATGCGGTCTACTAATACGATGGCGTTTGTTACAACGATACCTATTAGCATTAATAGTCCCATCATAACAGAAACAGAAATAGTTTGATTTGTGACGTACAAGCCGACAAATGCACCAATTACTGCGAATGGTAGTGAGAACAGAATAGCGAATGGTGCTAAACCTTCACCGAATGTTACTACTAGAATGAAGTAAACGATCGCGATTGCAGCTAACATAGCAATTCCAAGTTGTGTGAATGTTTCTTGCATATCTGCTGCAACACCTGCAACGCCAGTCGTTACACCTTTAGGTAAATCTAATTTATCGATTTCTTTATCAGCAGCAGAAGTTGCTTTTGAAATATCGTCACCGATAAGCGTACCAGAAACTTTTGCGAAATATTCACCTTTTGAGCGAGATAATGTGTTTAACGTAGTGCCTTCTTCTACTTTTACTAACTCACCGATTGTCATTGTTGTGCCTAAAGCTGTTTGGATTTTAGTAGCTAATACATCATCAATTGATTTAGCTGCAGCTTTTTCTTCACGTTGTACAATAACATCGATATCTTCACCATCATACTGAACTTTAGTTAAAACTTCAGGCGATGTATTTTCATTTAAAGCCATTACAATTTGAGCAGTAGTTAAACCGTATTGTAGAACATTCTTTTGATCTACTTTTAAGGTATGCTCAACAAATGGATCTTCATTATCAGACTTAATTTCTTCTAATCCATCAACTTCTTTTAATGCGCCTTCCACTTGTTTCACGGCTTTGCGAAGCTTATCTAGATTTTCACTATATAATGTGTAACTCACTTCATTTGAAGATCCTGACATTGATGAGAAGTTTTGAGATTTCCATTCACCTGATTGACCGATGTTCGTTACATAGTCTTCTACTTCTTCACGTGCTTTAGGGAAGTCCTTCATATCTGGATCGAAGATGAGGTACATTAAGGCACCGCCAGCACCGCCACCCATCATCATTGCTGAAGGATCAACATGTTTAGGGTCATTGATAGAAACTTGCAAAATATCTACGTCTTTGCGTTTCATTAATTCTTTTTCTACTTTTGCGACATTTGCTTCTGTATCTTTCATTAGCTCGCCTGTAGCAGGAGTATACGTTAAGTACATAACCTTTTCTTCTTGAGAGCCCATGAAACTGAAGCCGATAAGTGGTGTTAAAGCAAGAGAACCAACAAGCAATACAATCGCAATAACTGATGTAATGATTTTATGGTTTAATGCTTTCGCTAATACACCTTTATACCAAAGAGCTAGTTTACCAACTTCTTTATGTTGACTTTCTTTTTTCTCACCGTATATTTTTTTACGGAATAGGAAGTGAGATAAAGCTGGAACGATTGTAATCGCCACTATTAATGAAGCACCTAGCGCAAATGACATTGTTAACGCAAATGGCATGAATAATTCACCAACCATACCGCCTACAAACATTAGTGGGGCGAATACGGCCACAGTTACTAATGTAGAAGAAAGGATTGGTTTGAACATTTCAATTGTCGCTTCACGAATAAGAGCACGACCTGTTAGTTTTTCTTCTTTTAAATGGATACGTCTATAAATATTTTCAACAACTACAATGGAGTCATCGATGACACGACCAATTGCTACGGTAATCGCACCGAGAGTCATAATGTTTAATGTGATATCCATCCAGTTTAATAGTAGTAATGCCATGAATACTGAAACTGGGATAGAAATAATCGAAATAATTGTTGATTTGAAATCACGTAAAAATAGTAAAATAATTAATACGGCAATGGCACCACCGAATACTGCTTTTTCAATCATTGTGAAGACTGAATCTTCAATTGGTTTACCTTGGTCAAGTGAAATATCCACTTTTAAGCCGTCTAATGATTTTTCTTCGTCTTTCATTAAATCTTTCACTGCATTTACGACTTTTACCGTATTTGCATCTTGAGCTTTAACGATTTGAATCGCAATCGCATCTTCGCCATTTGTACGGGATACAGATTGTACTTTACCTTCGACCTCAATCGTTGCAATATCGCCTAAGCGAACGAATGGTGAAGGATTTGTAGCTGAAGGTGTAACTGGGATCAATAAGTCTTTTAACTGATCGATAGATTGTACTTTACCATCTACTGATACGGCTTGTTCGCCAACAGTAAATTGATATAAACCAAGTGATAGCGACATATCACTTGCTTGAATCATTTGCTTGACAGAATCCTCTGTTAAGCCGAGAGCAGCCATTTTCGCTTGATCATATTTAAATGATATTTCATTAATGTGCTGGCCGTTAATAGTTGCTGAAGCAACGCCATCAATTTTTTCAATTTTAGGAAGTAAAATGTCTTCTACTGTTGACGTTAAATCAACAATATCTTCCTTAGAGCTACTAATTGATAAAGCGACAACTGGCATCATATTCATGCTAATTGCCATAACTGTCGGCTTTTGAGCACCTTCAGGTAATTTGATAGATTCTAAAGCGGACTCTAATTGGCGTTTTTTCTCATCCATATCAATGCCGTAGTCGTATTCAACTTGAACTTGTGCTACGTTTGAAGAGGAGTTTGAGTAAACAGCCTTTACATCTTCTAAGCTTTCTACTGCCTTTTCAAATGGCATGGAAAGCTCATTCATAACCTGTTCAGGTGTTGCGCCAGGATAAACACCCATTACAATTAAATATGGTATAGAAATATCAGGTATGGATTCCATTTTCATTTTTGTACCTGAATAAATACCAGAGACAGTGATGATAATTGTTAATAACCACACTGCCAATTTGTTTTTCAATACGAAATTAACTAAACCTTTCACCTTTACACCTACCCTTTATTGACTAACTTGATTCAGTTATTTATACTAATGACTAATCGGTCATTTGTCAACGATATACATTAGGAGAGAATTAAAAGTATGTTAAAAAAGCAACTTATTATGGAGAAAGCGTTGGAGCTTTTCTCAGAACAAGGCTTTGAAGCTACATCTGTACAGCAAATTACAGAACGATGTGGGATTTCAAAAGGTGCATTTTATTTATCTTTCAAAACAAAAGACGAGCTTATAATTTCCATGGTAGAGAACTATCTACAACAGTTTGTTATGGATGTTGACCAAGTAGTCAGAAGTTCGCTTAGTAAAGATATCAAATTAGTTGAGTTTTATAAAAGTATTTTTCAAGCATTTAAAAACCATGCTGCACCTGCCCGTGTGTTTTTTAATGAGAAAGTACTTCTTTCAAAAAAAGAGTTGTTTCAGAAAATAATTGCCTATGATGTCGAAATGTCTAAGTCGATTATCTATATGCTGGAGCAGTTATATCAAGATGAACTCCACGAGACAAAATATGATGTCATGTATTGTATTAAAGGGTTTATGAAAAGTTATTCGGAACTCTTTATTTTTTCTGATATATCACTCGATTTAGAGCTATTGGCTAAATCTCTAGCTGAAAAGACGGAAATTATTGCACGGCATACGACGATTCCGTTTATAACCGAAGAGCTTATTCAATTGACAGCAAAACCTTGTAATGAGGAAGTTTCTCAGGAATCTTTACTAGAATTAATCGAACAACATCTAGACGGATTAGAAGACTCTATAGAACGCGAGTCTCTTGAATTATTAAAACTTCAGGTCGAAAATACAACCTATAGTAAAGCGATTTTAAAAGGTTTGATTGAAAATATACGCTTGCAGCCAGACCATAGATGGGTTGCTTATGTAATAGCTAAATACTTTAATGTTTAGGCATGGAATAGGATTGGTCACTTTAAAGGGTGAACAATCCTGTTTTATTGAAATTAAGTGGTCGTACGAAAAATTGAAGTGTTAGTGGCGCTAATGTATTAGTCTAGGGAGTAAAATTGAGTTGTTATTACTATATACGAAAAAAAAGCAAAGAGGTTTCAGAAAAATGGAAATAAAAAAACTACGCAAATTTGCGTAGTTTTTTGTGAGGAGGTTAAACCTCCATAATAATTGGTAAAATCATAGGTCGACGTTTTGTTTTTTCAAATAAATATGGTCCTAATACGTCAGTAATTTCATTTTTCAGCTCAGTCCATTGAGGAGTTTTGCTTTGAATTGTTTCGTTAAGGTGACGGTTTAGCATTTTTTGTGCTTCATTAATCATTGTACCTGACTCGCGCATGTAAACAAAGCCTCGCGAAATAATGTCTGGGCCAGAAACGATTTTTTGATTTTCCATATCCACACTTACAACAACGATCACTAAACCTTCTTCCGAAAGGATGCGTCGATCACGTAAGACGATATTGCCGATATCTCCAATACCATTGCCATCAATATAAACGTCTCCTGAAGGGATGCGACCTGCTACATGTGCTTCGTTGGCACTTAATGCTAGCACGTCACCATTCTCCATAACGAATGTATTTTCAAGTGGAACATCACAATCTTCTGCTAGATGAGTATGCATTTTCAACATACGGAATTCACCGTGAATCGGCATAAAGAATTTAGGTTTCATTAAGCGTAGCATTAGTTTTTGTTCCTCTTGAGAACCGTGACCAGACGTATGGATATTATTAAGTGCACCATGAATAACTTCTGCACCTGCACGGAAAAGTAAGTTGATAATTTTGTTTACACTTACCGTATTTCCTGGTACTGGCGAAGAAGAGAAGACAACTGTGTCACCAGGTTGGATTTGGATTTGACGATGTGTGCCATTTGCTATACGAGAAAGGGCCGCCATCGGTTCACCTTGAGAGCCTGTGCATAATATCATTACTTCATTTGCAGGAAGACGATTAATGCTTTGGGCATCAATAAATGTATCCTTTGGTGCATTAATATAGCCTAGTTCACGACCGATTGTAATGGCATTGTCCATCGAACGTCCGAAGACAGCAATTTTTCTTCCGTATTTTATAGCAGCATCTGTTGCTTGCTGTAAACGGTGAATGTTGGATGCGAAAGTTGCAAAAATGATACGACTATCAACCTTACGGAAAATTTCGTCGATACTTTTTCCAACTGTACGCTCTGACATAGTGAAATTCGGCTTTTCTGCATTTGTACTATCTGAAAGTAAGCATAGTACTCCGTCGCGTCCGATTTCAGCCATTTTTGTTAAGTTGGCTGGCTCGCCTACAGGTGTAAAATCAAATTTAAAGTCACCTGTATGCACGATGTTACCTGGTGGTGTTTTTACAACAATCCCGTAAGCATCTGGAATACTATGTGTTGTTCTAAAGAAGCTAACAGATGTTTTTCTGAACTTAATAACATCTTCTTCTTTAATTTCGATTAGCTTTGTTGTACGTAGTAAGCCATGCTCGTCTAACTTATTGCGAAGTAAGCCAAGTGCAAGCTTACCACCGTAGACAGGGACATTTACTTGACGTAATAAGTAGGGAATACCACCAATATGGTCTTCATGTCCATGGGTAATGAATAATCCTTTAATCTTGTCGACGTTGCGTACTAAATACGTATAGTCCGGAATAACATAGTCAATACCGAGTAAGTCGTCTTCTGGGAATTTAATGCCGGCATCAATTAAAATGATTTCATCTTGAAATTGAACGCCGTAAGTGTTTTTGCCGATTTCGCCCAGTCCGCCGAGCGCGAAAACAGCTGCTTGGTCATTTTTAACAAACTTCATGTTTGTTAAATTTCCTCTAAGACGAAGTTCGGACTTGCTTGTTCGTAAGCTAAATAGTTACCTTCAAGCAGTTGGATGAACTCGATGTTGTAGTTTCGGTCTTTTAACTTTTCACGTACTTCGCGGTCTGAAGCAGCTTCAAGGTATAGACTTTTAGTATTTTCGCGAACTGGAATTTCATTTGCTTTTTGTTGGTAATAAACTTTGTAAATCATAGTTTGCTCTCCTTTTATTGCGTACATTTTTTTGCAGCTTTGACTAATACCACGCACGTACTACAAGAAAAAACAACGAATTTCTAGTATACTAATGGCGAAATTAGGCGTTTGAAGTTCTTGTATCTCAGTATTTTAATCCAGACGTAATTACAACAAGTTGCAATTGAATAAAGCAATGAGACAGTGGTTGCACATAGCCAAATAAATGCATTTCCTTTATATTATCACGCAGTTACTCTAAAATAAAGAAAAGCCCTTCAAATAATGAAGGGCAAATGTTAGGCAATTGATTTTTTTCCGAGTATGCCGCGAAGTTGCTTCAACAATTTGCGTTTGAGTTTCTTCAGCATGGCACATCACTCCTTAGGATCATTATAATGAAAAATCATACCTCTGTAAAGTCGTTGGCCTTTGCAGAATAATACATAATGAAGGGGACTATAAGATGAAGAAAATATTATTTTTTGATGTAGATGGTACGCTTTATAATAGTGAGAAAATATTACCTGCTTCAGCGAAAGAAGCGCTTTTTGAGGCTCGTCGAAATGGCTATGAGCTAGCGATTGCAACTGGCCGTGCGCCATTTATGATTCAGACCTTACTAGAAGAGTTGGATATTAATACGTATGTGACATTTAATGGGCAATATGTTGTTTATCGTGGTGAGGTTGTCTATACAAATGGTGTTGAGAAAGACGAGCTAGCCAAAATCATTGCCTTTGGTGAAGAACGGAACGAACCTGTAGTATTTTTAGATGACAAGCAAATGATTGCATCTGTTGAAAATAACGATATGGTGGCAGAAAGCTTAAATACTTTAAAATACCAGTATCCAAATTTAGACTCAACTTATTATATGCAGAACGATGTATATCAAACACTTATTTTTATGGAAGAAAAAGATGAACATTTATATCGTGAAGCATTTCCTAACGTGCAGTTTATACGCTGGCATCGCTATTCTTGTGATATTTTACCGAAGGGAGGCTCGAAGGCTACTGGTATTGAAAAGGTTCTTGAGAAAATGGGGCTGACACTAAATGATGCCATTGCTTTTGGAGATGGTATGAATGATATAGAAATGCTACAGGCTGTTGGGACAGGTGTGGCAATGGGGAATGGGCATGAGAGAGTAAAGGCTGTTGCTACCCATATTGCAGAACATGTAGATGAGGATGGCCTTGCTAAAATTATGCGCCAATTAAATATCATCTAAAGAAATTAATGAGAAGCAACTAGTTGGAGGTATTAACTACAGCTAGTTGCTTTTGTATTTCATAAATTTCATTCAGTATCTATGTTTGTACTTACTATTTTTAACTGTACACCTTTATCCGTGAAATGATTGATCGTTTCTTTAGAGAGTCCACAATCTGTAATAATCATATTTACCGCATCTGCTGGACAAACTTGAATAGCGACATCTTTGTCAAATTTCGAAGAATCAGCTGCTACATACACAGTTTGAGAAATATTAATAATTTGTTTTCGGGTGATAGCCTCTTCTAAATTGAAATCTGAAATTCCTTTTTCAATCGACACCCCACTAGCACAAATAAAAGCTTTATTAATATTTAAATGATCGAAGCGGAAGAGGAAATCATTAGACGTTACAGATTTTTCAGAATGACGAACTTTACCGCCGATAATGATCACTTCAATATTGGAGCCTATTAAATCAAAGGCTACGGGAAGTGAGTTTGTAATAACGGTTAACTTCTCTTTTTCTAATAAAAAAGGTGTCATTTGATATGTGGTCGTTCCACTATCTAAAAAAATACACTCCCCATCTTGTACTAAAGAAGCACAAGCTTTTGCGATTGCGATCTTTTCTGGTAGCTGTTCATGGAATCGGTTATCCATCAATCCCTCGGCAGGTTCCATATATTTAACACCACCATAAAACTTCTCCATTTTCTTATCTTGCACAAGCTGATGAATATCACGACGTATTGTTTCCATTGATACATTAAACTCTTTTGTTAGCGTTACTAATTTTACTACCTTATGTTTTCGGACAAATTGCAAAATATGCTGTTGCCTTTCTATTGTATACATTGCACATCACCTCTATTAAATGATAATCAAAATGATCGTAACTTTGTCAACAATTAGTCTATATTTACTCAATATTTACACAAATCCGCAATTCGCTTTACAAATTGTCCCTATACTGAGGTTAAGAACTAAAGAGAGGTGACCAATTTGTTAGAACTAAAAGATATCTCGAAAAACTATAAAAATAAAAAAGTCTTGATGAATATAAATTTAAACATTCAATCGGGTGAAATAGTTTCGTTACTAGGGCCGAGTGGTTGTGGAAAAACAACTTTACTCAATATTATTCTAGGTCTTACTCAACAAACGAATGGACAGCTTTTTTACAACGGACAAGATATATCGAAACAATCTATGCAAGATCGAGGGTTTAATATTGTTTTTCAGGACTTTGCGTTGTTTCCTCATTTAAATGCTTATGACAACATCGTCTATGGTTTGAAAAATAAAAAAGAAGGAATGTCAAAAAAAGAGGTTCAGGAATATATAGACTTTTTAGAACTGACCCCACATTTACATAAAAAGATTCATGAGTTATCAGGCGGGCAAAAACAGCGTGTTTCTATAGCTAGAACACTTGTGATGCAGCCTAAAATTTTATTGTTGGATGAACCGTTAAGTGCGCTAGATGGCGTGATAAAGGAATCGATTAAAGAACGGATCCAATCCATTGCTCGCCAATTTAATTTAACGACAATCATTGTCACGCACGATCCAGAGGAAGCTCTTACGCTATCAGATAAAGTGCTAATTATTAATGAGGGAACTGTTTCGCAATTTGGAACGCCGCAAGAAATAGTAAATACACCAGAAAACCAATTTGTTGAAGATTTTATATTAAGACAGCTTCATATAAAACGTCATAACATTTATCAGCTATTTGGAGAATCGTATGCTTAAAACAAATAAAATAATGAAATTGATTTTTCTTCCGATTATTTTCTTTTTTGTTTTCTTTTTAATTGTTCCGTTACTGTATATGTTTTGGCAATCTTTAAAAAAGGGGAAGGCCATCACCATTCAAAACTATGTGGAAACATTGCAAAATGTGGAGATTCGTGATGCGTTTTTCAATAGTTTTCAAGTCTCTTTAATAGCAGCTTTAATCACGACCATTTTGGCTTTTTTATTGGCCTATGCTGTTCATTTTACAACGATGCATCGCTTTACGAAAAAGCTTGTCCAAGTGGGTATTACATTACCAATGCTATTACCGACCATAACATATGGCTTTGTACTGATTTATACCTTTGGCAATCAAGGGATTATTACGAAGATACTTGGTCAGCCCTTGTTTACAGTCTATGGATTTAACGGTTTATTAATTGGTTATGTGCTGTATACATTGCCCGTTGCCTTTATATTAATGCAAAATTCTATGCAATATATTGATAAAAGGTTTCTGCTAGTTTCCATGCTGATGCATGATCGACCATACCGAAGATTTTATCATACAGTATTTCGTCCGATGCAAGGGACGATTGGTGGGGCATTCATACTATCGTTTGTGTTAAGTTTTACAGATTTCGGGATACCAGCGTCAGTTGGTGGTAGCTACAAAGTTATTGCTACTGAGCTATATCAAGCGATGCTTGGTTCCATTGTACATTTCGAGAGAGGTGCAGTGATTTCGATTTTAATGTTAGTACCTGCAGTGCTTGGAGTTGTTATGTTAACGATTTTGGAACGATTTAATTTTCAGTATAAGCAAGTTTCTAAAAGTGACCTCGTTGTCCATCGTTTCCGTGATGTAATGTTTACTGTTTTCTCGTTTGTTTGTGTAGGTGCGGTATTAATCATGTTTTCAACAATATTTATAGTACCTTTTACGAAAGGTTATCCATATGATTTCAGCTTTACATTCGAGCATGTGAAAAACGTACTAGCTGAACAGGGCTTGAAGCAAGTCTATATGAACTCGCTAATAGTGGCTGTTTTGACAGCTGTTTTAGGTGTGGCTGTAGCGTTTGTGTCCGCTCTATTAAATGTACGAACACCACTTAAAGGAAGGAAAAGCATAGATTTTGCTTCAATGGTTACGAATACTGTGCCAGGCATGGTACTTGGTCTTTCTTACTTGTTCTTCTTTAATGGGAGTTCCTTAAAAGGGACATTCCTCATCATTATTGCGTGTAATGTCGTTCACTTCTTTACAACACCATATTTAATGGCGAAAAATTCATTGCAAAAAATGGATCCGACATGGGAAGTAACAGCAGAGCTATTAAAAGATTCGTGGTTGAAAACGGTTATTCGCGTTATTTTACCGAATATTAGACCTACGATTTATCAAATGTTCAGCTATTATTTTTTAAACGCCATGGTGACTGTTAGCGGGGTAATTTTCCTTGTTAGCACGAAAACGATGCTTGTATCGACACGTATAAAAGAACTTCAACATTTCGCGAAGTATACAGACATTTTTGTTCTATCGATTTTTATTTTATGTACAAACCTCATTGTGAAATTAGGTTGTGATTATATAGCAATACCTAAAGAAAAAACAAAGGAGCATAAAGATGAAAAAATCAACAGTAATGATGTTAGGTACAGTTAGCTCAGCAATTGTTTTGGCAGCATGTGGAGGAGCGGAAGCAGGTTCGAAAGATCAAGTCATTATTTATTCAAATGCAGATGATGAAGCGATTGACGTTATGGAAGCAACATTAGATAACAAGGGGTATAAAGGTAAATATTTAATCCAATCATTCGGAACGTCTGAACTGGGCGGGAAAATAATGGCGGAGGGGAAAGATATTGAAGCAGATGTCGTAACAACGGCTTCTTATTTTATTGAAAGTGCGCAAAAGTCCAAGTCCATGTTTGTAGATTTATCTTCTGATTTAAAGCCTTTAGATGATGGTTCTACATTTGCATTACCGATTTTAGGGAATATCGGCTCGATTTTTATTAATACGGATTTATTAAAACAAAAAGATTTGCCAGTTCCAACATCTGTTAAGGATTTAACAAACCCTGCCTATAAAGATTTATTGTCGTTTCCTAATATTCATGACTCGTCAACAGCTTGGTTGTTAGTGCAGGCCATTATTAATGAGTATGGAGAAAAAGAGGGCAAACAAATATTAGCTGATTTAATCAAAAATGCTGGACCGCATATCGAAAGCTCAGGCTCTGGGCCTATTAAAAAAGTAAAAACGGGCGAAGTGGCTGTAGGATTTGGTCTGCGTATTCAGGCTATCAATGCTAAAAAAGAAGGGCTACCGATTGATTATATCGATCCAATAGAAGGTAACTTTACATTAACAGAATCAGTGGCTGTAGTAGATAAAGAGGGGGATGAAGCGTTAGCGCATGAAATAGCCAAAGTAATCGCAACGGAGGCCCGCCCTGATTTATTGAAGCAATATCCTGTAGCTCTTTATGAAGGTGAGCAAGTAAATGATGAGCATGTACCTAAATATTTGAAGAAGTGGGATACGACTTTAACGGTAGATCTATTAGAAAAACATCAAGCTTTCTTTAAAGAAGCGCAAAAATAAGGAGATATTAATTTTTATGAACAACTATAAATTGTTAACGCCAGGACCTTTAACGACAACTGCTACAGTAAAACAAGAGATGCTAAAAGATCGTTGTACTTGGGATGATGATTATAAAAGTGTCACACAAACAATACGTAAGCAGCTTTTAGAGTTAGCGCAAGTGACAGAAACAGATTATGCAACTGTTCTTATGCAGGGAAGTGGCAGTTTTGTTGTGGAATCAGTGTTAACAACGGCTGTTGGAGAGGAAGATAAAGTCCTTATTATCACAAATGGTGCTTACGGTGAACGCATTGTTGAAATGGCAAAAGTGCTTAAACTACAGCACGCGGTCTATAGTGTTCCTTATAATGAACCGCCATCACCACTCGAAGTGAAAGCGCTGTTGGAAAATGATGCAACAATAACACATGTTGCTATTGTACATTGTGAGACGACAACGGGCATTTTAAATCCTATTCACGAAATAGGAAGCGTTGTAAAAGGGTTGGATAAAACGTTTATCGTTGATGCGATGAGTAGCTTCGGTGGCGTACCGATGGATTTAAAAGCATTAGGGATTGATTATTTAATTAGCAGTGCTAATAAATGTATCCAAGGGGTACCTGGGTTTGGGTTTGTTATCGCAAAGATTAAGGAATTAGAAAAGTGTAAAGAGCAAGCTAGAAGTGTTGTATTAGATTTATATAATCAGTGGGAAGTGATGAAACTCGATGGGAAATGGCGTTTTACATCTCCTACACATGTAGTGGCAGCTTTTGCGAAGGCATTAGAGGAACTTGTGGAAGAAGGTGGTATACGTGCTCGTTACGAACGATATGCGAATAATAATCGTATACTTCGTACTCAATTGCAAGCACTTGGTTTTAACGCTTATATTTCAGAGGGGTTACAATCACCTATTATTACGACATTTTTATTCCCTTATGAAGGGTTCTCCTTCGATCATTTCTATAATGCGATGAAAAAAGCAGGATTTGTCATTTATCCGGGGAAACTAACAGATGTGGATACATTCCGAATTGGCAATATTGGAGACATTCATGAAGATGATATGAAGTCATTGTGTAAGGTTATCGAAAATTATATGGTGGTGATAAAAAAATGAAGATTGAAGCGATTATTTTAGATTGGGCAGGTACAACTGTTGATTTTGGTTGCTTTGCTCCTGTGAATGTTTTTCTTACAGTTTTTGAAGATGCGGGAGTCAAAGTTACGCTAGAGGAAGCACGTAAACCGATGGGCATGTTGAAAATAGATCATATTCGTACAATGCTTGAAATGCCAAGAATTCGTGAGGTATGGAACGAAAAGTATGGACGAGATTTTACGGAAGAGGATGTCCACGCTTTATATATGCAGTTTGAATCAAAGTTAATGGAATCTTTAGCGACTTACACGGATCCGATTCAGTATGTGACAGAAACGATACAACAATTAAAAGAAGAGGGTATTCGGATCGGTTCTACGACGGGATATACAGACTCGATGATGGAGGTAGTGACTTCGCATGCAGCGGCTAAAGGATATGAACCTGATTTTTTAGTAACGCCTACTCAATTAGGAGATAAAGGACGCCCTTACCCATATATGATTTTTAAAAATATGGAAGCAATGGGTATTCAGGCGACGAAACAAGTGGTGAAGATTGGTGATACAACTTCAGATATTCAAGAAGCTCTAAATGCAGGTGTATGGGCTGTTGGTGTTATTATTGGAAGCTCTGAAATGGGGTTATCTGAAGAAGAGTATATGGCTTTATCTGAAGAAGAGCAGCAATTTGCTATTGAAAAAACAGCAAGAATATTTAAAGAAACAGGTGCACATTATACGATTCGAACGATAAAAGAGCTCCCAGCATTATTGGAAAAAATTAATGAGCGTTTAGAACGAGGAATCGTAATGGCTTAAAGCCTCAGGTGGATGTTAGACTGATCCCGAAGTTAAAGTGTCAGATGAATTTCATAACGAGGCAAGAAAGAAGTAAACCCCCAGTTTTAAAAAAACTGCAGGGGTTTGCTTTCATTTTCGTGCGCCTAATCGCGCTCATATGGTGTAGAATCTGGAATTTCCGTAAATGGATTTTTTTCATTGATGCGGTCGTAAAACATAACGCCGTTAAGGTGGTCTAATTCGTGTTGGAAGGCTATAGCAGGCATTCCTTTAAGGCGCATTTTTTTCTCCTCACCTTCAATGGTTTTAAATTTAACTGTAACACGAGCATGACGTGGTACATAGCCTGGAACATTGCGATCTACAGAAAGGCAGCCCTCGCCTGTTGCAAGGTACGTGTTTTCTACTGAGTGACTAACGATTTTTGGGTTGATTGCTACAAAACTTAATTGTTCGCCATTCTCATCTGTTAAATGGAGGGCAAACATTCGATGGAGGCTATTTATTTGATTGGCAGCTAATCCAATGCCGCTACGTAAGTTATATTTATCTGCCATTTCGGGATCTTGGCTGTTTATTAAATATTGAAGCATGTCTTCTGCGAGTTGTTTTACTTCATCAGTTAAAGGGAATTTTACCTCCTCGGCTTTTGTGCGTAAAGTCGGATGACCTTCGCGAATAATATCATCCATTAAAATCATATATGAATCTTCCTTTCGACTTTGTAGTGTCTTGCTTATAAGTATACATCACGTCTTAAAACAATCACATGAAAAAAACCTTATTTGAATATACTTAAAAAATTTTTTAATAGCTATTAGATTGTCTGAAACTGGGCATTCTACTATTGGTAATCATGTAGGAGAACGTAATAATTGAGTACCTTTAATACGTTGTTATAATACAGAAAATATTAATTAGTGGTACAGTATGAAACAGAGTTGTTTAATTGTTATGTTAGAAAAAATCTTTGTTTGTACGCGTAATATATGATTGACCGACAGTATTTTATTCAGTATACTGAGTGCAAAGAATAAGTTGTACTAGTTGAAACGGTGATTTATTTTAATACAGCTGAAAGGGAGATGTGACAAATGAGCAAGAAAAACAATAATATTTTTGATGCTAAACAAACGCTAACTGAAATCGAAGATAAGTTTGAAATGTTTCAAATTTTGAATGAAGAAGGCGAAATTATAAATGAAGAGGCAGACCCGAAGCTATCTGATGAGGAACTAGTTGAGTTAATGACGCGTATGGTTTATACACGTATTTTAGACCAACGATCTATCTCTCTTAACCGTCAAGGTCGCTTAGGCTTCTATGCACCAACTGCTGGGCAAGAAGCTTCACAACTTGCGTCGCACTTTGCATTAGAAAAAGAAGATTGGATTTTACCGGGTTACCGTGATGTACCACAAATCGTATGGCACGGTTTACCTTTAGATAAAGCGTTTTTATTCTCACGCGGTCATTTTGCGGGGAACCAAGTTCCTGATGGCGTAAACGTATTAGCACCTCAAATTATTATCGGTGCACAATATATTCAAGCAGCAGGTGTAGCTCTTGGTATTCAAAAACGTGGTAAAAAGGCAGTGGCAGTAACTTATACAGGTGATGGCGGTTCATCACAAGGGGATTTCTATGAAGGCATTAACTTTGCAGGTGCATTTAAGTCACCAGCAATCTTCATTGTACAAAATAACCAATTCGCCATTTCAACACCTCGCGAATTACAAACTGCTGCAAAAACAATCGCTCAAAAAGGTGTAGCAGCAGGCTTACCAAGTATTTTAGTAGATGGAATGGATGCGCTAGCAGTTTACGTAGCAACACGTGATGCACGTGAGCGTGCAGTAAATGGCGAAGGTCCAACATTAATTGAAACAATGTGCTATCGCTATGGTCCTCATACAATGGCAGGGGATGACCCAACGCGTTACCGTACATCAGATACAGATAATGAATGGGCACAAAAAGACCCTCTTGTACGCTTCCGTAAATACTTAGAAGCAAAAGGTCTGTGGGATGAGCAAAAAGAAGAGGCTGTTATTGAGCGTGCAAAAGAAGAAATTAAAGAAGCAATCAAAAAAGCCGATGCTGCTCCAAAACAAAAAGTAACAGAGTTAATGGAAAACATGTACAAAGGCGAAATGCCATCTAATTTAAAAGAACAGTATGAAATCTACAAAGAGAAGGAGTCGAAATAACCTATGGCACAAATGACGATGATTCAAGCAATTACAGATGCACTTCGCACAGAATTAAAGAATGATGAAAACGTTCTTGTATTCGGGGAAGATGTAGGTGTCAACGGTGGGGTATTCCGCGCAACTGAAGGCCTACAAAAAGAATTTGGGGTTGACCGTGTATTCGATACACCGTTAGCAGAATCAGGTATTGGTGGCTTAGCAGTCGGTCTTTCTCTACAAGGTTTCCGTCCGGTTCCTGAAATCCAGTTCTTCGGTTTCGTATATGAAGTAATGGACTCGATCAGTGGTCAATTAGCACGTATGAGCTATCGTAGCGGTGGTGTCTATAATGCACCAGTAACAATCCGTTCTCCGTTTGGTGGAGGCGTGCATACACCTGAAATGCACTCTGATAGTTTAGAAAGCTTAATGACAGCACAGCCAGGTTTAACGGTTGTTGTCCCATCAACTCCATACGATGCTAAAGGTTTACTTATTTCATCTATTCGAAATGATAATCCAGTCATTTTCTTAGAGCATTTAAAATTATATCGTTCATTCCGTGAAGAGGTACCTGAGGAAGCATACGAAATTCCACTAGGTAAGGCGGATGTAAAACGTGAAGGTAAAGATTTAACAATTATTGCCTACGGTTTAATGGTTCACGAAAGCTTAAAGGCAGCAGAGGAGCTAGAAAAAGAAGGTCACTCTGTAGAAGTAATTGATTTACGTACAATCCAACCAATTGATATTGAGACAATTATTGCGTCCGTTGAAAAAACAGGTCGTGCAATCGTTGTACAAGAGGCTCAAAAACAAGCAGGTATTGCTGCAAACGTAGTGGCTGAAATTACAGAGCGCGCGATTTTAAGTTTAGAAGCACCTGTACTTCGTGTAGCTGCACCAGATACTGTGTACCCATTCCCACAAGCTGAAGGTGTTTGGTTACCGAACTATAAAGATGTAATGGAAACAGCTAAAAAAGTTTTAACATTCTAATGTAACTTCTAAACTTGAAGGACAGCAAATAGAAAGGATGGGTACACATGGCATTTGAATTTAGATTACCGGATATTGGCGAGGGTATTCACGAAGGCGAAATCGTTAAGTGGTTCGTTAAAGCTGGAGATACAGTAAAAGAAGACGATATTCTTTGTGAAGTACAAAATGATAAAGCAGTAGTAGAGATTCCGTCTCCAGTTGAAGGGACAGTAGAGGAAGTTTTAGTAGGAGAAGGCACAGTAGCAGTTGTTGGTGATGTCTTAATCCGCCTTGATGCACCTGGATATGAAGATTTAAAGCTAAAAGGTGATGACCATGCTGAAGCGAAAACAGAGGCTCAAGTTCAAGCGACAGCTGAGTATGGTAAGGAAGTAGCAAAGGCACCTGTTGAAGTTGAGCAGGCTCCAGAGAAAACTCCTGAAAAGACTGAAGCTGTTGCGGTAGCTGAAGATAATAAGCGTATCATTGCAATGCCTTCAGTACGTAAATTTGCACGTGACAATGATGTGAATATTCGTGAAGTTAATGGTACAGGCAAAAATGGTCGTATTTTAAAACAAGATATTGAGAATTTCCTAAAAGGTGGAGGCGTTGTAGAGGCTGAAGCAGCAGCACCAGTAGCTAATGAAGAAGCTGTGCAGCAAGAAACAACTACACAAGTAGCACCAGTAGTCCTTGAAGGTGATTTCCCAGAAACACGTGAGAAAATGTCGGGCATTCGAAAAGCGATTGCAAAAGCGATGGTTCACTCGAAACAAACGGCTCCACATGTTACACTAATGGATGAAGTCGATGTAACAGCTCTAGTAGCACATCGCAAAAAATTCAAAGATATCGCTGCTGAAAAAGGTGTTAAATTAACGTACTTACCATATGTAGTTAAAGCGCTAATTTCAACTTTACGCGAATTCCCAGAATTTAACCGCTCATTAGATGATGCAACACAAGAAATTATTCAGAAGCATTATTACAATATTGGTATTGCAGCAGATACAGAAAAAGGCTTGCTTGTACCAGTTATTAAGCACGCTGATCGTAAATCTGTTTTTGCAGTATCAAATGAAATTAATGAATTAGCGACTAAAGCTCGTGAAAGCAAGCTTGCACCACATGAAATGAAGGGCGCTTCGATGTCGATTACAAATATCGGCTCTGCAGGAGGACAGTGGTTTACTCCGGTAATTAATCATCCTGAAGTAGCGATTCTAGGTATTGGTCGAATTTCAGAAAAACCTGTAATAAAAAATGGTGAAATTGTAGCAGCACCTGTGTTAGCATTATCATTGAGCTTTGATCATCGTATGATTGATGGAGCCACTGCGCAAAATGCTTTAAATCACTTAAAGCGTTTGTTAAGTGAACCAGAATTATTATTAATGGAGGCGTAACAAAAATGGTAGTAGGAGATTTTCCAATCGAAACAGATACTCTTGTCATTGGTTCAGGTCCTGGAGGATATGTAGCAGCAATTCGTGCAGCTCAAACTGGCCAAAAAGTAACAATCGTTGAAAAAAATGTACTTGGTGGTGTGTGCTTAAACGTAGGTTGTATCCCATCTAAAGCATTAATTTCAGTAGGTCACCGTTTTGAGCATGCTAAACATTCAGATGACATGGGTATCATCGCTTCTGATGTGAAATTAGACTTCTCAAAAGCACAAGCATTTAAAGACAGCGTTGTTAAAAAATTAACTGGCGGTGTTGAAGGCTTACTTAAAGGTAATAAAGTTGAAATTGTACAAGGTGAAGCTTATTTCGTTGACGCTCATTCAGTGCGTATCATCAATGGTGAATCTGCTCAAACTTACACATTTAACAATGTAATTATCGCAACGGGTTCTCGCCCAGTTGAAATTCCAACATTTAAATTCTCTGATCGCGTACTAAATTCTACTGGCGCACTTTCTTTACAAGAAGTACCAGGTAAATTAGTCGTTATCGGTGGAGGCTATATTGGTACAGAGTTAGGTTCAGCTTACGCTAACCTTGGCTCACAAGTAACAATTATCGAAGGCGGAAAAGATATCTTAGCTGGCTTCGAAAAACAAATGACACAAATCGTGAAAAAAGGCCTTAAAAAGAAAGGCGTTGAAATGGAAGTAAACGCATCTGCAAAAGGCGTTGAAGAAACAGAAAACGGCGTAGTAGTAACATATGAAGTTGGCGGAGAAGAGAAAAAAGTTGAAGCTGACTACGTATTAGTAACTGTAGGTCGTCGTCCAAATACAGATGAAATGGGCCTTGCTGAAATCGGTGTTGAATTCGGTGAACGTGGTCTTATCAATGTTGACAAACAGTGCCGTACAAATATTCCAAACATCTATGCAATTGGTGATATTGTAGCTGGTCCTCAGCTTGCTCATAAAGCATCTTACGAAGGTAAAGTTGCTGCTGAAGCAATCGCTGGTGAAAAATCAATCGTTGATTATTTAGCTATTCCTGCTGTATGCTTCACAGATCCAGAGATGGCAACAGTTGGTTATAACGAAGATGAAGCGAAAGCTGAAGGCATCGAGTACACTGCAGCGAAATTCCCATTCGCAGCAAATGGTCGTGCACTTGCATTAAACCAAACAGAAGGTTTCGTGAAACTTGTTGCGCGTAAAGAAGATGGCTTATTAATTGGTGCTCAAATCGTAGGTGCTGGTGCATCAGATATGATCGCTGAAATGGGCTTAGCTATTGAAGGCGGTATGACTGCTGAAGATATCGCGTTAACAATCCATGCTCACCCAACATTAGGTGAAATTACAATGGAAGCTGCTGAAGTATTACTTGGCAACCCAATCCATATTGTAGCAAAAAAATAATAAAGTTTATGAAAACGGTTATAAAGCATTTGCTTTGTAGCCGTTTTTTTGTATATTACATGTAATTTTGATAAAGTAATTATATCGAATGAATATTCTAAAAATACAGTTCGGTTAGGAACATATTACATACCGGATAGACTTAAAAATCTAGTAATTGAATGCTAGATGTCCGGAAATGATAACGATGTCTTTGAAACAAGGGAAGTTGATCATAAAAACTGGGGTGATAAAAAATGGAACTAGGCTTAAAGGGGAAAGTAGCAGTTATTACAGGTTCAAGTAAGGGAATTGGCTATTATACAGCGATGCAGCTTGTGAAAGAGGGCGTGAAGGTCGTACTTTGTGCTCGTGGTGAAAAACAGCTTCAAGTGGCTGCTGGCTGTATTAAAAATGAAACAGGCGAGGACGTTTTAATTGTACCAACTGATATTACAAAAGAAAAAGATTGTAAGTACTTAATAGAACGAGCAGTAGAGCATTTTGGTCGCCTTGATATTCTTATTAATAATGCAGGCACAGCTTCAGCTAATTCATTTGAATCGGTTAGTAGTGAGCTATGGCAGGCTGATGTAGATTTAAAAGTGTTTGGTGCTGTCAATTGTTCAAAATATGCTGTACCTCATTTACGTAAGGTTGGTGGCGGTGCAATAGTTAATGTGACTGCGGTAATGGCTAAAACACCACCGGCAAGCTCACTCCCTAGTACTGTAAGTCGTGCTGCAGGTCTGGCATTAACGAAAGCTATGAGCAAAGACTTAGGAAAAGATAATATACGTGTGAACTCTGTTTGTATTGGGCTTATTCGTAGTGATCAAATAGAGAAGACGTGGAAAGAGGCAGAACCCGAGCTATCGTGGGATGAGTATTCCCGTAAAGTAGGTCAAGCAATTCCGCTTGGTCGTGTAGGGGAAACTCAAGAAGCAGCAAATGTCATTACTTTTTTAGTTTCTGATGCTGCTAGTTATGTGACAGGAACTTCTGTAAATATTGATGGTGGTTCCGGGCATGCATTATAGAGTAATATTTTTTGAGAAAAGTATATTTAGCTGTGTCAAAAAATTGATTGTAGATTAGTTTTAAGACAGTTTCTTTATCATATGTATAGAAAAAGGGTAGCTCAAAGGTAGTAACCCCTTAAAGTTAGAGTTTTTATTATGCGGCTAATTGGCTGGTGTGAGTTCGGGATTTTACTGGACTTATGCCAGCCAGTTTTAGTTTAAATACGTCACCGTAATACTTCTCTTGATTAAGTATCAAAGAAGTTTTCCATTGACATTAACTTCTGTAAAATTATTCATTTGCTGGTATTGGGGTGATATAATTGTTCGAAACCATTAAAGGAGGATTTTTTTTGAAAAGAAATTTTTTATTTTTTTTAATCATTACTACATTTTTATCAGTCATTTTCAGTGGTGTAAATCCACAAGCGGCAAAAGCAGCAACTGTACCAAATCTTAGCCCGAAAAATCTAACAAAAGAAGAAACAAGAGCATTGTTCTTTAGCACCTTAGTTTACTCAGACCTAAGCAAATTTGAAAAAAGAACAAAATTAGTAGATATGAAATTTGATGCATTAAAAGCTAAAAGTGATCCACTGCAAAATTTTAAGGATGAATGGAAGAAAATTCAAAAAGAACATTACTACCCTTCTATGAAAGTAAGTGAGTTTATCGAATATGCTGATTTAGAAAAATGGATTCTAGATGATTATGAAAGTGATGATATAACAGGCTTTTTCGGAGCTGTTTTTAAAAATACAAAAACTGAAGAATATGTAATCGCATTTAGAGGTACTTCTGACAGTGGAGATATCTCTAAAGATCTATCGGGCATTACTTCGGAACTGTATAATACTCAAATGGATAATGCGAGAAAACTATTTGAACAGGTAAATCCAAAATATAAAGTTACTGCTACCGGTCATTCTTTAGGTGGATTTTTAGCAACTTCTATAACTTTGGAAAAAGGAATACCTTCCGTTGTATTCAACGCACCTAGTCCTGACGAATATTCAAATATTGACAATGCAAACAGAAAGTTAGTAAAGACGTTTTCTATAAATCTTGATCCAATTGGTAAATATAACAGCCCTAAAAAAAATTCAAAAACTAATATTTATTATGATAAGAAAGATAATCAACCTTCTACTTCGGTAGGTGGTTACCACGATCTTTCTAATTTTTATCAATATGCAGATAAACCATTATACGATGTGGCAACAGGAGTTATCTCCACTAACTTAAAGGAAGTCGAAGTTTTAGGTGGACCAGGCACTAATTTTGCAAAGTTAGGTTCATTAAAGAACGGCACAAAAATTACGACCTATTCTCATGATATATATGGTTATTCTCTATTCAATTACGAAGGAAAAGAAGGATATGTTTCGAACCAATACATTAAGAATTTTAGTGACTTCGAACTATCTGAAGCTAAGAAAATAGTAGATGGTCTAATCGGAATGCAAGATAAGATACGGCTTGGAGACACCTATTACTTCACAAAGACTCAAATAATTGATATCTTATCTCCTGGATTCACACCTGAATATATTAATAAATACATGAAAGAAGATATGATGCCTTTGGAAAACAAATATATATTTAGAGGCACCGATAACATTGCAGCAAATCCAAACACGATCTTTATTGATTCTTGGGTAGAAAATGAATACGTGAAAAAACCTACTGTAGAATATTACCGTTTTAAAGGAAGTGAATACCTCCTTATTTCTCAATATCGCAAACCTTTCGACAGTATGGTATCTTCACACAATGGTTTTTATGATAACCTGTATCTGATAAAAGAAAGTCCAAATTCTAATTGGAAAGCATATGATATGAAACATCCAAAAAAATAAATTAATAAACAAGCACTTCCTATTTTGTTTAAAATCACTTAGGAAGTGCTTTTTTAAAATGAATGTCCAGCAATATGTTTGTCAGAGTAGCTTCTTAAGTAAGTGCACAATAGGAAAGTCTTGAAGTAATCCTTTTTTCTATTGTTTTTCTAAAATTATAATAGACAGAAAATTCCTGCAGTTGTAGAATGGACGTAATGGGGGTGAAATGTGGCGAAATGATGAACGAGAATTTTGTTGCGATGTTAAAGAGAGTTGTTCGAATTATTGTTCAGATCGGGATACTCAATATCTTTTATTACATGGGCGTCGGTATTGTTGCTTTACTACATGTACCTCTTCCCGGAAGTGTAATTGGTTTGTTATTATTAGCACTTTTACTCCATTTTAAAATAATTAAAGTAGAATACATTCAAGATGGAGCTGGTTTTTTAATTGGCGTATTAACGTTGTTTTTCATTCCTGCAACAGTAGGAGTAATTGACTACCCTGAACTTGTTTCAACAACTGGTCTATTGATTATGCTAGCCGTTATAGCAAGCACGCTTATCTCTATTTATGTGACAGGATTACTTAGTCAAATGGTTGAGAAAAAAGAGCTGACTAAAAAAGAAACAGTAGCCATTGTAGAAGAAGGAGAGGGGGAATTAACAGTTGATTGAAATTATTGTTGTCGTTGGTACCGTTGTGTTATTCGTATTATTTACTAAACTTTATCAACGTTACCCTCATCCTTTAATGATTCCGCTAGTGACGACAACGATCGTCAGTGCAATTATGTTAGTAGTCTTTAATATTCCATACTCTACATATATGGAGGGTGGAGAATGGCTACAAAAAATGCTAGGTCCAGCAGTTGTAGCACTTGCTTATCCATTATATAACCAGCGTAAGATTATTATGAAATATAAATATGCAATTTTGTCAGGTGTTTTTATCGCCATGGTTACGGGTTTAATGACAATATTTGTTATGCTGAAATGGATTGGCGTCAATAAAAGCTGGTTGCTGACTGCCTTGCCTAAATCGTTAACGACACCTGTAGGTATGCAAGTGAGTGAGACAATTGGCGGTATTCCACCATTAACAGCTGTGCTTGTCATGCTGGCAGGATTTGTAGGCGCTATTATAGGACCATTAGTCATTAAATACGGCAAAATTGATTCAGCCGTTAGTAGAGGTGTTGCAGTAGGTAGTGCTTCTCATGGCGTTGGACTTGTTAAATTAAGAGAATACGGAGAACAAGAATTATCAGTAGGGTCGTTATCTATGGCCTTAACTGCAATTATAGGCGCATTTTTATGTCCACTATTTGTTTATTTATTTTTGTAAAAAAAGCTATATACAGAAAATCTGTATATAGTCTTTTTAACTTTTTTCGATAATAAATTGAATGGTATGAGCAAGTCCTGTGTGGAGTATACCTTCATTTCGCATTTGTTCACCTGTGAAAAAATGGATGATTTTATAAGGTTGACACCATTTTAGAACATCCAAAGGGTCATATAAAAAATCAAGCTGTCTTGGGCCACCTGAGGCGTAAGGTAGTTGATAAATTGAATAAAGTTCCATCATAATACGACCGCCAGGTTTTACAGAATTAACAATCCTCTTAAACACTTCTTGTTGCTGTTCAGCTGGAAAATGTCCAAACACCATAATAGCAGCATCAAACATTTCTTCTGGCAGTTCATCTTGTAGTAAGTCAGTTAGCTTTGTATGGACTGATACATTATGTTTTTCTGCAAGCTGTTCTGTTTTTTTAAGACCACTTTCCGCATAATCAAAGGCAGTTACCGTATGTCCCTGTAAAGCTAAAAATACAGCATTTCGACCTTCACCTTCGGCATATGCAGCCACACTTGGATAATCCTTTAAATAGTGTACATAGTCTTCTATAAATGTATTTGGCTGTTCACCATAAACATATTCGGCTGTTTTAAATCGTTGATCCCATGTGTTCATTCCATCACTCCTCAATAAATATTGTAAGGAAAGTATGCTCTAGATTCGAATTTTTTGCTCAGTTTCTTTGAAAGCAACTATGCGTTGCGAATTAGCAAATGATAACTTCTAGAATAAAGTGTAATCATCCATTATTATTTGATCAAAATCCTATAAGTTGGAGGTGAAATTCAATGAAGATAGAAAACCGTTTAAAGGAATTGAGAGAACAACATAAATATACACAGGACGATGTCGCGGGTTTTTTAAATATTTCAAGACAATCTGTTTCAAAATGGGAGTTAGGAAAGGGCTATCCTGATATTGATAATTTAAGAAGGTTAAGTGATTTATATAAAATTTCTTTAGACCAGCTTATTACAGGTGAAGAAAAGTATCAAACACTCGTAGCTTCTGATTCTAATAAATCGGATCATAAAACTGTTGGTGATTTTTTGTGGAAGTATTGGTGGCTTATTTTCCCTATATTCGCTATGCTCTCTTCTTGGTTCTATTATCAGTTTTAATCCGAGACAAAAAGCTACCTCATATAGAGGTAGCTTTGGTATTAAATAATAGGTTTGCGTTCTTTTATGACGCGAATCGTTTTTAATGTTGTATCTTCAGGTCCTTGTACAGGTAAACCAGCTTCAATATTCATTTGTATATAACGAATATTCTCTTGTGTAATTATTTCCCCGGGAATAAAAATCGGAATACCTGGGGGATACACCATAACGAATTCTGCACAAATACAATTATCTGCTTCTGCAAGAGGAACAACTTCAGTATCTGCATAAAATGCATCGCGTGGTGACATGGCAAGTGCAGGAATATCCGGTACATTAACCATCGCCTCAGTAATAGTAGCTTCTGAATCGAATGCTTTTGACATACGACTAAGAGCATTGATGAGGAGATTAATTTCCTTTTTCGTATCACCTAATGTCACTAAACATAAAATATTGTATAGGTCCGATAATTCTACTTCAATATTTGCATTGTGACGAAGCCATTCTTCAGCTTGATGACCAGAGAGGCCTAAATCTTTAACGCTTATTAGTAGCTTTAAAGGATCCATATCATAAGTTGCAGATGAATTTAATTTTTCTTTACCAGCACATTTTATATGTGGAATTTGGTTAATGCGTTTACGCGCATCCTTTGCCAAACGAAGTGCATCACCAATTAAGTCATAACCATGGATTGCCAGCTGACGTCGTGCTGTGTCAAGAGAAGCAAGTAATGGATATGATGTCGATGTAGTTGTGAGCATCGACAGAACAGCTTGTACTCGTTTTGCAGAAACAAGACCTTCACGAACGTTTAAAATAGACGTTTGAGTCATAGAGCCACCAAGCTTGTGTACGCTTGTTGCAGCCATATCAGCCCCAGCTTCCATTGCGGAGTAAGGGAGGTCATCATGAAATTTAATGTGTACACCATGTGCTTCATCGACAACTACCGGAATATTACGTGTATGGACTATTTCTACAATACGCTTTAAGTCTGCGGAGAAGCCGAAGTACGTTGGATTAATTACAAGTACTGCTTTTGTATCTGGATAAGCATTTAAAGCTTTTTCAACAGCTTCAGGCGATATTCCATGAGAAATACCGTATTCACTATCTACTTCAGGATGAATAAAAATCGGGATTGCTCCAGCGAAAACAATCGCCGACATAATGGATTTATGAACATTCCGTGGTACTAGAATTTTATCACCTGGACCGACGACGGTCAGAATCATCGCCATAATGGCGCCACTAGTACCTTGAACGGAAAAGAATGTATGATCAGCACCAAAGGCTTGTGCAGCAAGTGCTTGTGCTTCTTTAATGGCGCCCTTTGGTGAATGTAAATCGTCTAGTGGAGCAATATTAATTAAATCAATTGATAAAACGTTGTCGCCGACGAATTCTCGAAACGCAGGATCCATGCCTTGACCTTTCTTATGGCCTGGAATATGGAATTGAATTGGGTGTCTGTTCCGATGTTTTAATAATACGTCGAACAATGGAGTCTCTAGTTGTGACAACGCAGGTACCACCTCACTTTTTAATATCTAACAAAACAAGTGAATTATAGCACCTAATTGCACGAAAAAACAGACTTTACAGAAAAAAATAAAAAATAAAGGTTTTTTTAATAATTTCGAGAAATTAGTATCGTAGGAAAGGGGAGGTACTATGAATTGGAATACACGTGTGACAGAGCTTTTAAATATTAAATATCCAATTATACAAGGGGGATTAGCCTATTTAGCTTATGCTGATTTAGCAGCAGCGGTGTCGAATGCTGGGGGGCTAGGGCAAATTACAGCAATGAGTTTACGTGATCCTGACTTATTGCGCGCAGAGATTCATAAAGTACGAACATTAACGGATAAACCGTTTGGCGTAAATTTTGCAATTGGTATGTATGGTACTGGTTATGAGGAAATGGTGCACGTTGCGGTGGAAGAAAAGGTACCTGTTGTTACAATGACTGGCGGGAATCCTGCACCTATTTTTGATATTTTAGAAGGAACGGATATTAAAAAATTAGTTCTTGTTGCTGCACGTAGACAAGCTCAAAAGGCGGAAGAACTAGGCGCAGATGCTGTTATGGTTGTTGGACAAGAGGGTGGAGGTCATCTTGGACGCGATGATATAGGGACAATGGTGCTCGTGCCACAGGTTGTAGATAGTGTGAAAATACCTGTCATTGCCTCTGGTGGTATTGGTGATGGTCGTGGCTGGATGGCAGCTCATGCACTTGGAGCAGAGGGAATTGAAATGGGAACTCGTTTTATTGCGACTAAAGAATGTGTTGATGCCTCTGAGGCATATAAAGAAGCGTTACTCGCAAGCACCGAGGCAGATACGACCGTTATAAAACGCTCTATAGGTGCACCAGCAAGAGCGTTACGCAGTGAATTCACGGAAAAGATTTTAGAAATTGAACGCACTACACCTACGTATGAGGCGTTAAAAGATTATATTAGCGGGAAAGCAAATAAACGTTTTATTTATGAGGGCGAAAAAGAAGAAGGCATTGGTTGGGCTGGACAAGTTACAGGAATGATTCATGATATTCCAACTGTCGAGGAGCTGATCACTCGAATGGTTGCAGAAGCAGAGAGTATCCGGGTAAAATGGGTATAACGACATACGAACAAATCATTTACATCAGTGTTCTAATGAGATTGTGAAAACCAAGCTATCTCATATTGTAATCGCCTTTGGAGAGCCATACTAATTGGCAGTAGCTTCGGCGAAACTAGGCTCGGAGAATAAGGAAGACACAAAAGCGAAAGTCAAAAGATATAAGTTGTGTCACTGTAGAGATGTCTACATTTTTTTTAGAAATGTATATGTTTTTTGTATCGGGTCAATAACGTAAAGGTGGTTATGTCCAATGGAATACTCTTATCCGTTTTCGACGGATTGGTCAACGGAGGAAATTGTAGATGTTGTCCAATTTTTTGAAGGAATTGAACAAGCTTATGAAAAAGGCATTAAGCGTGAAGTGATGATGGCGAAATATCGTCGTTTTAAAGAAATTGTTCCATCACAGGCCGAGGAAAAAACAATTTTCCGTGAATTTGAAGAAGCGAGTGGCTATGTCAGTTATCCTGTTGTGAAACAAACAAAAGACGCAACTGACGGCACAATTATTAAAGTTGCCCCGAAGCAACGTAGATAAATAAAACGGGTCAAAACTTAAAAAGCGCGAGAAATCAATTTTAAAAACGTTGATTTCTTGCGCTTTTCTGATGTGGATTTTTTCAATTTCACTTTAAAAATATACTGTCAGGTGTCGATTCAGATGTCTCTTCGGCACAACGAGGGGGTGATTTCGTTCCGACTGGGCGCTTTGTTGCTGCCGCTACGCTTTCGCACAGATAAAACATTTGTAGCTGCCGCTACGCTTTCGCACAGAGCTTCCTAGGGGCGTCCGATGAGCCGCTTGGGACAACAGATGTTTTTTGCACGAAAGCGTAGTGCTAACGTAGCGACAGCGGCAGGATGTTGGTCACGAAGGAGTTATCACAGGACGTGATGGTTTTAACCTTCGTTCCTCTATTGTTAATCCACAAGGAGTCGCCCAATCTCTACTCCAATCAACTACTTCACAGGCATGTATTTTGACTACTTTGATTTTAAATACAAAAAATGTGGATGTGAGTATTCCCATCCCATATTTTTTATCTAATCGCTATACACTATGCCAGTGTTAAAAATAAGCGCGTTTCATATACTACATAAACAAAATCAAGCTTTTTCAAATTTCTTGAAAAATAGAGAAAAAATAATAATTCCCTTCTCTCAACTCAAACCCATAAAAATATTCCTCAAACAAATTTTCGTTTGCTAGGGATAATAACGTAAATTTTCCACAAAATATAAATAAAATCATGAAAATTGTTTTAGTTATTATGCCACAAGGCTTGAAGGACAATCTGTTAAACTTTATTTTCCAACAATGATGTTATAAATCGGTAGTAAACGGTTAAAGGTATCTTCTGTTAATTGATGAAGTTCACTAGCTGACAGCTTGACCGCTTGATCTTTTGGAATATGTCGACCTACTAAAAACTCACCTTTTTTTACATCGCGTAAACGAATAAGTAATTCATCTAGCTTGTCTTCCTTTGCATCTTGCATGGAGATTGCTGCTGGAGACATATGATCTCCAGAGATAATGAAGTCATCAGGAAGTTGCTGTAACATTGCTCTGTTGGCGATTAAACGTTCTGCCATCCCATTTTTTTGTGGAGCTTCATAAATAATAGCTAAGACGATGAATAAATGTGTGCTCCAAAGACCAATCTGAAAGTGAGGTAATGATTTATAACCTCTTTTGTACGGAGCGAAGGCAACCCAGCTATCATTCGGAGGATTTACTGTCCTACGTGCATGCTTTGCAACATGAGGATAAAATTCTTCTCCAAGATGACTCGAAAAGAAGGAAGAAAAATCCTCTCCAAGAGTTTGGAATTTTGGTCTTACACATTCATTTAAGGCATCCATTCTCTGTTCTAATCCGTCTATTTGAAAAACATTGAAGTCTTTATTCGTCCATTTTATTTTCGTCATTTTTTATTTACTCCTTTCGATTTATAAGGTTTATTTTATTACGAAAATGGGAAAAAATCTTATAACAAGAACTTTCTCGAAGTTGTTATTGTGAAAAAATAAAAAAAGGAAGTGATTTTTATGAAACCTATCGTAAAAATTATACGTAAAGTCGACATTGAAAAGCAATATGAACACATTTTACAATTAGAATTAGATTATGAATTAGCCTCACTCTTTTCGGCAATGAATGAAAAAAATGAGTTTGAAATTGAAAAAAGTAAAAAACGTCTGGCTGAAATTCAGCTTGAACTTGAAAGCTTGCACGTCTATGCGTAGTCAATATTTTATACCGATTTGAAAAATCACTTGCTGAATATTCCGACAGCAGGTGATTTTTATTGCTATAAAGGGTAAAATAGACTGTATATCATAATAAGAAGTTTTAATTTCAAGGAAGTACTAGGTGCTACGTATTAACAAAACGTCATGAGAAATCAAGCCTTAAGTAGTGAGAAAGTTAAAAAATGTGTGAGGCCTTTTCTTATAATCGAAGGGTGGGTTTTTATGGATTTACAACAAATTGATCAGTTTGCGAAAAGTATTATAGTTGAAGCGGGGAGACGTATTCGGGAGGCCTTTTCGTACAATCTAATTATTGAGACAAAATCAAGTGCCAATGACCTTGTTACAAATATTGACCGTGAAACAGAATTATTTTTTATCGAAAAAATACGAAGTTTTGATCCAACCCACAAAATTTTAGGGGAAGAGGGAATGGGCGAGAAAGTAGAGTCGTTAGAAGGTGTCGTATGGATTATTGATCCGATCGATGGCACAATGAATTTTGTGAAGCAACATCGTCATTTTATGATTTCTATCGGTATTTTTGTTAATGGGGTAGGCAAGCTAGGTTACATATTCGATGTCATGCGTGAAGATTTATTTTATGCTATTGCAGGTCAAGGGGCATGGTACAATGACTCTCCATTACGTAAGTTGCAGTCAGTCAAAATGGAGGAATCTGTCATTGGTATAAACGCTCATTGGGTAGCACCCAATCGACATATTCACCATGAAAAAGTCATTGAAATGGTTCGGAAAGTACGTGGTACGCGGTCATATGGTTCAGCGGCAATGGAAATAGCGTTTGTTGTCAGTGGTAAACTAGATGCTTATGTATCGATGCGACTATCACCATGGGATATTGCTGGGGGAACTATTATCGCTAAGGAAGTTGGTGCCATCACCACTAATTTACATGGAGAGACCTTTGACTTTTTGCATCAGGATACTTTTATCATTGCCAATCCTTCTATACACAAAGAGCTATTAGAAAATTATATTGTGCCTTATGAATAAAAAAGGAGCCGTCTATTTTTTAGACAGGCTCCTTCTTACTTAAGCAATCAACTCATATTATAGTAAACCTTGTTCACGTAGTTTACGTTTCATTTTAAAGGCTGTCATGAAGATGACACAAGTAGCCACAATGCCTGCTATTATACCTAATACACTGCTAATTGCTACTGAATACCCGATAGAACACATTGCTAAAACAGCAGCTAATGCGTAAATGGCCATTACGAATTTTGCACGATTCATAGCCGAGCCTCCTATATTAAAAATTTGTAAATTAAATATATTTTTTAGAATGAGGAAAATTCTAATAAGGACATTTCTATCCTTCTTGTGCTATAATATCACAGTTAAACATTCGAAAAAAGAATATGGAGTGGAATAATGACAAACTTACGTCAAGATCTTCGCAATATCGCAATTATCGCACACGTTGACCATGGTAAAACTACTTTAGTCGACCAATTACTAAAACAATCAGGTACATTCCGTTCAAACGAACGTGTTGAAGAACGTGCAATGGACTCTAACGATATTGAACGCGAACGTGGTATTACGATTTTAGCTAAAAATACAGCAGTAAACTATGAAGGAACTCGTATCAACATCCTTGATACGCCTGGACACGCTGACTTCGGTGGTGAGGTAGAACGTATTTTAAAAATGGTAGATGGCGTTGTACTAGTTGTCGATGCGTATGAGGGTTGTATGCCACAAACACGTTTTGTGTTGAAAAAAGCATTAGAACAACGTTTAACACCAATCGTTGTTGTTAATAAAGTGGACAAAGATTCAGCTCGTCCACTAGAAGTAGTAGATGAAGTACTTGAATTATTCATTGAACTAGGTGCAGATGAAGATCAATTAGACTTCCCTGTTGTCTATGCTTCAGGTGTAAATGGTACAGCTTCTTTAGACGCTGATCCATCTAAGCAAGAAGCGGATATGAAATGTCTATTTGAGAAAATTATCGAAGCTATTCCAGCACCAATTGATAACTCAGAAGAGCCATTACAATTCCAAGTAGCTTTACTTGACTATAATGACTTCGTTGGACGTATCGGTATTGGTCGCGTATTCCGCGGAACAATTTCTGTAGGTCAACAAGTATCTCTTATGAAGTTAGACGGAACAGTGAAAAACTTCCGTGTAACGAAAATCTTTGGATTCTTCGGCTTAAAACGTGAAGAAGTTGAGACAGCAAAAGCTGGTGACTTAATCGCCGTTTCAGGTATGGAAGACATCAACGTTGGTGAAACAGTTTGCCCTGTTGAGCATCCAGACGCGCTAACGCCATTACGTATTGATGAGCCAACTTTACAAATGACTTTCTTAGTAAACAATTCTCCATTCGCAGGTCGTGAAGGGAAATGGGTTACTTCTCGTAAAGTAGAAGAGCGTTTACGTGCTCAATTACAAACAGACGTATCTTTACGTGTTGAAGATACTGATTCTCCAGATGCTTGGACAGTTTCAGGTCGTGGGGAGCTTCACTTATCTATCCTTATCGAAAACATGCGTCGTGAAGGCTTCGAATTACAAGTGTCAAAACCACAAGTAATCGTGCGTGAAATCGACGGTGTGAAATGTGAACCTTTCGAACGCGTTCAAATCGATGTGCCTGAAGAAAATGTTGGTTCAATTATCGAATCAATTGGTACACGTAAAGGTGAAATGCTTGATATGGTGAACAACGGCAGTGGTCAAGTTCGTTTAACGTTCTTAGTACCAGCTCGTGGATTAATCGGTTATACAACTGAATTCATGTCGATGACAAAAGGTTTCGGTATTATCAACCATACGTTCGATTGCTATCAACCATTAATACCAGGAAAAATCGGTGGCCGTCACCAAGGTGTACTAGTTTCAATGGAAACTGGTAAATCAACAACTTATGGTATGATGCAAATTGAAGACCGTGGTACACTGTTCTTGGAGCCAGGTACAGATATTTACGAAGGTATGATCGTTGGAGAAAACACTCGTGACGCTGATATCACTGTAAACATCACAAAAATGAAACAAAAAACAAACATCCGTTCAGCAAACAAAGACCAAACGAATGTTATTAAAAAGCCACGTATTTTATCACTAGAAGAAGCGCTTGAATACTTAGGTGATGACGAGTATTTAGAAATCACACCAGAATCTATTCGCCTTCGTAAACAAATTCTAGATAAAAACGAACGTGAGAAAGCAGCGAAAAAATTACGTAACGCAGAACAATAATTTTCCGCTGACATGAAAGGAAGAGGAGTCTTGGATATAAAGTCCGCTTTATTGGGTGAACTAAATGTTATTCAAGTTGCTGCATCAACAAATTCAGAGGAAACAACAAAGGTTTATGAGAGAATGGCAGGTATAACAAGATTTTTATATGAAAATTTACCGAGCTATGAAATTGCAGGCTTCGTTGTATTTCTCCTTGTATTTGTACTTTCTGCAATTGTCTATAAATTAGGCTTTGCAAAGAAGTTAAAGCTATCTCAAACTATTGTCATTTATGTGTTCCTATTCCTAGGATGTATTATGTTGACATTTTTCGCGTTATTCCTACCTATGATTGAGGGTCTCATCGTAGCGGCGTTAATTTTGATTGTATATAAAACACGTATGTGGCGTGAAAAAAGAGAAGAGCAACAAGCTGCCAACCAATGAGAGTAGCTTGGCTCCTATACCGTGAAACTTGTATTGAGTTTTTAAGTAATAAAACAGCCTTAGCATTAATTTGCTAAGGCTGTTTTATTTGGTATAGTAAAAAAAATTATCGCTTTAAGCAATCTACATATAAACGATTGGCTACGGAACCCATTTTCAATCGATTGTTCTCTCAAAACTAAATTGATTGGCACCGAAATCTTCTAGTGTGAATAAGTTAATGTCGATAGGCTTATTTCATTAATTAAGGAGGAAATGGAATGCGTAGGCTTAAAAAAAGTTTACTATTTAGTGTTATTACTTTATTACTCCTTTCTTTAACAGCGTGTAATAAAACGGAGCTAGAAAAAGTCAAAGTTGGAGAAGTGACGCGCTCAATTTTCTATGCGCCGCAGTATGTAGCCCTTGAAAAAGGGTTCTTCAAGGATGAAGGGCTTTCCGTTGAGCTACAAACAATTGCGGGCGGGGATAAGACAATGACGGCGTTACTATCTGATGGAATTGATATCGCCTTAGTTGGATCGGAAACTTCTATATATGTAACGCTCCAAGGTGCCAATGACCCGATTCAAAATTTTGCGCAGTTAACACAAACAGATGGAACATTTTTAGTGGCACGTGAAAAGGTGGATAATTTTTCATGGGATCAGTTGAAAGGTTCCACATTTTTAGGGCAGCGTAAAGGTGGAATGCCACAAATGGCAGGTGAGTTCGTACTGAAAAAGCATGGCATTGACCCTGCCAATGATTTAAAACTTATTCAAAATATTGATTTTGCTAATATTTCTACAGCCTTTGCATCTGGAACGGGGGATTATGTACAGCTATTTGAGCCAACAGCAAGTATGTTTGAGAAAGAAGGTAAAGGCTATATTGTCGCTTCGTTTGGTACAGAATCTGGGCAATTGCCGTATACATCGTTTATGGCGAAAAGCAGCTATTTAAAGGACGAAGAGAAAACAGTTCAAGGCTTTACAAATGCATTGAAGCGAGCACAGGATTTTGTGCAAAAATCGAGTGCGGCGGAAATAGCGAAAATTATTCAGCCATACTTTGAAAATGTAGATATTGAATTAATCGAAACAGTGGTAGAGCGTTATAAATCACAGGGTTCCTATGCTACAGATCCTATTTTGGATAAGGGGGAATGGGATAACTTGCAAACGATTATGGGAGAAGCGGGTGAACTTCCTCAACGGGTGGATTATGAAAAGCTTGTAAATACAACCTTTGCTAAAAAGGCAGCTGAGTAAGATGGAATTTTTAAAAGTAGAAAATATTCACCATAGTTATTTTTCGAAAACGCAGGCAAAGGAAGTTTTACGTGATATTAATTTAGATATTCGAAAAGGTGAGTTTGTTTCTTTTATAGGACCGAGTGGATGTGGGAAAACAACGTTATTATCTATTATTGCGGGCTTATTTTCGTCTACAGAGGGCAAAGTATACATCGATGGTGAGGAAATTTCAACACACAATCAATCTCTCATTGGCTACATGCTTCAGCAAGATTATTTGTTTCCTTGGAAAACCATCGAAGAAAATGTCACGATCGGTTTGAAAATCATGGAGCGAAGCAATAAAACGCATAAAGTAACTGCAAATGCACTTTTGCAAGAAATTGGTTTACCGCATGTAGGGAACAATTATCCGAGAGAGTTATCGGGTGGCATGCGTCAACGAGTAGCACTTGCAAGAACTTTAGCGGTTGATCCTAAAATTTTATTGCTAGATGAACCGTTTTCAGCACTTGATTATCAGTCTAAATTAAAACTGGAGGATTTGGTTGTTGAAACGTTAAAGGCCTATCAAAAAACGGCAATTCTGGTGACACATGATATTGGTGAAGCCATTGCGATGAGTGAACGCGTATTTCTATTTTCTGCAAATCCAGGTACATTGCATAAAGTATTTGATATACCTTCAGAGTTGCAAGAGCTTTCACCTTTTGATGTTCGACAGCATCCAGCATATTCAGACATATTCCAAATTATTTGGAAGGAGCTGGAGAGTCTTGGATAATACAATGTTTAAACAGTATCAGCAAATGCTAAAAAAAGAAAAGCGCTATGTTCGTTTATATCAGCTTATCATCTTACTTGTATTTTTCGGTGGATGGGAGCTTCTTTCAAGATTTGGATGGATTGACCGTTTAATTTTTAGTTCGCCGACGCATGTATGGCGTACATTAGTAGGAAAAGTGAGTGATGGTACGCTAACACTTCACGTTGGCGTTACTTTAATGGAAACGATTATTGGTTTTATTGCCGGAACACTACTGGGTACATTAATAGCAACCGTATTGTGGTGGTCATCGATGCTATCAAAGGTACTTGATCCATATTTAGTTATTTTAAACGCTATGCCTAAAGTTGCTTTAGGCCCTATTTTAATAGTCGCCCTTGGTCCAGGTTATTTTTCGATTATTGCAATGGGTGCGTTGATTTCAATCATTATTACAACCATCGTAGTTTATACGGCTTTTAAAGGGGTTGATCCTAACTACAGCAAAGTGTTACAAACTTTTGGGGCAACCCGGTGGCAAATATTTAAAGAAGTTATTTTACCTGCTTCCTTCCCAACGATTATTTCTACTTTGAAAGTAAATGTTGGCCTGTCTTGGGTAGGTGTTATAGTTGGTGAATTTTTAGTTGCCTCAAAAGGGCTTGGTTATTTAATTATTTATGGCTTCCAAGTGTTTAATTTTAATCTTGTGCTTATGTCACTTCTCATCATCGCCTTTTTTGCGACGATTATGTATCAGGTTGTCGAGTTGATTGAGAAGGCGATTATAAAAAATAATGGATAGATGGTTAAAGGAGGTGTCTCAAATAATGAGTCACCTCCTTCATGTTGATAATATTCCGATAAAAACTGAAATTGGTCCGATAAAACGAGATATTATTCCGATAAAAGCTAAAATTGTTCCGATAAAATGAGATTTTGTTCCGATAAATCTTGATGAGTAGCCTGAACGATAAAGGAGGTGACTCAAATAATGGGTCACCTCCTTCGGCTGATCAGTTAAAACTCTTTATCCATCTGTGGTGAAGTACGATAAAAACGGAAATTTCCGGTTTCAATGCGTGCGACGGTATTATCTTCAATACGGTCATGACATGTTTCACACATATACGTATTAATTGGTCGATTGCGTAATTTTTTTGCTAACGGTAAATTATCATCTAAATTGTTAATAGTATCGCAAATAACGCACTTTACGCGCATTGCATTCCCTCCTACTCAGCACGAATAGCTAATACATTTTTGATAGGGTTGTCTACATTTGAACCGTCTCTAAATAGCACATGAACAGGACCATCTTCCATTAATGGCTTACCATCTTGGCTATATTTTAAAATTAATGTATAAGCTTCTTCGATTGTAAATGGATATTCTTTGCTATCTTCACATTCAATGACGATTGTTGTTGCTTCAGGTTTAATAACAGCATTTTTCAAGAAGTGACTTAATTCGATTCCGAAAGTGCCTGTTTCCATCCCTTTGCGGTCGAATTTTCGTTCTGATTTCAATGTTGGTGGGAAAGTAGCTCCTTCCATAATCTCACGTGACCAGTGAGCACCTACCTCACGCATATATTTAATATCCGAATCTTCTTCAACTTCTTTTGTGTCGAAGTACGTTTTTAAATCTAATTTACGATCATCGAAAATCCAAACAGTGGGATCTAATGTTAATTGGAATGTAACTGCGCCCTTAATAGGAATTATTGTCTCCATTATAGAAATCCTCCTTAAATCTTGTATATCCATGAAATAGTATAACGCTAATGACTAGAGATAATAAAGAAATATAATTCGATTTCTCTATTTTCCAATGTAGACACTTGCATTTTTAACGACTAAAAGATAAACTTTATTAAGATAGAATCGAAGAAATATCAGATAATGGGGGCGTCCTCATGGATACTAAATCACAAACTTCTTTTCAAGAGAAGGCTTTGGAGCTTTTAGTTGCTGATGCAGATAAAATTGCTCGCCTCATTCGAGTACAAATGGATCATTTAACAATGCCACAATGCCCTCTATATGAAGAAGTATTAGATACACAAATGTTCGGCCTTTCACGTGAAATTGAATTTGCTGTGAAGCTGGGACTCATTGAACGCGAAAAAGGCAAAGAAATTCTCGATTCACTCGAGAAAGAACTTTCTGTACTACATGACGCGTATACAGACAAATAAAAAGAAAAAACTCAAACGCATTTGCGATTTGAGTTTTTTTTCTAGAATGAGGTTTTCCGATGAAACAATACTTAAAACGTTATGCACAAAATTTTGATTATCCGTTGTTTTTTACTGTTCTATTATTAAGCTTATTTGGTTTAGTAATGATTTATAGCTCCAGTATGATGGTGGCGATTGCACAAAAAGGAGAAGCTCCAGATTTCTATTATCACAAGCAAGTAATCAATTTAATTGTAGCTTTTCTTGGATTTTTAGTAGCTGCATTTTTCCCGTATAAACATTATGCGAATAAAAATGTTATGTTGTTACTTACGGCTGTGCTAGTTGTTCTATTTACTTGGGTAAAAGTTGCTGGTAACGGTGATACGGAAGGGATAGGTTCTAAAAGTTGGATACATGTCCCGGGTTTTGGTAATTTTCAACCTTCTGAATATGCGAAGCTATTTATAATTTTATATTTTGCTGCAGCTTTTTATCGGAAAGGACAAAAATATACGCTTGAGAAGCTACAACCAAATGAAATATTTTATCCTATATTCCTCTGGATTCTTGTTGTTGCTGGTGTAGCTTTTGAAACCGACTTGGGAGCAAGTATTATTCTATGTGGAATTGCTGTTTGTGTTGTAGCAGCGAGTGGTATTCCATTTAAAACATTTTGGAAGTTTTTTGGAGTGTTGGGCGCGTTTGGAGGAGTCATCTTTGGTATACTAATGCTGTTTAAAGGAAATATGTTAACGACAAACCGTTTGGGACGTCTTAAATCATTCATTAACCCGTTTGAGTATGAGACTGGTAGTGGTCATCAAGTTGTCAATAGTTATTATGCCATTGGCGGAGGCGGTTTAGAAGGAAGAGGTCTCGGTCAATCGATTCAAAAATTGGGGTATTTGCCTGAACCACAAACCGATTTTATTATGGCAATTATTATGGAGGAACTAGGAATTTGGGGAGTTCTTATCGTTTTAGGTGGTTTAGGGTTTATTGTATATAAAGGATTTTCGATTGCGTTGCGCACGAAAGATCCACTAGCACGTATGATTACGGCTGGTATTGCGAGCTGGATTGGCTGGCAAACGTTTATCAATCTTGGGGGTGTAACTGGGTTAATCCCGTTAACCGGTGTCACGCTACCTTTTATTAGCTATGGTGGGACATCTATAATTATTCTATCTTTAGCGATGGGAATATTAATCAATATTTCTATGTTTGAAAAGGTAGAAAGGAGAAAGACACAATCATAAAGGGGGATATCAATGGAATCAATCAACAAAATTCTCGTAGCCAATCGAGGAGAAATTGCAATTCGTATTTTCCGTGCATGTACGGAGTTGAATATCCAAACTGTAGCCATTTATTCGCGGGAGGACAGTGGGGCATTCCATCGTTTTAAAGCAGATGAAGCCTATTTAGTAGGAGCTGGCAAGAAACCAATTGATGCTTATTTAGATATTGAGGGCATTATTACGATCGCGAAAGATGCTAATGTTGATGCGATTCATCCAGGTTATGGCTTTTTATCAGAAAACGTAGAATTTGCACGTCGATGTGAAGAAGAGGGGATTGTTTTCATTGGACCTACTTCCCAGCATTTAGATATGTTTGGGGATAAGGTGAAGGCGCGTGAACAAGCAATTGCTGCAGGTATTCCTGTTATTCCAGGTACAGATGGTCCAGTAGCTAATTTAGCAGAGGTAGAATCTTTTGCTAGCGCATATGACTATCCAATTATGATTAAGGCAGCACTAGGCGGCGGTGGTCGTGGAATGCGCCTTGTTCATACAGCAGAGGAGTTAGCGTCCTCCTATGAACGTGCAAAATCAGAGGCGAAAGCAGCATTTGGCTCTGATGAGGTGTATGTAGAAAAGGCGATTATTAAGCCAAAGCATATTGAAGTCCAAATTATTGGCGATCAACAGGGCAATATCATTCATTTATATGAACGTGATTGCTCGATTCAACGTCGACATCAAAAGGTTGTAGAAATCGCACCATCTAATTCAATTTCGGAAGATTTAAGAAGCCGAATTTGCGATGCTGCGGTTCAATTAATGAAAAATGTCTCATACATAAATGCAGGGACAGTAGAATTTTTAGTTGCAGGCGATGAGTTTTATTTCATCGAGGTCAACCCTCGTATTCAAGTAGAGCATACGATTACTGAAATGATTACGGGTGTCGATATTGTGCACGCCCAAATTAAAGTGGCAGCAGGGTACGGTCTGCATAGTGAGGAAATCCATATTCCACAACAGGCAGATATTCCAATGATCGGCTATGCGATTCAAGCGCGTGTCACAACGGAAGACCCAGCTAATGATTTTATGCCTGATACAGGGAAGCTTATGGTGTATCGTTCAAGCGGTGGTTTTGGCGTCCGATTAGATGCCGGCAATGGCTTCCAAGGAGCTGTTGTAACGCCGTACTATGATTCGCTACTAGTTAAAATTTCAACGACAGGGATGACATTTAAAGAAGCGGCAGCAAAAATGGACCGAAACTTAAAAGAGTTCCGTATTCGAGGGGTTAAAACGAATATTCCATTTTTAAATAATGTCGTAACGCACGAGAAATTTTTAACGGGTGCATTTGATACAAGCTTTATCGATTCAACACCTGAACTATTTAATTTCCCTGAGCGTAAGGACCGTGGGACAAAGCTCTTAAGCTATATTGGCAATGTAACGCTAAATGGCTTCCCTAGTGTAGAAAAGAAATCGAAGCCAATTTTTGTACAGCCGAGCATCCCAAAAGTCGATAAATTAATCGTTCCTCCGGCAGGGACAAAGCAAATTTTAGATGCCCAAGGAGCAGACGGGCTTGTGAAATGGATTTTGGAGCAAGAGGATGTGCTATTAACGGATACAACTTTCCGAGATGCACACCAATCACTTCTTGCAACACGTGTGCGTTCACAGGATATGTTCGAAGTTGCAGATGCAACAGCGCGCATGATGCATGATTTCTTCTCACTTGAAATGTGGGGTGGCGCAACGTTTGATGTGGCGTACCGTTTCTTAAAAGAAGATCCGTGGGAGCGACTTGCTAAGCTACGTGAACAAGTACCGAATGTACTATTCCAAATGTTATTGCGTGGTGCGAATGCAGTTGGCTACACAAATTACCCAGACAATTTAATTCGTGAGTTTATCGCTGAATCAGCGGCATCAGGCATTGACGTATTCCGCATTTTCGATAGCTTGAACTGGATTAAAGGAATGGAAGTAGCCATTGATGCAGCACGTCAATCAGGTAAAATTGCTGAAGCTGCGATTTGTTACACAGGAGATATTTTTGATGAATCAAGAGCGAAATATTCAGTTCAATACTACAAGGAAATGGCAAAAGAGTTAGAGGCAGCAGGTGCCCATATTTTAGCGATAAAAGATATGGCTGGATTATTGAAGCCAGAAGCAGCCTATCGTTTAATTTCAGAGTTGAAAGAGACAACAAGTCTGCCAATCCATCTGCATACACATGATACAAGTGGCAATGGTATTTATTTATATGCCAAGGCGATCGAAGCAGGGGTAGATATCATTGATACGGCACTCGGTTCAATGGCAGGTTTAACATCACAGCCAAGTGCAAACTCCTTGTATTATGCAATGAAGGGCGGTAAGCGCGAGGTTCGTGCTGATATCGATGCGCTTGAAAAATTATCGTACTACTGGGAAGATGTACGTAAATATTATAAGGATTTTGAAAGTGGCATGATTAGCCCGCATTCTGAAATTTATGTCCATGAAATGCCAGGTGGTCAGTACAGTAACTTGCAACAGCAAGCCAAAGCAGTAGGCCTTGGAGATCGATGGGAAGAAGTGAAGCGTATGTATTCCCGCGTAAACCTTCTTTTTGGCGATATTGTCAAAGTAACCCCATCTTCGAAAGTAGTCGGTGATATGGCGTTATTTATGGTGCAAAATGATTTAGATGAAAACTCTGTCCTGAAAAGAGGGGAAACAATCGATTTCCCGGATTCTGTGATTGAATTCTTCCAAGGTTATTTAGGACAACCACATGGTGGCTTCCCAGAGGCACTTCAAAAGGTTGTGTTAAAGGATCGTGAAGCAATTACGGTACGTCCTGGCGAGCTATTAGAGCCTGTGAATTTTGAGCAATTAGAGGCGATACTAGAGGGGAAATTAAATCGTCCCGTGACAAAGCAGGATGTGCTAGCATTTGCTTTGTATCCTAAAGTGTTTGAAGAGTATGCAAAAACAGTGAACTCCTTCGGGAATATTTCGGTATTAGATACGCCAACATTCCTTTACGGGTTAAAACTAGGCGAAGAAATCGAAGTCGAGATTGAAAAAGGAAAAACACTAATCATTAAACTTGTTTCTATTGGAGAACCGCAGCACGATGGTACGCGTGTTATATACTTTGAGCTGAACGGTCAATCTCGTGAACTAGTGATTCAAGATATGACTGTCGAAGTAGATGGCAGTCTGGCATTAAAAGCAGACCCAAGCAATCCAAATCAAATTGGCGCAACGATGCCTGGAACGGTCTTAAAAGTAGTCGTATCGAAAGGAAGCCATGTAAAACGTGGGGATCACTTATTAATTACCGAAGCGATGAAAATGGAAACAACCGTCCAAGCGCCGAAAGACGGTATCGTGAAAGAAGTGTACGCTCATGCGGGCGATGCTATTTCAACAGGTGATTTGTTAATTGAAATCGAATAATTGATAATAAAGAAGGTTATTAGATGGCTTTTACAGCATACTAATAACCTTTTTATCTTTATTCAGCAAATGTTTGTTTTGTGTAGCGAAAGCAAAGCGTCAGTTACAAATGTTTTTGAAGAGATAATACGCCAAAATTTGCTATATTGTAATAATAAACTTGTTGATTTTATTACACATAAATGGTAGAAGTGATTGCCGAAATAAAAAAGATTCACTACTGAAAAATGTAGCGAATCTTTTTCTACTATTATTTGCTTTTTTCATTATAATTGCTACGTGCAACTAGCATTATCATGTAACAAAGTAGACCAAATAGAATTGAAATGAATAATGAATGAAGTAATGCGACTGTTAAATTCAATTTAGTTAGGACTACTAACATACCTGCGATCATTTGTAAAATTACTATAGTAAAGGCAATAATCCAGCCATAGTAAATAACGCGTTGATTTTTATATTCTTTTACAACGTGCCAAGTTATGTATGCAATCCAAATGAAAAAGATAAGAACTGCTAGGCGATGCCCCATTTGCACCCATTCGTACATATTATTAAACGGTGCGAATGGTGTTTCGTTATAGCAAAATGGCCAGTCAGGACATATTAAGCTAGAATCTGTATGGCGAACAAGCGCCCCTGTATAAACGACTAAATAAGAATAAATTGTGACAGCAATTGTATGCCAACGTAACTTTTTACCAATAAATACGTTATCGGCATCAAATTTCCGATCGACTTCAAATACAATCATAGAAAGAAGGAGCACAGCAGCAAAGGAAATAAGAGATATCCCAAAGTGGAGCGCTAATATGAAATCGCCTTGTCCCCACAACACTTGAGCTGCTCCAATAAGAGCTTGTGCGATTAAGAAAAACATCGCTAAGAAACCTAATAATTTTACTTCTCGAATATGACCGAGTTTACGCCATGTCCAAACCGTTAACGCAAGAATCGAAATAGATACAACGCCAGTTACAAGACGATGAGAAAATTCAATTAAGACTTCTGGTGTTATATCTTTTGGAATAAGAGAACCATTACAATCAGGCCAATTTCGACCACAGCCTAAGCCACTATCTGTTTTGGTAACAAGTGCTCCTCCTAATAAAATAAGGAGCATTCCAACTGTAGCGGCAACAGCAAACCATTTCATATACTTGTTGTGTTGCATAAAATGAGTCACCTACTTTATCTATGAACATTACATGAAAGTAATGTTTCTGCTAATAGATGATATCGAAAATACAGGTAAAAAACAACTTGTAAAGAGTAGGGAGTATTAGATGTCGATTCCATTTCACAAATTGTTCATAATTTCGTACTCTATCCTTCACAATTCATTTTGGAAAATGATTTACTATAGATATGTTGTTTTTATTATATTTCTAGACAAAGCTAATTTTTACAACTTCATCTAAATTTCACTTAATGTCTAGAAATCAATCGCAAATTTCGCTATAGTAATTGGTAGCGGAATATGCTTACAAAAATGAAAGGAGAGGTATCATGTCAAACGGTCGTGCACTGACGGCTACTAGAAATGGTGGACCAGCATCAACATCTGTTGTGAAAGATTTTTTAGCACTGATAAAAATTGGAATTGTTAACTCGAATCTTGTCACAACGTTTACAGGGATGTGGCTGGCATTTCAATTTACTAGTAGACACTTCTTGCAAGAGCTTGATGTCATATTGTTCACCATGCTGGGTGCAGCATTGATTATAGGTGGCTCGGGCGCAATGAATAACTTTATTGATCAGGATATTGACCCAATCATGAAAAGAACGAAGGCAAGACCGACAGTAACGGGTAGATTTAAGCCGAATTTTGTACTGACCATTGCCCTCTCATTTTTAATTGTAGGTGAAATTTTGTTATTTGCGGCATCGTTTGCGGCCGGCATGTGGGGACTTGTAGGAATAGTTGCTTATGTTGTTCTGTACTCAATGTGGTCAAAGAGGAAGCATGTTAGTAACACGGTTGTAGGAAGTATTTCGGGGGCAATCCCACCAGTTATTGGGTTTGCAGCTGTTGAGCCTACATTAGGTGCTGGAGCACTTGCCTTATTCCTGATCATGTTTGCATGGCAACCACCGCATTTTTATGCACTTGCTATGAAACGTACTGAGGAATATCGTGCAGCTAATATACCAATGCTACCAGTAGTAAAGGGATTTAAACGAACTAAGTACTCAATGTTATTCTGGATTCTTTTATTATTACCGTTACCTTTCCTTTTACAGGAGCTTGGGATTGGCTTCTTGATTCTTGCGACTGCATTGAACTTGGGCTGGTTGATTCTAGCTTTTAAAGGCTTTACGACAAAAGATGATATGAAATGGGCAAATAAAATGTTTATCTATTCTTTGAATCATATGACCATACTATTTGTATCCATCATAATTTTTGCGTTGTTTAGCTAAATGTAGGAATTCTTTCTTTTCTTAAAGAATTCATATAGACAGAACTGATGTCCTAGGTACACATGAAAATACAACAAAGAAAGAGGGGTTTAATTAAGCTATGATGAAAGGCCTTAAAAAGTGGCGTCTTTTTTCACTACTAGCAGTGATGATGGTTTTCCTTTCTGGTTGTGGTGAAGATTATATTTCTGCACTGAAACCGTCTGGCCAAGTAGGTAAAGAACAATTCAATCTATTAATGCTAGCTACTGGAATTATGACGTTAGTTGTAGTAGTAGTATCCGTTGTCTATTTACTTGCATTCTTAAAATTCCGCCGCGCAAAAGTTGGCGAAAATGTTATTCCTAAGCAAGTAGAAGGAAGTCACACACTTGAAGTGATTTGGACAGTTATACCAATTATTTTATTATTAATCTTAGCTGTACCAGTTGTTACGGCTACTTACAAATTTGCAGATGTTGCTGCGATGGACGAAGTAGATGAAAACGGTGACAAAACAGCACTTACAGTAAATGTAACTGCGAAATTATATTGGTGGGAGTTTGAATACCCTAACCAAGGTATTGTAACGGCACAAGAATTAGTAGTACCAACAGGTCAAAAAGTTTACTTTAACTTAAAAGCTGCCGATGTTAAGCACTCATTCTGGATTCCTGCTGTAGGCGGTAAAATGGATACGAACGTAGATAACTTGAACAAGTTCTATCTAGAATTCGATAAAGAATCAAAAGACCTTAAAGACGGCGTATTCTATGGTAAATGTGCTGAGTTATGTGGTCCTTCACATGCATTAATGGACTTCAAAGTTAAAGCATTAAGCCCAGATGCATTCGATACATGGGTAGCTTCAATGAAAGCAACAGATGGGAAAAAGGCTGACAAAGCTTCAACAGATCTAGGGGAAGCAACATTTGCTCAGAGTTGTATGGGTTGTCATGCTGTATCAGGTACAACTGGTGCAGGCACACCAGGTCCTAACTTAACTACTTTTGGTGACCGTAACCGTGTTGCTGGTTTCTTAGAACACAATGAAGAAAACTTAAAAGATTGGATTCAAGATCCTGGCAAATTCAAACCAGGTAACTTAATGATGAATCCAGAAGGTACTGCGCCAATTTATGGCGACTTAACTGATGAAGAAATTCAAGCTCTTGCAACGTATATCATGGGCTTATCTGTAGAGAAATAATTTTAACTTATTTCAGCAGAATCTCCCACCTCTTTAGTGGTGAGATGAATGCGAATGTAAGTTTTTTTCAGAGGGTGTCCAAACGCCCGCTGAAAGAAGTTAAAGCCTCCGGCGGATGTCATGGAATCGGAAAGGAGTTTTTTGTGCAAGCACAAAGCCGATTCCAGACGCAATTATGCCAAGGCACAATTGATGTTTTATGTAACAAACTTTGAGGGAGGTAAAAGTTGTGAGCTCATACACACAGAAAAAGGGCTTTGGAGCAACTGTCTGGGACTACATTACAACTGTTGACCATAAAAAGTTAGCAGTAATGTATTTATTAGCCGGTACACTGTTCTTTGCTATCGCTGGTTTTGAAGCGTTATTAATGCGTATTCAATTAATGAAACCAAATAACGACTTCGTATCAGCTGGTTTTTTCAATGAATTATTAACAATGCACGGAACAACAATGTTATTCCTAGCTGCGACTCCATTACTATTCGCATTTATGAACATGCTTGTACCATTACAAATTGGTGCACGTGACGTAGCATTCCCGTTCCTTAACTCTTTAGGGTTCTGGTTATTCTTCCTAGGTGCAGTATTCCTTCACCTATCATTCTTTATGGGTGGCGCTCCTGATGCGGGTTGGACGTCTTATGCATCATTATCTTTATATTCTCCTGGACATGGTATTGACTTCTATGTTCTTGGTTTACAAATATCAGGTGCAGGTACGTTAATTTCAGGTCTTAACTTTATCGTTACGATTATTACAATGCGTGCTCCAGGTATGACATTTATGCGTATGCCATTATTCACTTGGACTTCTCTAGTATCAAGTGCATTAATCCTATTCGCATTCCCTCCATTAACAATTGGTTTATTAATGATGTTATTTGACCGTATGTTCGGTGGTAACTTCTTTGACCATTTAATGGGTGGTAACACAATTATTTGGGAACACTTATTCTGGATCTTTGGACACCCAGAAGTTTATATCTTAGTATTACCAGCGTTCGGTTTATTCTCTGAGATTATTCCAGCGTTCTCTCGTAAGCGTTTATTCGGATACTCTTCAATGGTATTCGCAACAATTTTAATCGGTTTCTTAGGGTTCATGGTTTGGGCTCACCACATGTTTACAGTTGGTCTTGGGCCAACAGCTAACGCAATCTTTGCTGTTGCAACAATGGCGATTGCGGTTCCAACAGGTATGAAAGTATTCAACTGGATCTTAACTATTTGGGGCGGATCTATTAAAGTTACAACACCAATGCTTTATGCACTTGGTTTCATCCCGTCATTCGTTGCGGGTGGTGTTACAGGGGTAATGCAAGCATCTGCACCACTTGACTACCAATTACACGATTCTTACTTTATCGTTGCTCACTTCCACTACGTAATCGTTGGTGGTATCGTAACAGCGTTATTTGGTTCAGCGCACTTCTACTGGCCAATTTTCTTCAACCGTATGTTAAACGAAACACTTGGTAAAATTACTTTCTGGGTATTCTTTATCGGATTCCATTTAACGTTCTTCGTTCAACACTTCTTAGGTTTAATGGGTATGCCACGTCGCGTATTCACTTACATGGAAGGTCAAGGTTGGGATCAGTTCAACTATATCTCTACAATCGGTGCATTAATGATGGGTGTAGGGGTTATCTTAATGGTAATCAACTGCTTAATGTCAATCAAAGGCAAACCAGCAGGTCGCGATCCATGGGGCGATGGACGTACTTTAGAATGGTCAATTCCACAACCAATCCCATTCTATAACTTCCGTCAAACACCTCTTGTTCGTGGTTTAGATCCTTGGTGGATTGAAAAGCAAGAAGGTAATAAAGAAGTTACATTTGCTGAGCCAATCGGTGATATTCATATGCCAAACAACTCAGCTATCCCATTTGTTATTTCGATGGGTATGTTTATCGCAGCATTCGGTGCTCTTTACAATCCAGATGCAGATAAACCATGGTCAATTTATATTTTAATTGCTGGTCTTGCAATTACATTTGGTGCTATGATTTTCCGTTCTGTTAAGGACGATCACGGCTTCCACTTACACAAAGAAGAAATTCTTGAAATTGAAGAACATCTTTACGGCAAAGGAGGAAATAAATAATGGATTTCAATACTAAATTTACTCCTCATACTTGGCCAGATCATCCTGAACAAGCTACGATGGAAGGGAAAAATAAAGTTGTTGGTTTCTGGATTTTCCTTGCCTGTGAAGTTGTACTTTTCGCAAGTTTATTCGCTACTTACTTAGCGCTTAAGAACAAAGGGCCAGCTGGCATGGAGTTCACAACACAAAGTTTATTTGAATTACCTTTAGCTTTCGCTATGACGATGTTATTATTAACATCTTCACTAACGTCTGTTTATGCCATTTACCATATGCGTAACTTTAACTTTAAGGCAATGCAAACTTGGCTTGGTATAACATTACTTTTAGGTCTTGGATTCTTAGGTCTTGAAATTTATGAATTCAATCATTATGTAGGTCTTGGTTTTACATTTGACCAATCTGCATTCTCAACTGCGTTTTATTCATTAGTTGGTACACATGGTTTCCACGTAACATTAGGTCTTGTGTGGATTGCTACGTTAATGCTTCGTAATGCTAAGCGTGGTCTTAACTTATACAATGCACCTAAATTCTTCGTGGCTGCATTATACTGGCACTTTATCGACGTAGTTTGGGTATTCATCTTTACAGTAGTTTACTTGATGGGAGTGATCGGATAATATGTCATCACACGATACACCTATAGTTGCTAAGTCACAGGCACAATACGAGTATGATCGTCATCATAATGCCGTTCATATGCGTAAACAAGTAATCAACTTTGCGCTTATGATCTTCTTTACGTTTATCGCATTCGCAGTAGTTGCAGCTGATTTTTCTAAATACTTAATATTACCGCTTATTTTATTGCTTGCTGGAGTTCAAGTTGTTCTTCAACTTTACTCTTTCATGCACTTAGAAGACAAAAAAACACACTTCGGTGGTGTAATTGGCTTCTTCATGTGGATGGGTATTTTAATCGCATTTACATTCTTCTTAGCATTTTTAACAATTATTTGGTGGTAATCACCAAAAAAGCACGTTCTCTACTTACTGTAGGAACGTGCTTTTCTTTTTGGGTTCTATTCACGTTTAAGTGAATGAGCCGGTAAGAACTAATATAAATTCATATGAGAATGATCTCCGTTCCAGGCTACTCGCTTTGTTGCTGTCGCTTCGCTTTCGCACAGATAAAACATTTGTTGCTGTCGCTTCGCTTTCGCACAGATAAAACATTTGTTGCTGCCGCTTCGCTTTCGCACAGATAAAACATTTGTTGCTGCCGCTTCACTTTCGCACAGATAACCAATATTGCTGAATAGGTGACCTAGCTTGTTCGAGTATTATATTGTCGTTAGTAATTTGTTCACCTTTCGTTCATTGCAGAATGTTTGTAAGCGTTCTATAATAGGGATACTGAAGTTAAAGGAGTGCGTTTTGTATGCCACTTAGTATATTTGGTTTCCAAGCTTTATGGAGCCCATATTTAATAGGGGTTCTTGTTTTTATAACAGTCATCTATTTTCTAGTCACAACAAAGTGGCGCAAGGATTTTAAAGTAAGTGAGCCTTTGAAAAAAGGAGAGGCTATTTATTTTGTACTGGCGATGGTAACGATATATATTATTAAAGGATCTCCAATAGATTTAATGGCGCACATTATGTTTACAATGCATATGGTGCAAATGGCTATTTTATTGTTACTTGTACCGATTTTCTTAATTAAGGGGATTCCTTGGTGGGTATGGAAAGTTGCGATTGAAGCACCAGTTGTTAGATCTTTATTTAAAGTACTAACATTTCCCGTCGCTGCAGTATTTGTGTTTATTGGTCTATTTTCTTTCTATCACTTACCTGCAGTGTTAGACTACATTAAATTAAACGAAACTCTACATGGTACATATACATTTGTATTATTTGTTTCTGCTGTCTTAATGTACTGGCCTTTGATTCAAAAGATGCCAAATCAACCACAAATGAAGCCTTTGCATAAATTAGCCTATATCATTGCTAATGCGGTATTAATTACACCTGCGTGTGCGTTAATTATTTTTGCACCAAACGCTATGTATGAAACATATACAAATGGTGAAGCATGGCTAAAAGCAATGGAACTTTGTGTACCAGTTGCCACACTATCTAGTTTATCTCTTTCAGGACCAGAGCTCTTTACAAATATGACATCTGTTGCTGATCAGCAATTAGGCGGCGTTTTAATGAAGATTTTACAAGAGCTTATTTTTGGTGTATTACTAGGGGCGATTTTCCTTAATTGGTATCGTGCAGAACAAAAGGATCCGGATAAAATTACTGCCGATGCTTTAAAAGAGCATCAAAAGAAATGGGAAAGCCAGCAGCAACATTAATTGTAAAAAAAGAATGTTTAACTTCTTTCAACGGGTGTCCAAGTACCTGTCGCTACGCTTTCGGTACAAAAGAGGAACTCAGTCTAAGAGCGCCACGTCCTGTGGCAACGACTGAGTGACCAACATCGTGTTGGCCTAGAGCCTCCGGCGGATGTCACGGAATCGGAAAGGAGTTCTTAGGGGATATTAGCCTAAAAAACATCGCGTCCATGCGATAACGGCTAACTGACCTGCATCGGTAAAAACGCCACGTCCTGTGGCATTACCGAAATGACCGACATCGTGTCGGCCCTTGTGCAGGCCTAAGCACAAAGCCGATTCCGGACGCAATTATGCCGAGTCAGAATTGATTTTAAAGTATAAGGGGTTTTGTCAATGGAATTACAAATTTTGCCTACTATAAGTACATCATTCATTGTTATTAGTGCTGTACTTGTAGCTATTGGTTGGGGCTTAATTATAAAAAGAAAAGTGGAGGCACATAAAAAAGTAATGCTTGCAGCAGGTGTCGCAGCACTTATCTTCTTTATTATTTATGCTTCACGTACAATCTTTATTGGTAACACAGCGTTTGGTGGCGGAGAAGATTTAAAACCATATTATACGTTCTTCTTAATTTTCCATATTACGCTTGCAACAACCGGAGCAGTATTTGGTATTGTTAGTATCATCTCTGGTTTGAAAATGAATCTTAAGCTTCACCGTCGTATTGGACCGATTACAAGTATTATTTGGTTCTTCGTAGCTATTACCGGAGTTCTTGTTTACTTGTTACTTTATGTTTTATTTGAGCCAGGTGAAACAACATCTGTCATTAAAGCAATTTTAGGCTTTTAACTTCTTTCAGCTGGTGTCATTGTGCAGAAGCATAATTGATCAAAAAGATCTCCCTCCTTTTATTTTTGAGAAGGAGGGAGATTTTTTATAGATGTTTGATTAAATAGGGACAGGACAACAACAAAGAGTAAAGGACCGATTAAAATACCAACAAATCCAAACACTTCAAAACCGATAAACATTGCAATAAAGGTTGTGAGTGAGGAGAGTCCAACTTTATTTCCAATTACTCTAGGTTCAATCATACGTCGAACTAAAAATAGCGCGATTGTTAAGGCGACTAGCATAACAGCAAAAATATAATCACCTGTAAATGCTTTGTATAGTGCCCAAGGAAGAAGCAAAATGAATGAGTCTAAAAAAGGAACGAAGTCTAAAATGACTAGCAAGAGTGATAAAACAAGTGGGAATGGAGTTTTAAGAAAATAAAAAGTCCCAAAAGATATAGCTAAAATACAAATACCAACAAAAAATTGTGCTTTCATAAAACCAAATAAAGCCAGTTTCACACGCTGTCCAATAAATAGTATTTTTTGTTGATAGTGAAACGAAATAGGTGCTAACATTTTCCGGTTAATATTCGGTAGTTCTAAAAGAAACATATATAACACAATCCAATAAACAAAAATATCAAACAAACGAGAAGTAATATACGTAAGTAAAGATGACCAAACATTCACATTTGTTAAAGAAAGAGCATATTTCTCAATTGAAGAAAGAGCTTGTGCTATCATAAGTTGAATTTGTATAACAAGATCTAAGGGCAAACGATGCGTGTAGTTGGAGAGCTTGGATTGCATTTGAATCCATATTGCTGAGAGTTGATTGAGGTACTCTGGAATATCAATGATAAATATTGAAAATTGTTTCCAGCTTATAAATATGATGAGAATACATAATAATAATGTCACAATTGAAAAGATCATAAAAAAAATGGATGCGACTATTTTTCGTTTTTTTCGGAACCGTTTACTAATTCGTATGATGACAGGTTCCAATAATAATGCAGTTACGTAGGCAAGCAGTATCGGTAATGACAGGGATATAAACCAGAGAATTGCAATTCCAATCGCTATAACGATTATCGGATGGCGAAAAAAAGGACTTTTTAAAAATTGTAACATTTATCTCACCTACATCATGTAAAAGATATAGTTAGTATGAGAAGAAATAAAATTTTTACTCAAAATAAAAAAGACTGGACCACCAGTCTTTTCAGTTTAGCTATTGCACTGCATGCTATTGCCGTTACTGTTACCTGATAAAAAAATAAAAATGATTTCGATGTTTAATCGACATATATGCACCGTGAAATAACTATCTAAAATTAAGCGCGAATTTCAAAATCTTGTAAGTCTAATTTAACCTTTTTTAAGATTTCTTCACATTTTTTTACAAGATGAGCTGGATAAACTTCATCATCACCATACTCAACACCGTGTGGATAGTAGTACTTACCAAGTGCTGGTTTCATTAATGTTAGGATTGCATCGTGTGCACCAACATCACCTGATTTAGCGTATGAGAATACACGTAGGTAATAACGTCCCTCACGAGTATCGAAACGCTTATCAAATGTCATACGTTCGTAGTCCCAGCCGCCATCACATTCTAAACCGTTTTTTTTCATGACGCTTACAATAAGTTCTTGATCAGCTGTTAAATTTTCAAGGTTAGTATTTTCAAAATACATCTCTAATCCTCCTTTAGGTTCTCGTACAAAGTATACGCTCATTTTTATAATAGAGCATATTCGACATTGTTGCAATGACAACATTGTGTCAACCCAACTACAATTGATATAATAGTTTTAGAATAATCGTGATAAGAAGGAGTCATATATGAAAGCTTTATTTCGCATTTTTATGGCATGTGCTGCAATTGCGTTGATTGGCTTTATGTTTTTTAATACACCACGTGAAAATGAGCCGCTAAAAGGCCCGAATGCCAATTCAAATATCATTCCCAAAACCGAGTTAACGCAACCTGAAATGGGGGCAATGCCACGTCCGAAAAGCGGGATGTCGACATTAATCGGTAAAGAAATAAAGGTAGTTTCAGATAAATATGGTGAACCAGTGCGAAAGGAACCATCGTCCTTTGGCTATGATTGGTGGATCTACAATGCAAGTCCTTCCAAATTTTTTATGGTAGGCGTTGAAAATAATGTGGTGACACAAGTTTATCTAGCTGGTGAAGATTTAGATGCTTCTCCTTTTAAGGTTGGTCAGAAGCGTGATGATATATACCGAATGACTATCATTGATTACGAAGTAACGGCGAATGTTGGTAAAAATATTTTCTCTTTCTCGATGAGTGAAGAAGATATGCAGACACGGTTGCTTGTAAAATTCGATGGGCTGTTTGCACAACTCTATCTCGATAGAGAAACGAGTGAGCTACAAGGCATACGCTTTACTAATAGTAAAACGCTTGTTCTTCATCAACCTTATGAAATGACTTATCAAGGCGAGTTAGTTATACCAACACCACCTTCTTCCTTTTTACAGAAGGAAATTAATGAAGCAAGTGCTGCGCAACTTGACGATTTAATCAATGTAGCAAGAGTTCAACATGATTTATCTCCATTAAATATTGATGAATCAATAGAAAAAGTTGCAAATATGCATAGTGAAGATATGAAGGTTCAAAATTTCGTTGGTCATGAATCACCAACAAATGGAGATTTAAAAAAGAGATTAGAAACACAGGAAATCGAATATAGTGAGGCGAATGAAAATCTTGCGACTGATTATTTTGATGCTATCGAAGCAATGCATGGTTGGCTAAATTCATCTGAGCATCGAAAAATCATATTAAATGATTTATATACTACAGTGGGATCTGGAGTCTTTTTAAACTATTATACGCAAATATTGTTAGAGTCTTCTTCACAGGAGCTGGATAGTGAGAATAAAGACTCTGAGGAACCAGTAGAAAATATTGATGAATCATCACCTTAATCTAAGGAGTTCTTCTTCACCTCACTGATTATTAGTTTTCAATAATCAAGCGTTTACGAGACAGTGAATCTCGTTCCGCTTTCGGTACATCTAAAATGCTGGAATATATAGAAATCAAAGACTGAAGATATACTTGGTAAAATCAAGTGTATCTTCAGTCTTTTCAGTTAGACGAAAAAGAAATGCACAATGACCAACTACAATATTCGTCACACCATTATATACGCCGTCATATGCTAGAGAACCGAAAGGGGGAATGAAGCTTGCAATTAGCTGAGCTATTAAAAGACTGGCCGTGTAGTGTAACTGGAGGATCTATTCGTACAAATATTACAGGCGTTGAGGACTATGCTCAGGCAGTAAAACCTGGGGATATTTTCATTGTACGTAAAGGGAAGAAAACATCGGGAAGTCGTTTTGTAAAAGAAGCATTAGCTCGGGGAGCTGCCGCTATAGTATCAGAGGAAAGTATTTCAATACCTATTACTGATCAAAGTATTCCTTTTGTTTGGGTTCCGAATACATCCTTATTTTTATCGTATGCGAGTGCAAAGCTTTCGGCCTTTCCAGCGGAAGCATTAACAGTCATTGCGGTTACGGGTACAAATGGTAAAACAACAGTGAGTCATTTTGTGAGCCAATTGCTAAGAGCTCTACATAAAAACGTCGCGGTTATTGGAACTGTAGGATTTTTCATCAATGAACAGAAACAGCAAACAGTGCATGAGCAATTAACTACATTACAGGCAAAAGAGTTGCATCCTATTTTAAAGCAATGTGTACGAAATGGTGTTACACATGTTGTTTTAGAAGCTTCGTCAATGGGGTTACAGCAACATAGGCTTGATCATTGTGATATCGATTGTGGTGTTTTTTTAAATTTAACGGAGGACCATTTAGAGGATCATGGAGGACTTGAAGCTTATAAGCGTGCGAAAAAAAGGTTGGCAGATTTGTCAAAAAAGCTTGTGCTAAATGGGGATGATAATTTTTGCCGTTCCGTTGGTATTTATGATAAGAAAAAATCCTGCTCATTCGGCTTTGATAATCATAATGATTTACATATCCAAATTGTTAGTGAATCAATTGGAAAAACGGTGCTTTGTTTACAAACGTCCTCGAGTGAACATATCGTGGAAATTCCTTTTAACGGAAAATATCATGTACAAAATGCTGTAGCTGCATTAATGACTTTATGGCGACTAGGTTTTTCAATTGAAGATCTAGCGGAGCATGTGTGGTTGTTAAGGCTACCAGAAGGAAGGCTTGAGAAAATAGACAATCCATTTGGGGTTGATGTGTATGTAGATTATGCTCATACGGCCGAGGCATTACAGGCTGTTTTGCAAACTTTGGATCGTTCTAAAAACCTTTACCTTGTATTTAGCTGTGGGGGGAATCGAGATAAGGCGAAACGTTTTGCGATGGGAGCGGTAGCTAGTAAGTATGCGGATGTCATCTTTTTAACAACGGATAATCCACGTGATGAGGATCCTATTTTAATTAATGAAAGTATTATTGCTGGTTTTACTGAGCAGCAATATTATGAAATCTATTTAGATCGAAAAGTTGCTATTCATCAAGCGCTAGCAAAGGCAGAAAAAGGCGATATTGTACTTGTTGCCGGAAAAGGGCATGAACAAACCCAACAAATAAAAAATCAAAAATTCCCTTTTTCCGATCAACAATGTATTCGAGATTACTTTTTAAATCTTATGTCTAAGGACGGCGTTGAATAACAAAGAAAGATCCAGTCGCAATAGCAAGTCTTCGTCCAGTCTCATCCTCGATATCACATTCCATCACAAGTGTCTGGCGCCCTTTATGGACGAAACGCCCACGAGCGATTAGTTCCTTGTTCGTTGTTGTAGCAATATAAGAGATATTCATATTTGTTGTGACAACATTAAAGCCTTCTGGCACTGAACGCGAAGCAAGTCCGCCCATTGCTGCATCTGCAATTGTTGCAATAATCCCACCGTGTGGTACCTTAATAGTATTATGGATAACAGGTGTAATGGGAATGCGAACTTCACTAACTTCGGGTTCAAATTTGCCTACCATATGTAAGGCAGCATTAATATAACGTCGATGTATACCTTGTTGTTTATCGCGAAGTCCAGACAATAAATGTAGTAAGACTTCCTCATCTTCAGCTGTGCTATGTTGTAAAATCTCTGCAAGTAATTGTTCTATTTGTTCTTTAGATGATGGTACCAATTTAAAAACTCCTTCATTTAAAAGTATCAATAATGTAAAATTACCATAAAATCTGTTATGATGGAAAAGAGATTGGGGGAATTAAAAATGATGATGACCTCTGACTGGGCAATCATTTTGGATGAGGCCGATGAGCTTTGTGAGATGATTCTTTCCTCTGAGCCTGCGAAAGCGCTGCAACAAGCTTATGATGATGTGTATAGCGACGTCCAAATAGTGGAAGCTATTTACGCTTTCAATCGCATGAAAGAGCAGTACGAAGATGTACAACGTTTCGGAAAATATCATCCGGACTATCATACAATTATGAAATCGATTCGTCAGCAAAAGCGCGCACTCGATTTAAATGAAAAGGTTTCGGCATTGAAACTTGCTGAGAACGATTTTCAAGATTTGCTTGACCAAATAAGCTTACTTATAGGGAAAACTGTTTCTGAAGCGGTAAAAGTTCCTGTAAGTAATCCGTTCTTTGCATCAGGTTCTTCATGTGGTGGAGGATGTGGCTCAGGTGGTTCTTGCTCATGCTCTGCTTAACACAAGGTAATGCTTTTTAATAGACTATATACAAAACTCGATTGAGTTTGTATATAGTTTTTTTTTTTACTATATTATGTTGTAGCGACAGCAACATACATCTGGATGAAATTGCTGAATAAAAATTGTATAGTAATTGAATAGGCTATATAGAAATTAAAGGAGGATAAATAGATGAAGACTTATCGAATTGCCGTTATACCAGGAGATGGGATTGGTAAAGAGGTAGTGCCTGCGGCGATAGAAGTGCTTAATAAAGCTGCTCAACTAGATGGCAGCTTTCAATTTGAATGGACAACATTTCCATGGGGCTGTGATTATTATTTAGAGACAGGTAAAATGATGCCTGATAATGGTATTGAAATTTTAAAAGGTTATGATCAAATCTTTTTAGGTGCTGTAGGTATGCCCGATTTAGTACCAGATCACATTTCGTTATGGGGACTACTGATTAAAATACGCCGTGAGATGAAACAATCTATTAATGTGCGTCCAGCAAAGCTACTTCAAGGTTTGCCTTCACCTTTACGTAACCCAAATGGCTTTGATTTTGTAGTTGTACGTGAAAACTCAGAAGGAGAGTATGCTGAGAGTGGTGGCAGAATACATAGTGGACAAGATGAAGTTGCTATCCAAAATGCTATTTTCACGAGGAAGGGAACAGAGCGGGCAATGCGATATGCATTTGAAATGGCGAAAAATCGACGTCAGCATGTTACAAGTGCCACAAAATCTAACGGAATTACGTATAGTATGCCTTTTTGGGATGAGGTGTTTGCTCAGGTTGGTAAAGATTATGAGGATATAGGACAAGTATCTAATCATATTGATGCTTTAGCTGCTTTTTTGGTGATGAAGCCAGAAAACTTTGATGTAATAGTTGCATCAAATTTATTTGGGGATATTTTAACCGACTTAGGTGGTGCAATTATGGGCAGCATCGGTATTGCGCCAGCTGCAAATTTAAATATAGAACGACAATATCCATCCATGTTTGAACCAGTTCATGGCTCTGCTCCTGATATTGCGGGACAAGGAATCGCAAATCCACTTGGACAAATTTGGACAGGAAAAATGATGCTTGATTTCTTAGGCTATCATGAAGTTGGTACCAAAGTGCTGAATGCGATGGAAGTAACATTAGCGCAAGGTATTAAAACAGGTGATTTAGGAGGAAAAGCAACATTACGTGATGTAACGGATGCGGTATTGCATCATTTACAATAAAGAAAAGTATAGAAATTTATCATCAAAAGTTGTGCAGATCATTTGTTAAAATGTATGCATATAAGTTGATCTTCGTTACGACTGGGTGACTCCTTGGAGATCAGCGTTATGGTAATGATAGAATTTTAAACAGTGGGATTTTCATCAGCTCGACTGTTTATTGGTTTTTGCTAAAACTTACTAAAAAATCTAAGGGGTGAAGGGTCACATGATCAAGTTTTTTCAGTATAACTGGCAAGTAAGAGACGAATGGTTCGAGTGGTGTAATCAGCTAAGTATAGAGGAATTGTTGCAGAAAAGAATTGGTGGAGTAGGTAGTATTCTATATACACTATTTCATATTATTGAAGTTGAATATAGCTGGATTCGTGGCATTATGGGAGAAAAAGACAGAATGTTCGATTTTGATGAATATAGAACGCTTGAAAAAGTAAAAAATCTTTCAATTGAATTACAAGACGAAATTATCGAATTTTTGAAGCATAACGAGAATTTAAATGATGAAATCGTAAAGGTCTCTTGGGATATAAATACGTATACAAAAAATGATATTTTACACCATACTATTGCACATGAAATTCATCATATAGGGCAGCTTTCTGTATGGGCGAGAGAATTAAATCTATACCCGGTACCTGCAAATTTTATAAGAAGAAAATATTAAAATAAAAGGTAAGGGCTATAAAAAGCAGCCCTTACCCATCAATGCGTTAACCTAATGGAAGTTAAGTTCCATTCCATTAATCTTGTTTTTGCAGTATTCCTACTGCGATATCAGGTCGATCTGTAACAATACCTTTTGCACCATTGTGAATTAATTTATTCATTGTTGGGACGTCATTGATTGTCCAATAATGAACAGGGATATTTAAATTGCTTAAAAACTGGATAAACTTCGGAGAATCTAAGTTAATTACTCCTGATTTAGGTGGTATTTGGAATACATCTACCTTTGGATGATATAAATGTCCGAACTGGCTTGAGAAAGAAGCGAATGCTTTACGAACATCTGATTCGCCTGCACCTAGTGCTACTTGATTTTGAGCATATAAATTAAAGCGATCAATCTGTTCGCCGTAGAAGCTTGTGACAACTACTCGATTCTCAGCACCAAGCTCTTCAATTAAACGCCATAGTTTAGACGGCATTAAACTTCCTTCATACGTATCTGGCGCATCTTTAATATCAATATTTACTAACATGTTTGGATAAGATTGTAGAAGTTCGCGTAAAGTTACAACGTCTATTTTTTCATCTCGATAAGGAAATTCTCCATCCAAATCTTCAAATTGATAACCGTGGTTTAATGCATTTATTTCTGCTATAGTCATATCTGCAACAAGTCCATAGCCATCTGTCGTACGATCAACAGTATCATCGTGGAAAACGATAATTTCCTCATCTTTAGTTAAGCGAATATCTATTTCAAAGCCCTGAACACCTAACTGCATGGCTTTTTCAAAAGCAGGCATTGTATGCTCAGGTGCTAAATGAGCACCGCCACGATGTGCAAGAATAATTGGGTGATCAAATTGTAATGCTTGTTTACCTTCTCGTTGTTGAGGTTTAGAAATAGCTTTACTACCTGCCCAAGCCGCTGCACTTGCTGCTGCGATTGCAAGCGCAATCTTTGTTTTCTTACCCATATTCGTCCTCCTTAACAATTAAAATAATATAAATAGTACTGACAATTTCACTTTTAAATTTTCAGTGAGCAAACAAAAAATTATAACTTAAACTAGTGCTCTATTAACTTGCATAAGTGAATGTAAAAATCTTAGTCAACGTTGTATGCTTTTCCATTATAACGGAAAATCAAGCGTTCTGTCAGCTAAACTCTGTTGCTATCATTTTCTGGTCTATGGTATTCTTTTATGTAAGAAATGAGGGGAATACTATGAACGAACGCCAAGGACTAATCGTTTACGTCCATCAATTAAAACATGCGAAGTCTCTTCGAAAATATGGTCATGTTCTTTATATTTCTCGGAGGCAAAAATATGTAGTTCTTTATTGCGAGCGAGAGGAAATTGAATCAATGACAACAAAACTACAACGCCTTCCATTTGTGAAAGACGTTGTAAAGTCTTATCGTCCATTTGTTAAAACTGAATTTGAAAATGCGAAACCAGATAAAGCGAAAGAATATGACTATAAAGCAGGTCTATAATACTATGTTAAAGCTGGTATATAGTGATGAAGTCTCATTATTCCGATTAAGTATTGATAAAATAGTTTTGATTCCGAAAATATAGAAGAGTGCTTTATTTCTACAACAACCGCTTTTCTATCTAGTCGTTTAATACTTTCTTCAAACATTTTTTGTCGCTGTGAAGGCTGCTCTTCATTATAAGGGATGCCTTCTCGACAAATATAAATCGGCATGAATTTACTTTCACCGACTGGTTTTAAAGCGATTGCTAAAGAGGCAAACTTTTTTTCTTCTTTAGTGGATGTTAGTATAAAAGCTTGGTGGAAGCGATCTTGATTGGTTTTCACTATTTCAAGTAGCTCATAAACATCACCATAGCCTTCACCTAATTCTATAAATTGTTGTGGCATAAAAATTGCACATCCTTTCCAATACACATAGTATCATGCTGCGGGAGGTCAAGCACATGAAATTTGCAATGAGTTTTTTTTCCATTCTAGTACTAATCATTTCCGGAACATTATTTTTTCAGTACCATGCCTATTCATCTGATTTAGAAGCAGGCAATGGCGAATTCCGTTATTCACAGGAGATAGAAATTGTCTATCGAGAAAATAGCTTGGATATTCGTCAACATTTTAAAAACTTACCAAACCAAAAAGTGAAAATAAAGTGGCCGGAAAATGCAGTGAACCCTAGTTGCTTTATCGATAACGAAAAAAGCTGTGAGCGTTTATCAGAAGAAGTCTCTTATTTTAAAAAAGGAGAGACTAAATCACAATCTGTTTCATACATAATTCCGATTGAGGGTGGCTTAAAAGATAAAATGCTCATCCAAAATGCTTTCGCCACATTAACGAATGGTGAAGCATCTTATTCCGTAGTACATATTTCAACCGATAGTAAAATTGTTGGTCAGTGGATCACGGGATTGCCTTTAGTAGGTCAGCAAAAACTATCACTTGTTAACTATACAATGTTTAGTGGAGATGGTACAGTTCGCGATATTTATTGGCAAAAGGGTAATTTAAAAGCGCAAGAGCAAACCCCTGTGTTATCTATTTATGCACGAGGAGCTATTTCGAAGGATTTATTGAAGTCATTGGAAAACATCAAATTTTTGAATGATCAACACATTGCTATTATTCAAGAAAAGAATCCAGTGAAAGAACATGATGACCGACTTTTATTTATGCCTGAGCTAACTGAACAAGCAGTTGTACAGGAAGTTATACTGTCACAAATAAAGTCACAATATAAGTTTAAAGATTCGCCAACATGGTTGCCGGAAGTTGTGGCATCCTATTTAGTGAAGGATACGATTGGTTCCGATAAAGCAAAGAAAATTGTGAAGACGTTAAAAGAATATATGACAGCAGATCAAGAGTCAGCATGGCAAGAATCTTTAGATAAGCTTGGGGAAGAGCCGATTTCCCCTGCATTAATGGACGATCTTTTATCAAAGGTATTAAATGCAAAAACGTCTTATTTTAAGTTGAATGCGGCCCAAGTAAACGGGACATATCCACTTTTATTTGAGGATGATCGAAATGTTTATGTGAATGATGTTTTGAGAAAAGATGTTCATGTGATCCTTTCTGAAGGACAAGTATTGTATACTGCTGATGCATTGTTGCCGTATCTAGGATATACGGTTGGTGAAGGGAAAAATGGATATTATATTAATAGTGATAATCGCACCTTCCGATTCCCGAAAGAGCCTGGGTTTTATGTATTTAATCAACGTAGATATTCTACAATTTCAGAACCAATTATAAAAATTGCCAATCATTATTATGTTGAAGAAGCTTGGCTACAACGATTATTTTTAGTAGAATTACAAAAAAGTGATGGTCGTATCAATATTAAGATGTTAACACAAGAGGAAGAATAAATTTTTGCAGCGGAGGTTCGTCTTTCGCTGCAAAAATACTTTTAACTTCTTAAAAGTGAGTGCTAAACACCCGCTGAAATAGAGGGACTCAGTCTAAGAACGCCATGTCATGTGGCAATTTGACTGTGCAAAAGCGAAGCGACAACACAATAAATAATAACAATTACGCCAAGGTGAAATTGTTATATGGAATAAGAAAGTACGGTGATTTGCCTATGAGAGTTGTAGCAGGAGAACGTAAAGGGATGCCGTTAAAGGCGATTGTAGGGAATACGACGAGACCTACAACTGATAAAGTAAAGGAATCCATCTTTAATATTATTGGTCCATTCTTTGATGGAGGTATAGCGCTTGATTTATTTGCAGGGAGCGGTGGCTTAGGGATTGAATCTTTAAGTAGAGGAGCTGAGCACGCCGTTTTTATTGAAAAGGATGCAAAGGCGTTCCAAGTACTTCAGGAAAACATAAAGAAATGTCGTTACGAGGATTGTTCTGAGCTATTTCGTATAGATGCGAAGCGTGCTGTGAAAGCGCTATTAAAACGTGATATTTCGTTTAAATTAGTATTTTTAGACCCTCCATATCACCACAAAGAATATTATGACTTAGTGCAGATTCTTGTCGACAATGATAAAATTCAACATGATGGCGTAATTTTATGTGAGCATGCAAAAGAAGTAGAATTACCACAGAGGTTTGGGGACTTTGAATTAAAAAGACAAGAAACATATGGCGGAACGATTATATCCGTTTATCTTCATTCGTAGGGTATCCTAATACTCACTGAATAGAGGAACTCAGGCTAAGAACTTCACATCCTGTGAAAAAGCAAGAGTGGCCACGTATGCAGCCAAGGTGAAATGGATCGTTATGCAAAAGAAAGAGGGGAATAGATTGTCAGAGAAAATTGCTGTAGTTCCTGGGAGTTTTGATCCGGTGACATATGGTCACTTAGATATTATTAAACGAGCGGCAGATGTATTTGACACAGTTTATGTTGCTGTATTAAATAATTCATCCAAGCAGCCATTATTTTCGGTAGAAGAGCGTATGGCATTAATGGCTGAAGTGACTAAAACATTGCCTAATGTACGTATTGAAAGTTCATCTGGACTATTAATAGACTATGCCAAGGAAAAAAAAGCAAAAGCGATTGTCCGTGGTTTACGTGCTGTTTCGGATTTTGAATACGAAATGCAAATTACTTCGATGAACCGTTTTCTTGATAAAAACATTGAAACGTTTTTCATCATGACAAAAAATCAATATTCATTCTTAAGCTCAAGCATTGTCAAAGAGGTTGCGAAATACGGTAGTGATGTTAGCGAGCTTGTTCCTGCTTGTGTCGTAGAAGCTTTGAAAGAAAAGTATAGTTTAAATAAATAAAAGAAACTAAGAGGATGTCTTATTTTTAAGACATCCTTATTTTAGTTTGAGGAGCAATTTGTATCCTGCGTATAATGCTGAACCATGCAGATGATTATTTATTTTAAGAAAAAAAGAGCATAAATAGTAGGTACAATGATTATGCTAAGTAGGCGGAATTTTATATAGGGTCGAACAGACAGCTTGGCTGACTTTGCAATGACGAAAATTTGTAAGTGAATGCTTATACTTTGCATGGTCAACAACATAACAACTAGTAATGGCAAATACGAAAGATTTGGAAAAGCTGAGACGGTCATTTTAAGACCATTTGTAACTTCAAGAATTGCGGCTATGGAAAGTTCAGCTGCGTAGGGAAGATTAGGTAGCAGTGAATCTAAGCCTTGCTGGACAATCGTCTGGATGGTAGTGAAAAAAATTATTGTCGTTCCAACTAATAGTATTGTCGGAGCTGTTTCTTTTATGCTTTCAGAGAATGGTGCTGTATTCAAAGGTGTATTGTGTATTGAGATGCTAGGAGGGTCTGTTTTACGAAATAAAAAGTAACCAGTTAGTAAGCAGCAAATATTAAAACTATGTAGTAAACATAAAAACAACCATCCGAACGTATTACTGTGTAATAAATCAAGGCTTACAAAGCCTAGCACGAAAAGAGGGCTTGGTGCATGACATACGGCTAATAAAAAATTTGCTTCTTTAGCGTGTAATTGCCCGCTGTTTTTTAAGTAAACAATGGTTGTTGCTCCAGACGGATACCCTCCGAGTGCGCTAATAATATAGGCTTGTACGTATAAAGAAGCTCTTTTTGTTTTCGTGCGCATAGGAGCCGTTAAACGGAGAAGCCATTGCGTTAAAATAAGATAAGGTAATAAATACGGGAATAGAGCATCCATAAAAAGGTTTAAACCTAAATCAGTACCTGTATGAGCTGTTTGTGGGAATAACAAGAGTAATAGAATAAGAACTATGCAAATCGCTATTTGAATTGTCGCGTACATGTTATCATCTCGTTTCAACTTTTTGTCATTCACATAGGCAAATGCTAAAATCAATATATGTAAAAAAGGCAAAAAAATGAACGTAAGGTTTTGCAAGCGTCCTAGGAGGTTTTTTCTTATGAAGAAAAAAATTAGTATTTATGCAATGGTGTTAGTCGTGATTTGTTTTTTTATGTTATACCGATTAGACGCTTATATTATGAAGCCTGGAAGTGCTTATGATGTCAGTGAATTTGTTAACGTTGAAAATAGCCACACGAATGATAAAGGTTCCTTGAGCTTAATGACGGTGGCCATGCAGCAAGCTACGCCTTTTTCATATCTTTGGGCAAAAACTCAAAAATACCAAAAATTAATGGATATTACCCAAGTTCGAAATCCGTTAGAGGATGAAGAGGAATATAATGTTCGACAGCTTAAATTAATGACTGATTCTCAATTTAATGCAAAATATGTAGCTTTTAAGAGAGCTGGCCTTCAAACAAAAATTCTTTTTAACGGTGTTTTTGTATTAAATGTTCTAGAGGGCGGTGCTTCGGAAAATTTTTTAAAAGCTGGTGATGAGATTATTGAAGTTGATGGACAAAAAATTAGAAATCAACAAATGCTTGTAGATCTTTTAAAGCCGAAGCAGCTTGGCGAGAAAGTGACAATTCAATTTATACGTAATAAAAAAGAACAAGAGGTAACGATAACATTAAAGGAAATCCCTAGATCAGAAGAAACAAGGGCTGGTTTAGGTATTACTTATGCTGAAAGTAAATCTATTGAAACAAATCCAAATGTGTCAATGAAAACTGAGGATATTGGAGGTCCGTCTGCTGGACTAATGTTTACTTTAGAAATTTTAGACCAACTTCTCGAAGAAGATTTAACGAAGGGCTATGCTGTCGCTGGGACAGGAGAGATGCTGGTTGACGGCACTGTTGGAAGAATTGGTGGAATAGACTATAAAGTCATTGCAGCTGATCGTGATGGTATGGAAATCTTTTTCGCGCCAGATGATGAAATTACTCCAGAAATGAAAGCTAAATATCCTGAGCTAGAATCAAATTATGCAACAGCAGTAAAGGTAGCGAAAGAAATTAAAACAAAAATGAAAATAGTTCCGGTTAAAACTGTGGATGATGCAATCGAATATTTAAAACAGCTACAGCCGAAATAAGAAGTACAAAACTGATCAAAATCTTAAAAAGTGTGAGAAATCAATTTAGAAACGTTGATTTCTCGCGTTTTTTTTATGTGAAAATTTTTTATACGTAAATTATTAGCGCGGTAGATAGTGTTGCATGAAGGTAGATGTCGATATTTTTCGAAAGTTGGTCGATAAACAATCAGAAGTTCTCGATAAACAATCAGAAGTTTTCGATAAACAATCAGAAGTTTTCGATAAACAATCAAAAGTTCTCGATAAATCTTAACTGCAGCTCAAAAATTGATTGTGTAGAAAATAATATGAATGTTGTTGCGTTTCAAATGAAAGTAATTTCTGTTCCAAGCTATATGTTTTATTTTTGGGGGTTCCTGTTATGGAAACATCCACTCTGTAATTTATGTATTTCAAAAGTCAATGCTATAGCTGCTCACTATAATCGAACGCTGATAAAATAACAGTAACGTTAAATACATCTGCTGTGTCTCGCTTTCGCGCAAACCATTCATTGTTGCTAAAGTTGTGTTCATCACAATAATTTAGAGAACAATATCAGAGAATGCATTCTGAGTGAATTGGTTGATCTTCGTTACGACTGGGCGGCTCATTGGACGCCCCCAGGAAGCTCTGCTCTGCGCGAAAGCGAAGCGCCCAATCACCCCCTCGTTTTGCCCGAGAGCTATCTATGTTACCTTTCATTTCATTGACATAATTGTTTTTCTACAACATAAAAGGATGCTAGAAAAATTTCTGGCATCCTTTTATTGAGATCTACTATTACTTAAAAACGAATGGGTGGTGTTTGATAATCTTTAGGCAAACTTTGCCCTTTTGATCTTTGCTCTATACTTAAATTGTATACCTCTGCTGCATGAATATCTACAGCAAGCATAGCATCATCCATAGCTGCAACACGACTGATTAAAGGTAAAGGTATGTCTTTTTTGTGCATACCCAAATACGCTTGTCCCTGCTTACTCATACCAAGTAAACGTATACTAGAAGGCGCATCAAAGCTTTGCAATTGTTCCTTTGTAAATCCAGTATAAATGTGCGTGAGCATACGTTGAAGTCGTGTCCAAGTATAGCGTTTAGATTTAATTTTCTCCATAAAGCTACCGAAAGAATGACTTGTTTTCGCTGCTTTAATAAGTGCATTCTCAATGCCTTCTGTTACCTCAGCATAGCGCGTCAGTTCACTAGGTGTGTGCCGAATAAGTGTAAACTGTAATAATGGCCAAAAAGTTTCCCAATTTGCAAATTCACCATATTTTCCATGCCAATCCGCTAAATGAACGAATGATGCCTTAGGTAGAAACTCTTGCACATTTTGTAGAGCACTTGTTGTTGCTAGTGCTTTGCGTATTCCTGTGGCGCTAGCAATGGATGCACCTTCTTGTATAGCGTCATGATAACCTGCAACGATGCGAGGGATCGTTAAAGGTTTAATGTTACTACCTAAAGTTTTGGCAGCCTCAATGTAGTGAAAACCAAGTATATTGTTTGGTTGACCTAAATCAATGTATGCAGCAGGGAACTTTTGAGAAAGCTGTTCATAGGCGTAATGTAGACTTTTAGGATAGCTTGCACCCGTTTTAAGGCTTTCTTTAATAAGAGCGTTATATTCAGTGCGGTGATTATTAATGAGCTGAAACGTATTCATAAAGGGTTGTATGGAGCCATCTTCGCTTCCGAAAGCAAAAGAATCGCAACCAATTCCAGAAAGTAAGGAAATGGCTCCTTTTGCGAAATCAGTTGCAGGTGCGGTACTATATACGTACGGTAGTTCAATGACAATATCGACACCACCTGCGAGAGCCATTTTTGTGCGTGTCCATTTATCGACCATGGCTGGTTCACCACGTTGCAAAAAATCCCCGCTCATGACAGCGATGACAATATCTGCTTGTGCTACTTTCTTCGCCTGTTCCAAATGATAGGCATGTCCATTGTGAAAAGGATTGTATTCAACAACTATTCCGACTGCTTGCAAATGTAAGCCCCCTTTATCTATATCATTTGCTTCTCGTTCTAAGGAGCATTTTTGCTTATATAGAACGGTTTGGAGCAAATACACATTTAATAATATATAATTATAGGTGGGTTTTATTGTGGTGACAAGAAATTATCTTGACATCTATTTTTACACATTATATAATCAACAGTGTTGTCTCGAGGTGATTAAACGAATGAAATGGTCAATTCATCAATTATCTAAATACCGCCAAAACGGGATGCCAATCGATGCCTATGTCCAGTTGGACGAGGTGATGGAGCGAAACCAGGATATTCGAGCAATTTCGCCCGTTCATGTAAAAGGGCTATGTACTTTCGGTGCATCGCAAATGACATGTCAGCTAACAGTGACAGCGACGTTAACACTTCCATGTGCACGCACGTGGGAAGATGTTGAGTTTCCTATCGAAGTTGAGACAGTTGAAATTTTCAGCTGGGTTGACGAAGAAAAACGTGGGGAAGATGGCGGAGATATTCACTACATAGTTGGTGAAGTAATCGACATGAAGCCGGTTCTCGAGGAGTTAGTGCTTCTCGAAGTACCTATGCAAGTGTTCAAGGATAATACCGAAGGGCAAGTGCATGGTGGTAAAAACTGGACTTACGCAACAGATGAAGACGTTCAGCTACACAAAAAAGCTGACGAACAAAAAGTGGATCCAAGACTGGCTGATTTAGCTAAGTATTTTGATCAAACAGACGAATAGACGATCTGTAAGGAGGTGCCATCAATGGCTGTACCATTTAGAAGAACTTCTAAAACTGCAAAAAGAAAGCGTCGTACGCATTTCAAACTATCTGTACCTGGTATGGTAGCTTGCCCAAACTGTGGTGAAGCAAAATTATCACACCGTGTTTGCAAAGCTTGCGGACAATACAAAGGTAAAGAAGTAGTAAGCAAATAATTCAGTGTTTGCTCACGTCAAAGGCTAGTAAAGAGACCATGGCTCTTTACTAGCCTTTTTGTTGACTAGAAAAGACGGAATCTTTCGGCAATAACAGAAAGATATATAGTACTATAATAATTGTATGATACAATTTATCCATCGGGACAAAGGGGGAAATAGTATGGCTTATATAATTGATAACAAAGATGGTATTATGACGTTTACGATTGATCGGGAAGAAAAAAGGAATGCGGTTAATGATGAGGTTATGGACGGGCTTCAAGAAGTTATTACATATATCCGACATCATGATGATGTCCGTTTTTTAGTCGTGACGGGCGCTGGAGATAAGTCATTTTGCTCAGGGGGCGATTTATCTGAATTTCATTCGCTTGAAACGGAGGATGAGGCGTTCGGGATGTTGAGTAAGATGGGCAAAATATTATACGACCTTGCGACTTTGCCTGTGCCGACGATTGCGTTGATTAATGGAACAGCGGTTGGTGGAGGCTGTGAGATTGCAACAGCTTGCGATTTTCGTCTAGTGGCAAGTCATGCGAAATGTGGTTTTATACAGGGGACATTAGCGATTACGAGCGGCTGGGGAGGCGGTACATACTTATTCGAACGTGGGTTACGCCATGATCGTGCAATGAAGATGCTAGTCGATGCGAAGCCTTATCCAGCAGAATTGCTATATGAAATTGGCTGGGCAATGCGTGTTTTCGAAGATTCAAAAGAAGAGGCGTTGAATGATTTTATCGAACACATGCGTAAAATTCATCCTTCTGTTCATAAGGCTTATAAAGAAATTGAGCTTCGAAAGTGGCGTGAGCGTAATATGTATGAACGTGTTATGGAGGAAGTTCGTACGTGTGCGAAATTGTGGGAAAGTGAAGCTCACCACGAGGCAGTTGCTAATTTCCTAGCAAAGAAAAACAATAAATAATGTATAACGGCAGTGATTATAACAAAACATAATCACTGTCTTTTTTATTTCGATGATTCTATTTTGCTCGCCCATGCATATAGTAGTAAAAAATGCGAGGGTGATAGATTATGGAATTGAAAAAAAGAAAAGATCAATGGACAAAGGAAGATGATGAAAGATTAGCAGAAATCGTGTTGCATAATGTGCAAAATGGCAAAACACAGCTAGAGGCTTTTGAAATGGCTGCTAATGAACTAGGTCGTACAAAACAGGCATGTGGTTTCCGTTGGAATAAAACATTACGTAGTCAATATAGTCAGTCACTACTAGCTGTACGAAATCAGCCGCAACAATCTATGCGAAGTCATTTGAAATTGGCATTAACAAGTTTCGATGAATTAACAGAGGCCTATCAAAGTCTCGAAATAAGACACCGTGAATTACAAAATGAACATGAAAAACTAGTGAAATGGTTACAGCAAGGATATTCTTTAATGAAAGATTAAAGTAAGGAAGCAGATGAAGGTTACGAGTGCGATAGAGTAAGTTACTTAGAAAGAATATAAGTTAGATTAAAACATAATGCTGTGCTAAGTGAATTTATAGGCAGTGATTTATCTGTACCGAATGCGAAGCGCCAGGTGCGAAACACACACCTTGAAATGTAATGAAAGTAAAGAAGTTAGGTGTGAGAGTAACTGCCCGTAAAAGTCAGATTGTTAAGACTAATGATCAGTGGAAAAACCCGCTGATTAAAGTTTCGCTTTATATATTGTCGTAAACACTTAGCCAATCTTGTATAATAAAAGAACCTGCATAGGAGGTGCCTTAGGAATCATTCTAAGGCACCTCCTTCTGTAGAGTGGGCGAAATGGACTGTGTAATGATGGACGGTAGCGGCTGTCCGAACATTCGCTTAAATAGAGGAACTCAGTCTAAAAACGCCACGTCCTGTGGCAACGACGGAGTGACCAACTTCTTGTTGGGCCGAAGCCTCGGCGGATGTCACGGAATCGGAATGGAGTTCTTAGGGGATGTTAGTATCGAATCCGTGCGATAACGGCTGACTGACCTGCATCGGTAAAAACGCCACGTCCTGTAGCTTACCGAAATGACTAACATCGTGTCGGCTCTCGAGTAGGCCTAGCGAAAAGTCGATTCTGGACGCAATTATGCCGAGTGGGGGCGTTCTCTTATGTTTGATCGTCCGTTGTAAATGTGGGAGGTGTGATGTATTGTGGGTGTAACGATTATTGGTGCCGGGGCTGTAGGTCAGTTAACGGCAAGTTTTATAGCTGAGTCTGGTATATCTGTAACGTTGGTTGCGAGGAGGCAGGAACAGGTAGATGAACTTCATGAAAAGTATTTAACGCGCATGAATGTTGATGGAACGAAAACTGTGCAAAAAGTTACTTCAACTACGAAATTAGCGGAACTACCACGACAAGATTTAATTGTAATTGCTGTTAAATACGGTCAATTACAAGAGCTTTACAAACAATTATCTGTATTACCGAGTACGGTACCGTTGTTGTTTATGCAAAATGGTCTGGCGCACTATGACGAGGCATTACGTTTGCCACAAAAGAATATTGCTTTTTGTTCTGTATCTTTCGGTGCTCAATTGATCAATCAGACAACTGTGCAACATAGAGGTGTAGGTACTTGTAAAATTGCGATAGAGCGAGGAGATAGTGATGCTTTTACCTATTTGTTACAACTAAAAAATTCCTTATATCCAGTTAGACTAGTTGCTAATGCGGAACAAATGTTATTTGAGAAAGCTGTATTCAACTGCTTAATTAATCCATTGACGGCTATACTGCAACTGAAGAATGGAGAGTTAGTTACGAATAAGCAAGCGTTTCTATTAATGCAAACTCTTTACCGAGAAATTACGGAAGCTTTTGAAGGCATAGAACAAACTATACCTTTTTTCAAGGTGATAGACTTATGTGAACAAACAGCAAGTAATACATCCTCTATGCTAGCGGATCGGGTGCAAGGGAGGAAAAGCGAAATTGACACGATTGTAGGAGTAATACTAGAAAAAGCTCTAGCGAATGGTCACGATTTGCCAACTTTACGTACTTTATATCACCAAGTACTTGCGATAGAGGAGAGCGGTGAAAGACGTTGAAAGATTTTTTACATATTATGATAAGTGTCATTATTATTTGTCCAATCCTCCTTTTTGTGATTGTCTATTTATTTGGTCGAAAGGTTAAAATTCGAGGCACTCATGCTTTTGGAGTAGCATCGGACGCGACAACATTGTGTTTGTATTTTTCAGTACCACTAGCAATTAGGGTGCTGTGGAATGTCGATGTTAGCGCACTTTTAGTTACATTGACGGTAGTGATGGCAATAATTTTTACATATATTGATTGGCGAACAAAAAAGGAAATTGAAGTAAAACCGCTACTTAGGAAAATTTGGCGCTTTCAATTTTTAGTCCTAAGTACGGCGTATATTATTATTTGTTTAGTAGGTGTTATTCGATCTGTTATAGAATATTTACAGGCAGTCTAAGCATTTTCTTTTCATGTTGAAGCCATAAGCGTTAAAATAATAGCATTATAAATTGTTTTTTTTAGTAATAACTCTAGATGTGCAAAAATATGAAGTGAAATTCCAAAGTACTTAAGTGTTTGAGGTTTGTTGAAAATTGTTACTTAACTTTTTTCTGGGAGTTTATTTTATTTTGCTTATTAAAGAGTAAGAAGATGATTTAGGTAGAGGAGTTTGTGTTAAATGAAACTGGAGTCAATCCAAGTACCCATAAAAAATCGTTTGCTAGCAGATTATTGGTCACCGAATACTGCCATCCGTGAGTTTTTTGAATACGAATATAACGATAAATCTTTTGAGAAACGCGCACAATATCTTGATCAGCATGCGTATGATCAAAAAGAATTAACAGCCATCATACGTCAATTTATGGAGCCTCTTGGTATTTCGGAGAAAGCGAATGAACATTTGTTACAACTAGAGCAAGGAGCTATTACGGTTGTTGGTGGGCAACAAGCAGGTATCTTAACAGGCCCTCTTTACTCGGTGCATAAGGCGATTTCGGTTATTGCATTAGCGAAAGAGCAAAGTGTAAAGCTACAGCGACCGGTTGTTCCTGTTTTTTGGATAGCTGGAGAAGATCATGATTTAGAGGAAATTAACCATACGTATACAGTGCAGGGTGTAGATATTAAAAAACGTGCATACGGGGAACGCTCAAGACGTAAAACAATGGCTTCTGAAACAAGTATAAACAAAGAATCCATGACACAATTAATAAATGCTATTGTGAAGGATATGGGTGAAACAGAATTCACTGAAATGCTTATTAAACAATTAGTAGATACACTAAATAAGAGTGACACGTTTACGGACTTCTTTGCGCAACTTATGAACCATTTGTTTAAAGATGAAGGTTTATTGATGATAGATGCAGCGGACTTTAAATTCCGTCAATATGAGAGTGGGAATTTTACCCGTATCATTCATAAAAATGAAGAAATTGCAAGAGTGGTAACGGAGAAGGAAGCGGAGCTTGAACGTGCAGGTTATGGCCAGCCTATTTTGGCAACAAACGAAGCGGCCAATTTATTTTATGTAGAAGATGAAGAGCGTCATCTTTTAGAAAGAAAAAATCAGCATTTTGTCAATCTAGCTGCAAATATCAAACTATCTCGTGAAGAAGTTTTGAAAATTGCTGAAGTACATCCTGAGCAGCTAAGTAATAATGTTGTGACGCGTCCGTTAATGCAGGAAATGACATTGCCTGTGCTAGCATTTGTTGGTGGACCAGGGGAGCTTGCCTACTGGGCGACATTGAAGGATGCATTTTCGGTATTAGGCTTACAAATGCCGATTTTTGCTCCGCGTCTTCATATTACACTTGTTACACGTCACGTAGAACAACTTTTACGTGAATATCGTTTAACTGTTGCTGACGTTTGGGATGGCAAAGTGTTGCAGCTTAAAGAGCAGTATGTTGCTGACGTACAGGACACTGAAGCGAAGCGCCAAATTCAAACGATGCAACGAGACCTTTTAGAAAAATATGATGCACTTCAACTTTATTTAGAAGAACAACAGTTATTATTAGATAAAATACTTGAGAAAAATAAAGAGAATCACCTAAAGCAATTTGAGTATTTACAGCAAAAGGTTGAACAAACTGTTCTTAACAAACATGAAACGACGATCCGGAAATTTATGACGTTACAAAATGAGCTGTATCCAAATGAGGGGTTCCAGGAAAGAACTTATAGTCCATATCAATATTTTAATGAGTTTGGACCTATGTTAATTACTGATATGCTGAAACAAAATTATAGCGTTGGTAATCACCACTATATAATTTATTTATAATCCAATATTTGTATCTATATACCTAATTAATAATTTGATACAATGTGAATTTGATGGGTAATGTCGATATAAATAGTAAATAGAGAGCTATCCTACTAAGGATAGCTCTTTTTTTGAGTCATTTAGCACAGTTCCAATAATTTGTTAAAGGTCTAATCGTACATTAATTGTTAAAATGTCAAGTTTTTTTTAAAAAAAGTGGAGGAAAGTGGGGGGATGTGGTACATTATTTAATAAAGTGGGGTGAATAGCATGTTCATGGGAGAATATCAACACTCTGTTGATGCAAAAGGACGATTAATCGTGCCCGCAAAATTTCGTGAAGCCTTAGGTGAAACGTTTGTTGTAACACGCGGACTTGATAATTGTTTATTTGGCTATCCTATGGATGAATGGCGAAAACTCGAAGAAAAATTAAAGGGCTTACCGATGACCAAAAAAGATACACGTGCATTTGCAAGGTTTTTCTTTTCTGGAGCAACGGAAGTAGAAATAGACAAGCAGGGGCGCATTAACATTCCTTCAACTCTGATGCAGCATGCACATCTTGTGAAAGAATGTGTCGTGTTAGGAGTTTCGAATCGGATTGAAGTATGGGCGAAAGATGCTTGGGAGACTTACTTTAGTGAGTCGGAGCAATCCTTTAATGAAATTGCAGAAAATATGATTGGCTTTGATTTTTAACTTTTTTAGACACTTAAGTGTCAGCTAGATGAAGTTAAGGCCTGAAGGGAGCGAGTGGTATGTTCGATCATACAACCGTGTTATTAAGAGAAACAGTTGATGGGTTGAACATCGATCCTGATGGTGTGTATGTGGACTGTACGTTAGGTGGGGCAGGACACAGTGAGTATTTAGTACAACAATTATCTGAAAAAGGTCGTTTGATTTGCTTTGATCAAGATATGACAGCTATTAACAATGCAAAAATTCGATTGGCGCCATATATTGAACGTGTGACATTTGTTCATTCGAATTTCCGCTATTTAAAAGAAGAGCTATTGGCGATTGGTGTTGAGCAAGTTGATGGTGTTTTATATGATTTAGGCGTATCTTCGCCACAGCTTGATACACCAGAACGAGGCTTTAGTTATCACCATGATGCACCTTTAGATATGCGCATGGATCAAACGGCATCCCTTACAGCATTTCATGTCGTAAATGAATGGGCATATGAAGATTTAGTACGTATATTTTTCCGTTATGGGGAAGAGAAATTTTCAAAACAAGTTGCTCGTAAAATCGAAGAGGCACGTAAGGTAGCACCGATTGAAACAACTGCCCAACTTGTAGAACTTATTAAAGAGGGTATTCCAGCAGCGGCTCGCCGTAAAGGTGGACATCCAGCGAAGCGCATATTCCAGGCAATACGAATTGCTGTTAACGATGAGCTAGGCGCAGCAGAGGATTCATTAGTCGATGCGATTGATATGATAAACGTAGGTGGACGCATTAGTGTCATTACGTTCCATTCATTGGAGGACCGCCTATGCAAGACTATTTTTAAGGAAGCGTCATCATTACCGGAATTACCACCGAATTTACCAGTAATTCCTGATGACATGAAGCCAACTTTAAAGCTTATCACGAGAAAGCCGATCGTTCCTTCTGATGAGGAACTAGCTGTAAACAATCGCGCTCGCTCAGCAAAGCTTAGAGTGGTAGAGAAAATTAACGACAAAGGGAGTGAGTAAATGGCAGCAGTTCGTGTAAGGCAGCACCAGCAACAGCAAGTGCAACAACCAATAACACCCCCTAGCCCACAACCCACTATCAAACGTCGTAAAAAATCGAATCAGAAGTTTGAAAAAACAATGCTAATTGCTTTAGTTAGCATTATCGCTGTAATGTCAGTACTAGTGTTAAATAAGCAAGCAGCCATTCAGACAACCAGCATGGACATTCAAAAAATCGAAACTGAAGCAGAAGAGATTACTAAACAGAATGTTGACTTGACAGTTCGTGTAAGTGAACTGTCTACATTCGAAAACATATGGAACAAAGCTAAAGAACTCGGTTTAACTCAAAATGAGAAAAATGTAAAGGTAGTGCCGGGAGAATGAAAAAAAAGAGATTTCGATTCCAATGGGGAGCCTTTCTATTAATTATTTTTTATGGAGGGCTCTTTTTTCTATTGTTCACGAGAATGGTGACGTTACAAGCGACAGGTGAAGTGGAAGGTCAAGAGCTTGCGGCAAAGGCAGCTGCAAAATATAGCAAAGAAAGTGTAATAACAGCAAATCGAGGGAAAATTTTTGATGCAAATGGACAAGTTATTGCGGAGGATACACTTAGTTATCGACTAATCGCAATTGTCAATAAAGAGGCCACGACGAATTCAAAAAAACCTCGACATGTAGTAGATCCAGAAAAAACAGCAAAAATATTAGCAGAATATATCCCTATGGACGAAAAAAAAATCTATCAACAACTTACTAGAGTAAAAGATGATGGCGAAAAGCCTTATCAAGTGGAATTTGGCGGTGCGGGACGTGGATTAAGTCATGAGACGATGAATAAAATCAAAGAAGAGAATTTACCAGGGATTTTATTTGTAAACGATTTAAAACGTTATTATCCAAATGGTATTTTTTCATCGCACTTAGTTGGTTTTACTGTCAAAGAGGAAAATAAGGATGGTACTTTTACAACAAAAGGGAAAATGGGTCTTGAGCTTACCTACAACAAAGAACTAACTGGAAAAGATGGTAAGGTAGAATATGAGACAGATGCTTTCAGTTATTTATTACCGAATAGCGAAAAAATGGTGACCCCTGCCAAAAATGGTGATGACATTTATTTAACGCTTGATAAAACAATTCAAAGCTTTTTAGAGGAAAAGATGACAGAGGTTGAAAAGGAATATAACCCTGAATCGATGACAGCTATTATCGCTGATCCAAAAACCGGCAAAATCTTAGCAATGTCACAGCGGCCAACGTTTAATCCTGATATACGGGAAGGCGATAATATGAAGTGGCTGAACGAAGCTATTGAAGAGACTATAGAACCAGGTTCGACGTTGAAAACATTTACGCTCGCTTCTGCGATTGATACAGGGGTTTGGGAGCCAAATAAATGGTATCCGTCAGGTCAATACAGAGTCCATGATCGTGTAATTAAAGATTACAATAAAGTTGGTTGGGGGTATATTACTTATTTACAAGGCTTCCAACGTTCATCCAATACTGCGATGGCACACTTATTAAAGCTTATTGGTGAGGATGTATTTTTTGACTATTTAGATCGATTTGGTTTTGGTAAAAAAACAGGTATTGATTTACCGAATGAAGCATCAGGAAAACTTTTATCGAATTATCCAGTGGAACGAGTGACAACAACATTCGGTCAAGGTTCTACGGTAACGCCGATTCAATTAATTCAAGCGTTGACAGCGATTGCGAATGACGGGAAAATGATGCAACCGTATGTGATCGATCGTATTGTTGACCCTTCGACAGGAGAAACGATTAAAAAGCATGAGCCGATTGTAAAGGGAAAACCAGTATCAGCCGACACAGCCAAGCAAGTAAAAGAAATCCTTGCCTCTACGTTAACAGCTGAGAAAGGTACGGCGACGGATTTTGTTCTTGATGAATATGAAGTTGCAGGGAAAACAGGTACTGCCCAAATTCCTAGGCCAAATGGTAATGGTAGATATTTCGAAAACGAGTATCTGTTTTCATTTTTAGGGATGGCTCCTGCAGATGATCCTCAGCTCATTATGTATGTCTCCGTAAAAAGGCCAAAGTTAAAGGGGGAAGCTGGTTCTATACCAGTTGCAAAAGTATTTAACCCTGTTATGTTAAATAGTTTGAAGTATTTAAATGTTAACCCGGAAGATGTAAAGCAAGTTGACGATACAAAAATACAAGATTACACAGGTCAAAGTGCTGAAGCTATACAAGTAGAGCTTCAGAATGATGGTCTACAGCCAATTATTGTTGGTGGTGGCGGTAAAGTTATTGACCAATATCCTAAAGGTCCACAAAAACTTGTGAAAGGTAATTTTGTGTTTTTAAAAACAGCAGGCGATGTAGTACTTCCAGACTTCACTAACTGGTCGTTGCGTAATGTACTTGCTTTTAAGGCATTGGCAGAGTTAGAACTTGAAGTCGTTGGGGAGGGCTTTGTAGCTAGTCAGAGCGTCTCGGCAGGTACTGTAGTCTCAGATCGTTCACCGATTGTCGTGAAGCTGAAAACGCCAGCTGAAAGCTTTATCAAAGATGTAGAAGCCCCAACTGAGGGTGAAACTGAATAAAGACTGAATAGAAGCCCACTTTATTTCATACGTTGTAAAAAACAAGGTGTGATGTCGAATGAAGTGGATTTCTATCCATTCCAAAAAGCGTTTGCGTGTTTTATATGTATTGTTTATGTTTGTGGCCGCTGCGATTATTATTAGGCTGTTCTTTTTGCAAGTATTAGATCAAAAAGAACTGACAAAGAAAGCCGAAGAGAATTGGGACCGAGAAATTCCTTTTGCCAATGAGCGAGGGCATATTACTGACCGTAAGGGGAAAAATATTGTCACAAATAAGCTTGCACCAACTTTATATTTCATGCCTTCTCAAAGTAAGGATATTGAAGGTGCAGCGGCCAAAATTGCACAAGTTTTAGGTGTAGATGAACAAAAGCTTTTGGAAAAAATGAAGAAGAAAGTGTACTTAGTAAAGCTGGCACCAGAAGGAAAAAATATTCCTTATGAAAAAGCAGTGGAGTTACAAGGTATGCAGATTGAGGGATTATATAGTGGTGTCGATTATTCAAGGGATTATCCATATGGTACCCTACTATCTCGTTTTTTAGGTTTCACAGGCTATGATGCACAAGGTTTAGCGGGAATTGAATATGAATACGATAAGCTTTTACAGGCTAATTCTTCGGCTATACGAATCTTTACAGACGCGAAAGGGAATAATTTACCGAATGTAAAGAGTGCCTGGAAGGCTGGTGAAGATGGCGCGACGGTCGAGCTAACGATAGATGTAGATGTACAACAGGTCGTTGAACGTGAATTATCACAGGCGATGAAGCGTTATGATGCTGACCAAGCAATGGCCATTGCCATGAATCCAAACAATGGAGAAATTTTAGCATTAGCCTCATACCCTACTTTCAATCCAGCAGAATATCAAACGGTAGAGCAAACAATCTACAATAGAAATTTACCGGTTTGGATGACATATGAGCCCGGGTCAACGTTCAAAATTATAACCCTTAGTGCTGCTTTAGAAGAAAACGTAGTGGATTTAGAGAAGGATACTTTTTATGATCCAGGCTATTCAATGGTTGCAGGAGCAAGATTGCGTTGTTGGAAGCGTGAAGGTCATGGATCTGAAACCTTCCTTGAAGTGGTAGAAAATTCTTGTAACCCTGGCTTTATTGAATTAGGTCAGCGAATAGGTAATGAAAAACTACTACAGTATGTTAAAGATTTTGGTTTTGGTACAAAAACAGGTTCTAACATTGCTGGTGAGGCTTCAGGGATTTTATTTTCCAAGGAAGCTTTTGGACCTGTTGAGCAGGCCACAACTTCATTTGGCCAAGGGGTTGCCGTTACACCAATTCAACAAGTGCAAGCAGTAGGCGCAGCAATAAATGGGGGCAAGCTGTATACCCCATATGTTGTGAAGAAGGTTTTTAACCCCAATACCGGGGACGTTATAAAAGAGACTAAACCAGAAGTTAAAAAACAAGTTATTCGTGAGGAGACGTCTGCAAAGGTTCGAGGTGCATTAGAATCTGTTGTCGCAAAGGGCTCAGGACGTCAAGCTTACCGAGATGGATTACGAATCGGTGGTAAAACAGGTACGGCACAAAAAGTAGAGAATGGCCGTTATAAAGACGGTGAATATATCGTATCGTTTATTGGCTTCGCACCTGCGGATAATCCGCAAATTGTCGTTTATGTAGCAGTAGATAACCCGAAAAAGGGAACACAGTTTGGCGGTGTGATAGCAGCTCCAATCGTTGGTCAAATTATTGAAGATATTGCACCTTTTGTTGGCATTGAAAAATCGAAGGAACAGCTTGAAAAGGATTATCGATGGGGTGACCCAATCACTGTGAAGGTACCAAGTTTTATTGGTCAAACGAAGGACGATATTGCCAAGCAACATTATCCATTCCGCATTGTATGGCATGGGGAAGGGACCAAAATTGGCAATCAACTGCCTGAAGTGGATAGTGTTATCAAACAAGATGGCACCATTCATCTTTATTTAGAAAACTAATTAACTTTACCTTTAAAAAATGGGAAAGAACCACTATTATTATGAAGGGTAGTAATAAATACATGAAAGTTTGTGCTTTTTTCTTCAAGAAGAAAGTGAAACAAGATTTAAAGGAGATTTTTCAATGAAACTCGCAACAACGCTTACCATTTTAGCTCTTGCTTTTATAGTAACAGTTATCCTGGCACCAATTAGTATTCCACTTCTTCGCCGATTAAAGTTCGGTCAAAGTATTCGTGAGGAGGGGCCAAAATCCCATATGAAGAAAGCTGGTACTCCAACAATGGGGGGCATTATTTACTTAATTGCCATTATCCTCACTACTGTTGGAGTAGGAAGCTATTTAGATTTATTTACAACATATACCGTCGTACTGCTACTAGTATTAGTAGGGTTTGGGTTAATCGGCTTGTTAGATGATAGCTTAAAGGTTGTTTTTAAACGTAATTTAGGATTAACATCTCTTCAAAAGCTTATTGGTCAAATTGCCATTGCAGTCTTGGCTTATTTCTTACTACATGGATCGTTTGATACATCAATTGCAATACCATTTACAGATTGGACGATTGATCTTGGTATTTTCTATGTAGCCTTTTTAATTTTCTGGTTAGTAGGCTTCTCAAATGCTGTGAATTTAACAGATGGTTTAGATGGGCTTGTAGCAGGTACTGCATCCATTGCCTTTGCAGCATTTGGTGTTATTGCTCTATTCCAAGAACAAGCTGATATCGCCTTATTTACATTCGCAGTAACAGGTGCATTATTAGGGTTTTTACTTTTTAATGCGAATCCTGCAAAAGTATTTATGGGAGATACAGGTTCTCTAGCATTAGGTGGAGCTTTAGCTATGATCTCTGTATTAGTAAAAGCAGAACTCTTACTGTTATTAATTGGATTGGTGTTTGTTATTGAAACATTATCCGTTATTTTACAGGTAGGCAGCTTTAAACTTCGTAAAAAACGTATTTTTAAAATGAGTCCTATTCATCATCATTTTGAATTATCAGGTTGGTCAGAATGGAAGGTAGTACTTGTCTTTTGGTCAACGGCTTTAGCAGTAGCATTGATTGGAGTTTTATCGGAGGCGTTCTTATGAGAAATTTTACAGATTTACAACATAAAAAAGTCCTTGTTTTAGGTCTAGCTAAAAGTGGTGTGGCTGCAGCTGAGATTTTACATGAGCTTGGCGCCTTTGTGACGGTTAATGATTCAAAACCATTTGACGAAAGCCCAGATGCGCAAGGTCTATTGCAAAAGGGGATAACAGTTATTTGTGGGCGTCATCCAGAAGATTTACTAGATGAAGGCTTTGAAATAGTTGTGAAAAATCCAGGGATTCCTTATAGCAATAAAATAGTAGCAGATGCAATAAGCCGTGAAATCCCTGTTTGGACAGAAATTGAGCTTGCTTATTTAATTAGTGAAGCGCCATTTGTCGGTATTACAGGATCAAACGGTAAAACAACTACAACAACGTTAATTTTCGACATGCTGAATAACGGAAGTTTAAAACCGTTAATTGCAGGGAATATAGGAACAGTTGCATGTGGTGTTGCAAGAGAAGCACAAAAGGATAATGTAATTGTTACAGAGTTATCATCCTTCCAATTAATGGGGATTAAAACGTTTAAGCCGAAGATTGCTATATTAACAAATCTTTATGATGCACATCTTGATTATCACGGGACATTTGATGACTATGCTGATGCAAAATTTGGTGTTACACGTAATCAAGATGAAACCGATTATTTTATTTATAATGCTGATCAGCCGGTTGTTGTTGGCTATGCAACAAAATCAAAAGCTCAAAAGGTACCATTTAGTTCTAAGGGACGCACGGATGAAGGAATTAGTGCGGATGACACAACAATTTATTGGCAAGGTGAGCCGTATTTAGATCGAGCGAATATCGCTTTGCCTGGTAAGCATAACTTAGAAAACATTTTAGCAGCTGTCGCAGCTTGTATTTTAATTGGCTGTGACAAAGCTAAAATGGAAGAAGTGCTAGCGAAGTTTGGGGGCGTTCGTCATCGTACTCAATTTGTGCGTGAATGGAACGGACGCAAAATTTACAACGACTCCAAAGCAACAAATTGCTTAGCTACAAAAAGTGCTTTAGATGCATTCCAAGCACCTGTTATTTTACTTGCAGGTGGATTAGATCGAGGACATTCGTTTGAAGAATTACGTCCATGTATGAGCCATGTAAAAGGTGTTGTTGCCTTTGGAGAAACAGGACTACGTTTTGTAGAATTTGCAAAATCATGTGGTGTACAGCAAACTGTCATTGCCCAAAATGTTGAGGATGCAGTACACTATGCTGCGCCGATGTCAGCAGAAGGCGATGTTATTTTACTATCTCCGGCTTGCGCAAGCTGGGATCAATATGACAGCTTTGAAATAAGAGGCGATGTTTTTATTGATGCTGTAATGAAGCTGTAACGAGCCTGTAACTATTTTAGAATATACTTGACTTGGAAGGATGGCATTACTGAGAGGAAAAGAAAGCTATTTATTGCTCGTCACAACATTGATGCTTTCAATAATCGGCATTATTTTCGTCTATTCTGCAGGTACCTATTGGAGTGCCGTTCATTATAGTGGAAAAATGCCGTTTTATATGAAGCAAAGTCTATACTTTGCCGTAGCTATTGTAGTGTTTTTAATCACTGTTCGATTAAATATTTTGAAAGAGCAGTCCTTTTGGAAAATGGCCTATATATTTTCGTTAGTTTTACTAGTCCTTGTACTTATACCGGGAATTGGACTTGTACGAAATGGCTCTCAAAGCTGGATTGGCGTAGGTCCCCTAACAATTCAGCCAGCTGAATTAGCGAAAATTACCGTCATTGTATACATGAGCCATATTTTAGCGCAGCATAAAACGGGTACGTCGATTGTTAATTGGCGGCATGGATTGATCTTATTATTGCCCGTTGTACTTATTATGCTACAGCCCGATTTTGGTTCAGTTTTTATTCTCGTTGTTTCTGTGTTTTTATTGTTTTTTGTGGCAGGGTATCCTTTAAAGCTTTATGCAATGTTTATGATTGCTGGAATTGCTGGATTAGTAGGCTTGATTGTCACAGCGCCATACCGACTAAAGCGAATTGAGGCATTTATTGATCCGTGGTTAGATCCTTTAGGAAGTGGATTTCAGGCTGTGCAGTCGTTAATGGCTATAGGTCCGGCTGGGATTTTCGGGCATGGCTTTGGACAAAGTAGGCAAAAGTTTTTATATTTACCCGAACCACAAAATGACTTTATTTACGCAATAATCCTTGAAGAGGTCGGATTGTTTGGTGGACTTGTTATTTTAGCACTTTTCGTACTGACGATTTATGCAGGCTATAAATTTGCAGTGCAGGCTAAAACAAGAACATCTTATTACGCGATCATCGGACTTGTAACAATGTTAGCCGTACAAGCATTTCTAAATATAGCAGTAGTGATTGGTTTAGTGCCTGTAACAGGTGTCACATTACCTTTTATCAGCTATGGAGGAACATCTTTAGTAACAATGTGGCTAATAATAGGTATTATTTATCAATTAGCGAAATAAATATAAAGGAGGAGTACTTTTTGGAGAAAGTAATTGACATAGAAGATCGCATACCTACGCTAAAAAAGCGACGAAAAAAGCGTACAAATCGGAAATTTATAGTGCTAATATTACTTTTCTTTATCGTGTTAGCAGTACTCCTTTATTTTCAATCTCCTTACAGTAAAATCAACAAAATTACAGTCAATGGCGCTCGATTAGTAGAAGAACAATATTATTTGAAGTCAAGTACTCTTGCAACTGGGAAGTCAATGTGGGGATTTAAAGAAGAAGAGGTAGAGAAATTATTACTAAAGGATAAATGGGTGAAAGAAGCACATGTTAAACGTAATTGGCCTCAAGGCGTGGCAATAGAAATTAAAGAATGGAAAAAGGTTGCGTACTTAGCTGGTGACGGTACTTATTATCCATTACTTGAAAATGGCAAGCGTTTTGATCAAGCTGGAGATGAAATCCCGATTGATGCACCTGTATTTATCGGCATATCTGGCGAAAAGACAATTAAGAAACTTGTAAAGCAGTTAGCACAATTAAATCCAGAAGTATTAACTCTCATTTCTCAAGTCAATACTAATAGCAATAACTCAAACCCTAATGCAGTCAAGCTCTATATGAACGATGGCTATGAAGTTCGAGCTGTTATTCAAACATTAGCAGAAAAGCTAAATCATTACCCTTCACTTGTGGCACAAATTTCAAATTTGGAGAAGGGAGTTATCGATTTAGAGGTAGGCTCGTATTATCGTCCTTTCAATAATGAGTACAACCAAGCAGCTATTGATATAGATACCGATGCGGCCGACCAGGAAGTGGAAAAAGATGAACAAGAAAAAGAATAGCAAAGAAAATTTCTTTTCAAGAAAACAATTTCAGTTGCTTATTGTTTGTGTAACTATGGGGTTTATCATTGGCTATTCCTACAACCAGGCAAAAGATAATCGAGATGCAGGTTCGACCAATCCAAAGCTTTTGGAGCAAGAGGATTCATATCGTGAGGAGTTAATTGCACAGCAAGAGCGCAATAAAGAATTATCAGAAGAAGCGAATGCTTTGCAGGAAAAAATTCGTAAGTATGAAAAATCATTCGTCGCTGGCAAAAAGGATTATACAAAACTTGTTGAAGAAGCAGAGGATTTACGTTTGTTGTTAGGCGATTTAAATTCAGAAGGAAAAGGGATACGTATAACTCTTCAAGATGGTGATTACGATCCAAAATCTGCTAATCCTAATGATTATATCGTGCATGAAAGCCATATTTTTAAATTGCTCAATGAGCTTAAAATTTCTGGCGCTCAAGCAATTGCTATTAATGGTCAACGTGTTTTGGCGAATTCTTATATACGCTGTAATGGACCAGTCATTACGATTGATGGCAAGCAACATCCAGCTCCATTCGTCATCGAGGCTGTAGGAGATTCAGCAACATTCAAAGCTTCCTTAAACTTAAAAGGTGGCGTTGTGGATCAATTATTAAATGACAATATTGTTGTATCATTTGAAGAAGAGCAAAAGCTAACGATGCCAAAAGCAAAAGTAGAAAGTTAAACGATTTTTCTAATTTAAGATCTAAGGCGTAAATCTGTAAGGGGTTACGATACGTCTAGGAGGGGCTATTTTGAAAAAAAATATGTATACCCGAATAACGATCGTGCTATTTATTATCGGTTTGATGATAGCGGTACAATACAATACCATAAAGCAACCAGCTGAGCGAGATACACGAGATATTTGGGCCATAAGAGAGGAATTAGCAGAAGAAAAGCAAAGGCATTCCACATTATTAGCAGAAATTCGTTCACTTAATGAAGTAGTGGGTCGCTATGAGCAATCTGAGAAAGCAAATTTACAGTCGGCATTATATCAAACGCTGAATCGTTTAAAGCAACAGGCCGGGTTAACGGAAGTGACAGGGCCCGGAGTTGCACTTCGTGTAGAACCAGCGCCCGAATTAGTAGAAATGGGGTATGAAATCAAAGAAATTTCGCCTGATTTACTAACCCAATTACTAAATGCTCTGTTTAAAAACAATGCAGCGAGTGTCTCGATAGATGGAAATCGAGTTGTCCAGACAACAGCCATTCGAGACATAAATGGAAAGACGACAGTGAACAGTGTACCACTGTCAGCACCACCCTTTGAAATTTTTGTTGGGACAAGCTCATTTAAGGAAGCACAAAAAATGTACAATTCATTACAGGCTTCCACATTTATTGATTCCTTTTATATGGACAACTTTAACTTAATAATAGAGGAACCAACAGAGCATTTAATAATCCCAGCATTTGATCAGCCATTGACAAATGATTATTTAACAGAGGTGAAAAAAGGAGAATAATATATGTGGCTACCATTTCTAGGTTTGATATTTGGACTTGCCCTTGGCTTGTTAACAAATATGCAAATACCCTCTATTTATGAAAATTATCTGTCAATAGCTGTTTTAGCAGCCTTAGATACATTATTTGGCGGTATTCGTGCTCAATTACAGCAAGTATATGACGATAAAGTATTTGTATCTGGATTCTTTTTTAATATAATTCTGGCAGCGGGATTAGCCTTTTTAGGTGTGTATTTAGGAATAGATTTGTATTTAGCGGCCATTTTCGCTTTCGGAGTACGTTTGTTCCAGAATATAGCAATAATTAGGCGTATTTTACTAACTAAGATAGATGAGAAACGTCACAAAAGGAACAAAAATTCCATAGAATGAGAGAAAAGTTGAGCTAAATGCTCGATTTGCTTAGACATTATGCCGAATTTACAATAGAATGAGAATAAGAGCATTTTTTCGAGGAGGTGCAGCGAATTGAATCAGCAAGATTTATATATTTCTCTTGATATAGGATCTTCCTCTATCAAGGTATTAATAGGTGAAATGAGCGACGGTCAGTTACATGTAATTGGGGTCGGAAATGTAAAATCGAATGGAGTTCGAAAAGGTGCGATTGTTGATATTGATGCAACAGTTCAATCAATTCGAAAAGCAATAGATCAAGCTGAACGAATGACAGGATATCAAATTAATGAAGTCGTTTTAGGTGTTCCAGCTAACCAGACGATGTTACAGCTGGTTAAAGGTGTAGTCGCTGTAAATAGTGAAAATAGAGAAATTACAGATGATGATTTAGATAGAGTAGTAGAATCTGCACAAGTCATGTCAATACCTCCTGAACGTGAATTAGTGAATATTATTCCAAGACAGTTTATTGTGGATAATTTAGATGAGATTAAAGATCCACGAGGCATGATTGGCATCCGTTTAGAAATGGATGCCACAATGATTACTACTTCAAAAACACTTTTACACAATGTTCTACGTTGTGTAGAACGTGCAGGTCTAAGCATTCGAGAAATATATTTGCAACCATTAGCCGCAGGTTTTTTTGCATTATCGGAGGATGAAAAAAACCAAGGAACCGCGTTTGTTGATCTAGGAGGCGGTTCAACTACTATCGCAGTATTTGAAGAGGGATTATTAACACATACAGGTGTCATTCCAATTGGTGGCGATCATATTACAAAAGATATTTCAATCGTCTTAAAAACACCAACAGAACAGGCAGAGCAAATTAAACATCAATTTGGACATGCCTATTATGATGATGCATCTGATGAAGAACTCTTCGAAGTACCGGTTGTAGGGACAGATTCAACAGATCAGTACAGCCAGCGCTATATTTCAGAAATAATTGGCGCTCGTTTGGAAGAATTATTTGAATTAGTCATTGACGAGTTAGCCCGTCTAGGTGTTAGAGATTTACCAGGTGGTGTTGTTTTGACTGGAGGCGTTGCAAAGCTTGACGGTATTGCTCAACTGGCACGTCAGATTCTGCAAACTCGTGTTAGAATATATACACCTGACTATATTGGCGTTAGAGAGCCTTCATTTACGACGGCAGTTGGACTTATTCGTTACGCCTATTTAGAAGATGATTTTTATGGAAAAAGTGCTAATACGCAACCTATTGAATATGCAGTTGTAGGATCTCCTGCAGCCACACCTAAAAAGCAAGAATATGCTACACCTTCAGAACCAAAAGGAAGCGTAATCGGAAGAGCAAAAAAATTATTTGATAAGTTTTTTGATTAACTTCTTTCAGCTGAAGTCTCCCACCTCTATAGGTGGTGAAATGAATGCGGATTTAAGCTACTTTTAGCAGATGTCCAAACACCTGCTGAAAGAAGTTAATGCCTCCGGCGGATGTCACGGAATCGGAAATGAGTTCTTAGGGGATGTTAGCCTAAGATCATCGCATCCATGCGATAACGGCTAACTGACCTGCATCGGTAAAAACGCCACGTCCTGTGGCATTACCGAAATGACCGACATCGTGTCGGCCCTCGTGCAGGCCTAAGCACAAAGCCGATTCCGGACGCAATTATACCGAGGCATAATTGATCTTGAATGCGTAATGAATGATACAGAGTCGAGTTACCGTGGGAGGAAAAAGAAATGTTAGAATTTGATACAAGTGTTGATCAACTTGCAGTAATAAAAGTCATTGGTGTTGGTGGCGGCGGTAACAACGCTGTCAATCGAATGATAGAACATGGTGTACAAGGTGTTGACTTTATCGCAGTAAACACAGATGCACAGGCCTTAAATTTATCGAAGGCAGAAATTAAGCTACAAATTGGTACAAAACTTACACGTGGATTAGGTGCAGGTGCTAATCCTGAAGTAGGGAAAAAAGCTGCAGAAGAGAGCCGTGAACAATTAGAGGAAGTTCTTCGTGGTGCAGATATGGTATTCGTTACAGCTGGAATGGGCGGAGGAACTGGTACTGGTGCCGCGCCAGTAATCGCACAAATTGCTCGCGATCTAGGAGCCCTTACAGTTGGTGTTGTAACTCGTCCATTTACGTTTGAAGGTCGCAAACGACAAACACAAGCTATCGGTGGTATCGGTGGCATGAAAGAGTCTGTTGATACTTTAATCGTTATTCCGAACGACAAGTTATTACAAATTGTCGATAAATCTACACCAATGCTAGAAGCATTCCGTGAAGCAGATAATGTTTTACGACAAGGTGTACAAGGTATTTCAGATTTAATTGCAACGCCAGGTCTTATTAACTTAGACTTTGCAGACGTAAAAACAATTATGTCTAACAAAGGTTCAGCGTTAATGGGTATTGGTATTGCTACAGGTGAAAATCGTGCTGCAGAAGCGGCTAAAAAAGCAATTTCAAGTCCATTACTTGAATCATCAATTGATGGCGCTAAAGGTGTCCTTATGAACATTACTGGTGGATCAAATCTTAGCCTATTTGAAGTACAAGAGGCTGCAGATATTGTAGCATCAGCATCAGATGAAGAAGTAAATATGATTTTCGGTTCTGTTATTAACGAAAATCTAAAAGATGAAATTATTGTGACAGTAATTGCAACTGGCTTCTCAGAGGAAGCTTTACAGCAACAGCGTAATGCTCCACGACCGACGTTAAATGCAAATAGACAAGCTACGCAACAACAGCAAGCTCCGATCCGTGAGCAACGTCAAGAAGTGCATGTGCAGCAAGAACTACCACGTCAAAATCAACAAAATTATGTACAGGATGACACGCTTGAAGTACCGGCATTTTTACGCAATCGTAAAAATCGCGGATAAGTCAGCATCCAAACTTTATAAAGCTCGTATTTTACATTATGTGAAATACGAGCTTTTTTGTGTTGTTGAAAACTATTATGTTATGAATGTTGTTGCCTCTTTATCTGTTCCAGGCTACTCGTTTTCCTCAGTGGCGAGCATCGAGCCGTTTCCTTCATTGTGTTGTCACTGTCACTCCGTTAAGAGTACACTTTCACACAAAAACAAAGTGCCCAGTCGGAACGGAAATCAACCTCTCGTTTTGCAAAAAAACATATACTTCATTTAATATGACAGCATTATTTCATTGATATTTCCAGTGACTTAAAAATTAATTATGTTCAAATGTGTAAGGAAAGGATGTATTTTGTCAAAACATTTTTATGAAATGATGCGATTGTTTGACAATATTTGTGGGTGTAACATGCTAACTTTGTAAGTAGGAGGCGGCTGTTATGTATGGAGAATGGCTGGTGCTCATTAATACACTTTTTAATCTAGCGATACTTACGTTTACAGCGAGAGTAACAGGGGTTTTTGTAAAGAACACGAGATTATTAATGAGTTCTATATGTAGTAGTTTTGTAGCTGTAATAGGTGGTCAAATGCTGTTAATGACAATACTGAGCTTTATCTTACTAATCGGCATAGCTTTTCGCTTTAAGATTCGAAGCTTTCAGAAGCAAGGACCGATTGTTTTAACAGCAACAATCATTATTGGTGGATTATTAACAGCGTTACAACCGTATTTAAAAAATCTTTCTGCTGTCCATTTTATAATTATTTGCCTACTATTAGCAGTTGGTAACCTTGCTGCTTTTTATAAGCAATGGGGATTTGTAAAGCTTGAGCGGTTAAGTGGTCAGTTTGTGTTTGATACGAATTTAAAAATTTTTGATATCACGATACCACTTTCTGCATTTGTAGATACAGGGAATCAAGCAATTGAGCCACTATCAGGAAAACCTGTTCACTTTGTCTCTTATGCAGCATTACGCTCACATTTACCTGCAGCATTCTGCAAATCATTGATAGAATGGCAAGAAACTGATCCGTATAATGTATCCATGTTTTCAGAAGATTATCAGCGTTATATTCGATTTATTCATGTCAATACAGTGCAACAGCAGTCGGTTGTACTAGGTTTCCGCTTTGATGAGTGGCATATAAAAGGGGAGCACTCACAAGTGAAAACGAATGAATATATCGTATTAACAAAAAAGGCTAAAAATTTTCCGCACAGCACAGCAGCAATTTTACATTTTTCAGCGCTTTCAAATAACTCATAGAGGGGGAGAACTATTGCTTCTTAGGCTACTTGCTAGCTTGAAAAAATTTTGGAGTAAGTTTCGGAGTCGTGAAACGTACTATATAGGGGGAAATGATTCATTGCCAGTGCCATTAAGTCGAGAAGAAGAAGTTACAGTCATTGCATCCTTTATGAATGGTGATTTAAGAGCTAGAGATACACTAATTGAACGTAATTTGCGTCTTGTTGTTTATATTGCTAGACGTTTTGATAATACGGGAACACCGATTGAGGATTTAATAAGTATTGGCTCAATCGGTTTAATTAAGGCGATTGAAACGTTCAATACTGATAAAAATATTAAGCTTGCCACATACGCATCACGTTGTATTGAAAATGAAATTTTGATGCATTTACGTAAAACAAGTCGCATGAAGGGTGAAGTTTCATTAGATGAACCATTAAACTCAGATGCTGATGGAAATGAATTGTTATTGTCTGATATTTTAGGAACGGAAGAGCATATTATTTTAGACAATGTAGAGAAGAAAATTGAGCGTCAACATATGTTTCATGCGATTAATTTACTAGGCGCGCGTGAAAGATATATTATGGAATGTCGTTTTGGCCTCAATGGAAAAATTGAAATGACTCAAAAAGAAGTTGCTGATCATTTAGGTATTTCACAATCATATATTTCCCGATTAGAGAAGAAAATTATTCAAGATCTACGTGAAAATTTGAATCAACCAATTTCTTAGAGAGGGAAATTTACCCTACCTAAAATTGGTCGTAGCTTTTGTGCATATTCTCGTTTCTCTCGGACAAACTGATGTAACGGTTTAGTCAGAGAATAACATCCGGAGGAATCGAATATATGCGAACTAAAGTAGATCTTTGCGGCTTAGATACATCGACTTTGCCAATTTTAAAGCACGAGGAAATGAAGGAACTATTTATTCGTTTACAAGCTGGAGAAACTGAGATTAGGGAAGAGCTTGTAATGTGCAATTTAAGGTTAGTGCTCAGTATTGTCGGTAGATTTGCCTATAGGGGTGAACAGGCAGATGATTTATTTCAAGTAGGCTGTATTGGCCTCATGAAAGCCATTGATCATTTTGATTTGAAGCATAATGTACGATTTTCAACATATGCTGTGCCAATGATCATAGGTGAAATTCGTCGCCATCTGCGTGATCATCATGCATTGCGTGTTTCTCGCTCTCTAAGAGATATTGCATATAAGGCAATGCAGGCAAAAGAGCAATGGATAACCGATAATTTACGAGAACCAACGATTGAAGAAATTGCTGATATGATTGACATGAAAAAGGAAGATGTTTTATTTGCTTTAGATGCCATTCAAGATCCAGTTTCCTTACAGGAGCCTATTTATTCAGACGGCGGAGACGCTGTTTATATGATGGATCAATTACGTGATGATGATGTATCAGAAGATCAATGGGTAGCCTACGTGTCGGTAAAGGAAAGTTTACAAAAGTTAGATGATCGTCAACAAATGATTGTTGCAAAGCGTTTTTATTACGGTGAGACACAAACTGAAATTGCAAAAGAATTGGGGATCTCTCAAGCGCAAATTTCACGTCTAGAAAAAAATGCAATTGAAACAATGCAGAAAGATTATAAGTAAAAACACAATGCGCACCCGAGTTCTCGGTGCGCATTTTAATTTATGTCAATGGTATAAATTAAGTAGGGCCCCTCAGCAAGACGAGGGGGCGATTTCCGTTCCGACTGGGTGCTTTTAGCCTTCGCTCCTCTATTGCTAATCCCCAAGGAGTCGCCCAGTCGTAACGAAGATCAACAAATTCATATAGCATGTATCCCCTTCCAATCGCTATAATTTAAGTGATAAAACGAACTTTAGCAAAAGGGTTTTGTCTATGCGAAGGCGAAGTGTTAACTTAAGGTTTGTTGTTATACCGTCCACTATTGAAATTCTACGCCATCGCTGATTGGAGTGGAAGGCTACTCGACTCCAGTGGGAAAGCGAGACAGCGAGACCCTGCACGAAGCGTAGCGAAGGAAGCGGCTCGACGCTCGCCCGCAGGAAAGCGAGTAGCCTGAAACGGAAATCGCCCCTTCGTTTTGCCAAAGAGAGATTACTTGATCATTTCATTTTCATTTAACCAACAATAAACACATAAATATAAAGAGAAAACATAGTTTGTTGAGATAAAAACGATGTTGAGAGTAATTGATTTAGGAGGGATAAAATGCGTTTCTCGATGTTACAGCAAAAAGAAGTAATTGAAGCAGGGAACGGACGCTTTTTAGGATTTGTGGTAGATGCAGAGGTATCCAAAGAAACAGGCTATGTAACGGCTTTTATGATTGCAGAGCCCCGAAAATATTTAGGGCTTTTTCGCGGGGAAGAATCGGTTAGGAAAGTGTATATGAAAGATGTACTTGTAGTTGGAAAGGATGTCATTTTAGTAAAAGCAATATCCTAAAAGACAAAATTATTATGCATATTAAAAATCTAAGCATTTTAAAGCGTTGCCAGGGTAAAATGTACTTTCACATAGGTCAGGCTATTCATTGATAATTCAAGCATTGCTTGTTACAATATAAGAAACTATTGTTGTAAAGTTGGGAAAAACATTGACAAAAATCTTAACAAATTTGAAGAAAATTAATGATCTTATACAAGCAGCAAAAAAACGTGCAAATCGTGAAGCAGAGAAAGTTCAAATTATTGCAGTGACAAAAGAAGTTTCTGTAGAAAGAACACAAGAAGCAATTGATGCAGGCCTTATTCATTTAGGAGAGAACCGTCCAGAAGGCTTAAATCGTAAAACTGAAGCGATTCAAGCTGATGTACATTGGCATTATATCGGTTCTTTACAAACACGTAAGGTCAAACAGGTCATTAACAGTATCGATTATTTACATTCACTAGATCGTTTAAGTTTAGCGCAAGAAATTGAAAAAAGAGCAGACAAACCTGTTAAATGCTTTGTACAAGTTAATGTATCGGGCGAAGAGTCAAAACATGGTTTATCGATTGAAGAAGTCCTCCCTTTTATTGAATCATTAAAAAGTTTTACGAAAGTTCAAGTTGTTGGTTTAATGACGATGGCACCGAATACTGATGAGGATACAATTATTCACTCTGTTTTTAAGCAATTAAAACAATGTCAACAGCAAATAGCCGAGCAAGGATTCGCACATGCGCCTTGTACCGAGTTATCAATGGGCATGTCTAATGACTTTGAAATTGCGGTAGAAGAAGGGGCTACATTTGTACGAGTTGGAACGGCTCTTGTTGGAAATGAAAGAGGGGAACAGGATGAGCATGAAAAATAAAATTAAAAATTTCTTTTATCTTGAGGAAGAAATAGAAGAAGAAATTACTCAAGCTCCTATTCAACAGCAGCAACCCGTACAACAACAGCAACAAATCCAATCGGTAAAGCCTAAAAAAGTTATGAAGGAGCGTAAGGCACCGGTTCAGGAAATTTTTCCGCAGAGTACAACGCCTACAAACAATATTGTTAGTTTGCAGGCAGCAATGAATTCTAAAGGTGCAAAAGTTGTATTAGTTGAACCTAGAGTTTATGCCGAAGCGCAGGACATTGCAGAACATTTAAAAAATAGGCGTGCAACGATCGTCAATTTACAACGAATTGAGCGAGATCAAGGTGTACGAATTATTGATTTTTTAAGTGGCACAGTGTATGCACTCGGCGGCGATATTCAAAGAATCGGTAAAGACATTTTCCTATGCACACCTGAAAATGTAGAAGTATCTGGCGAAATTTCGAATTTTATTTTAGACGATAATTAATAGCGAGGATTGTAGTTTATATGACATTTTATTTAATCTTGAAGTATGTGTCTATAGCATTTTATGTATACTCACTAATGCTAGTCGCATATGTGTTAATGTCCTGGGTGCCTGCTGTTCAAAATACATCAGTTGGACGTATTTTAACAAAATTATGTGAACCCTATCTTGGAATTTTCAGAAAATTTATTCCGCCAATCGGCATGATTGATATTTCACCTATCGTAGCAATATTTCTCCTTAACTATATTCAAAAAGGGCTGTTTATTGTTATTTTAAAAATTTACGAAATGTTGATTTAAAAAAAATCCTCACGAACGGTGGGGATTTTTTATTTATGGGGAATACTACATTTAACAAAAAAGGTTGCTTTATTGTCATTATTCCTAGAATGCCTAAGTAGGAGTATAGATTAGTGTTCGGGCATTACTAAAGCAAATCTAACTGAATTTAAGGAACAATACTAAAATTAAAAAGTATTGTTGGTATGAAATGCATCCCTAATATAATTACATATATTTTTACTTATTCACTAAAAGTTGAGGTGGCATTAGTTTAAACGTAATGTTGATTTGAGTGATGGGGTCCGCTACAACTATTATTAAATATAACAATTTTTTGTGGATATTTTGCAGAATATACCCATTTTACTGATTGTAGCGTAGGGCTACTCGACTCCCACGGGAAAGCGAGTAGCCCGTAGCGGAAATCAGAGCCCCCTGATTAATTTGTATGTTCAAAAAAAGATAACCAATATTTTTTGATATAAAACCAAAAAATACCGATAAAATTGTGCTAGTAAATGAGAGATAATAAAGGTGGAGTAAACATGGAGCATTTAATACAGCATTTTAGAAAAGATGAACAGCCTTTTATTGAACAGGTTGTGAGCTGGCAGCATGAAGTAGAGGATCGATACGCTCCAAAGCTTACTGATTTTCTAGATCCTCGTCAACGTTTTATTGTTACATCGATTATTGGACAATATGACACATTGAAAACAGCTAATGCTGGGCTCTTTGATAATGCAGAGAGACAACGCATGCTGATTTATCCTACCTATTATGAGCCTGTGGAAGAAGATTTTCAGCTTACCGTATTTACGATTCAATACCCTGTGAAATTTGTCCAACTACGACATCCGGATGTTCTTGGAGCTTTATTATCTTTAGGGCTGAATCGGGGCAAATTCGGTGATATTCGTGTGAATGAACATCTAGTACAATTTGTAGTAGCGAATGAGGTAGCGGAATATGTACGCTTACATTTAACAGGCATCGGCAAAGTAAAGGTACATGTAGAATCGATTAAAGAGACAGAGGCGCTGCTACAAAACGAGGAAGAGTGGATAGAAGAATCTCATACTGTTTCCTCTATGCGTTTAGATGTTATTATTTCAACGGTATTAAATACTTCTCGCCAGAAGGCACAAGCATTAATTACAGGTAAAAAGGTACGTATCAATTGGACTGAACGGGATACAGTTGCGTTTGAATTACAAGAAGGAGACATTTTATCTGTACGTGGAAGTGGTCGAATAAAAATTATGATGACGGAAGGACGTACAAAAAAAGATAAAATTCGATTACAAATCGGTCGATTGGCCCAAAAAAGCTGAAAATCAAGTAAATTTCATTAATTTTTACTGCTAAGTTGTTGGAACAATTGTATAATAGAAAGTATGAATGTACATGTAAAGGAGAGAAGGATCGTATGCCGTTATCACCTATTGATATACATAATAAGGAGTTTACTAAATCCTTCAGAGGTTACGCTGAAGATGAAGTAAATGAATTTTTAGATCAAATTATTAAAGACTATGAGATTTTGTTACGGGAAAAGAAGGAAGTAGACAGACAACTGGAGATTTCCTTAGAACAAGCGAGACATTTTAATTCTTTAGAGGAAACGTTACAAAAGTCAATTGTTGTTGCGCAAGAGGCAGCTGACGAAGTACGAAGAAATTCTCAAAAAGAAGCTAAACTGATTGTAAAAGAAGCAGAAAAAAATGCTGATCGAATTATCAATGAGGCTTTAACGAAGGCTCGTAAAGTGACAATTGAAATTGATGAGCTGAAAAAGCAATCAAAAGTATTCCGTAATCGTTTTAAAATGCTTGTAGAGGCACAGCTTGATTTACTAAATGCAGATGACTGGGATCATTTGCTACAATATGATATTGACCTTACTGAAATTCAAGCATCTGTCGAAGAAGCACAAGAAGCCGATCAAGTTTAACTTTTTTCAGCATTCATCTTCCACCTCTATAAGTTGTGTGTTGAATGCGAGTTAAGTTGCTTTTTCAGTGGGTGTCCAAACACCTGCTGAAATAGAGGGAATCAGTCTAAGAACGTGGCATTACCGAAATGACCGACATCGTGTCGGCCCTCACGCAGGACTAAGCACAAAGCCGAATCCGACACAATTATGCCGAGGCATAGTTGATTCTATCTATATTGTAGACATTGTGAAGCAATAAGTGAAACTTGACGTGATTGTATGATTTTCATATACTATGGTAATAGTAATTATTTTGAACACATATGCAAACAGGCAAAGACGAAGACAGTATTTGTTAGGCGTAGTTAAGCGATTTGGGGATAGTGTGAGCCCAAACAAACAAATAACAATGAACATCACTTCGGAGCTAAATAACTGAATGTAGTAAGTTATTTCGTAGTGCACGACGTTAATGTGCTTTAAGTGGTAGTACAATTTTGTGCTACAATTAGGGTGGTACCGCGAGTATAAGCTTCTCGTCCCTTTCAGGGATTGAGAGGCTTTTTTATGTTCAAATGACGGTTGGCTTCATCTCTATTAGTATGAAATGGCTAAATCCTATGTTTGAACTTATACATCCATTGTTAAAACGTGTTGATTTTGCCGATAACTAGAACTTGAGGGCATTTCTCGAAATGGTTCTATGTAGCGCCCAGCCGGAACGGAAATTCAACCACACGCTATAATGATAAGCCTAATAACTGTCGTAAGTGTATGAGCGCCTATGAGCATTTAATTGTTGTTTGTAAACATAAAGGAGGAATTGAAAAATGGTTGAGTACAAAGATACTTTATTAATGCCAAAAACAGATTTCCCAATGCGTGGAAACTTACCGGCAAATGAACCGAAGATGCAAGAAAAATGGGACGAAATGGACATTAATAAATTGCAGATGGAGCGTACAGAAGGATGTCCTGAATATGTGTTACACGATGGACCTCCATATGCAAATGGTGATATCCATATCGGTCACGCTTTAAATAAAGTGCTGAAAGATATGATTACGCGTCATCGTTCTATGAATGGTTATCATGTAAACTATATTCCAGGTTGGGATACTCATGGTTTACCAATTGAGCAAGCACTTACGAACAAAGGTGTAAAGCGTAAAGAAATGTCTGTTGCTGAATTCCGTAAATTATGTGAAGAGTATGCATACGAGCAAATTGACAACCAACGTACACAATTCCGCCGTTTAGGTGTTCGTGGTGATTGGGAAAATCCATATATTACATTAAAGCCTGAATTTGAAGCACGTCAAATCGAAGTATTCGGTAAGATGGCTGAAAAGGGCTATATTTATAAAGGTTTAAAACCAGTTTACTGGTCTCCATCTTCTGAATCTGCACTGGCAGAAGCAGAGATTGAATATCAAGATGTTAAATCGCCTTCTATTTATGTAAGCTTTGCGCTTAAAGATGCTAAAGGTGTAGTTCCAGCAGATGCTAAAATGATCATTTGGACAACAACACCTTGGACAATTCCAGCGAACTTAGGGATTTCTGTAAACCCTGAATTTATTTATGTTGTTGTGGCAGTTGCAGATAAAAAATTCATCATTGCAAAAGAATTATTAGAAAAAGTTGCTAACGAACTTGAATGGGAAGCATATGAAGTTGTGCAAGAAGTTAAAGGTGAAGCGTTAGACCGAGTTGTTGCACAGCATCCATTCTATGACCGTGAATCTCTTGTAATGGTTGGAGAGCACGTAACTGCTGAAGCGGGTACTGGCTGTGTTCATACAGCACCAGGACACGGTGAAGATGACTATCATATTAGTAAACAATATGGTCTACCAATTCTTAGCCCAGTTGATAATAGCGGCTGCTATACAGATGAAGCACCTGGTTTTGAAGGTGTATTCTATAATGATGCCAACAAATTAATCACTGAAAAATTAAAAGAAGTAGGTGCTTTAGAAAAGCTTAACTTCTTTACACACTCATATCCACATGACTGGCGTACGAAAAAACCAGTTATTTACCGTGCAACACCACAATGGTTTGCGTCGGTTGATGCATTCCGTGATGAGTTACTAGGGGCTGTAAAATCAACAACTTTTACACCTGCTTGGGGTGAAACTCGACTTTATAATATGATCCGTGACCGTGGAGACTGGGTAATTTCACGTCAGCGTGCATGGGGCGTGCCAATTCCAATTTTCTATGCTGAAAATGGAGAGCCAATTATTACACCAGAAACAATTGCTCATATCTCAGCTTTATTCCGTGAACATGGGTCAAATATTTGGTTCCAAAAAACAGCTAAAGAATTATTACCTGAAGGCTTCACACACTCTGGTAGCCCGAACGGTGAATTTACAAAAGAAAACGATATTATGGACGTTTGGTTTGACTCGGGTTCTTCTCACCAAGGTGTGCTAGTAGAGCGTGGTATGAAGTATCCAGCTGATTTATATTTAGAAGGTTCTGACCAACACCGTGGATGGTTTAACTCATCATTAATTACTTCTGTAGCTATTAATGGCTATGCACCATATAAGGGACTATTAACACATGGTTTCGTTCTAGATGGTGAAGGTCGTAAGATGAGTAAGTCTTTAGGAAATGTCATTATCCCTAAAAAGGTGATGGATCAATACGGAGCAGATATTCTTCGTTTATGGGTTGCATCTGTAGATTATACAGCAGACGTTCGAATCTCAATGGATATGTTGAAGCAAGTTTCTGAGGTTTATCGAAAAATCCGTAACACATTCCGTTTCTTACACGGAAATGTAGCTGATTTTGATGCGACGAAAGATCGTGTAGCATATGCAGACCTTCGTGAAATGGATCAATACGTTTATATGCGCTTACAAGATGTTTTAAAAACTGTTCGTGCTGCATATGATCGCTATGATTTCGCGGCTGTGTATCATGCAGTGAATAACTTTGTTGCTGTAGAATTATCTTCATTCTATTTAGATATTGCAAAAGATGTTGTGTACATCGAAGGTCATGACAACAAAGACCGTCGTGCAATGCAAACGGTTATTTATGACACATTAATGACGTTAGTAAAAGTAATGTCACCTATTATCCCTCATACAAGTGACGAGATGTGGTCTTACTTACATGCTCAAGGTGTTGTAGAAGAGGTATCTGTACAATTAACAGACTTCCCAGAGGTAGATGAGCATGAAAACTTCGAAAGTCTATGTGAGAAATGGGTAAAAATTATTGATGTTCGTGATGATGTTTTAAAAGCATTAGAGGAAGCTCGTAATGCAAAAACAATTGGTAAATCACTTGAAGCGAAAGTGACAGTTTATGCGAATGAAGATGTGGCAGCATTATTAAATGATGCAAGCATTAATTTTGCACAACTTTCAATCGTTTCTGCCTTTGAAGTAGCATCAATAGAAGCTGCGCCAGCAGATGCATTAGCTTTAGAACATGCTTCGATCGTTGTAGAAAAAGCAACAGGTGAAAAATGTGAGCGTTGCTGGTCAATTTCTGAAACAGTCGGTTCAAATGAAGCACATCCAACAGTGTGCGCGCGTTGTGCAGAAGTTGTAGAAACGTATTACGCTTAATTTAAAAATAAGAATCTGCATTCTATGTAATTAATAACGCAAGTCTCCTTGATGATGGGGGGCTTGCGTTTTTTATTTTGTCACCTGAGGTCTAGCAGATTCTTTTTTGTCATGGAGTGATTTCTAAGAAATTTGAAGCACTATTTAAAGAATATTTCTTGTGTATTGCGGTAGTCAGTTGGGGATATACCAACATATTTCTTAAACGTAAGGCTGAAATAATTAGGTGTGTTGAAGCCACAGATGAAGGAGATCTTTTCAATGGTATAATCGTATTTTCGCAAATACGGTAGTGACTTTATGATACGTGTAAAAGCTACATAATCAACAAAATTGCGGCCAATCTCTTTTTTAAACAATCTGCTAAAATGAGTAGCACTAAAATTGCTGTATTTGGCAACGTTACTGATCGCAAGTTGTTCATCATAGTGCTCCTCGATATATTGAATAGCTTTTTGGAGCTGTTCTTGCTTTGTTAAATCCTCATAAAACCGTACATGAATACTATGAACAGGAGGTTTCCTTCGAGCTTTTCGAGCTTGGCTATAGGATTCCTTTACTTGCATGGCGTCCTGAAAAACGCCACCAATCCCCATAAAAAGATGGATGCAATAATCTTTTTTTAACGTTTCAATAACCTTAAGTAAACAAGCTACCCCCTCCGACCAATGCTTAAATGATGTGTATTCATTAGGAATGCGCATAAGCAACAGTAAATAACGTTCAAAATGTAAAAAAGATATAGGTACTTTATTAGCAAAGTTTTGGTGAAACACATTGGTGATCACACTGCTTGCATCATGAGGGTAAGGTCGATCTTCATTCACATCTATATAACCCTGGATTAAAAACACGATATTTGGGATACAATGCCTCGATAAAAAAGAAGAAGACTGGATTATTTCCTGCTCACTTTCAACCTCTCCACGTATAAGTCGTTTTAAAAAAGCTTCTCGGAATGGCGAAGTATGATCTTGGGAAATTTGCTGTGATAACTCAAGCATTGTAAGAGTACTTGCTTGTTTTGCTTGATAGGACGTATAAAGCTTTTTAACAATGCGTAGAAATTTTGCTTTCTGTAACGGTTTTATGAGAAGTGCAGTCAAGTTTAGTTCAATGGCTATACCAGTTGAGTAGGTAAGGTGTTCTGCAACAATAGGGACAATTATACTATTAGGATAATTTCTTTTTAACCGGTTTATCTTTACCCAGTCAAATAAACGGTTAATTTCATAGACAATGATAGCGGAAATCTCTGTTTTGGGTTCTTCGCAATTAATAAAAGTATTGGGCAGGAACTCATCTAGCCAGTAGCTCATTTGTTGTTGTTCATTTGAATTTTCAATGTACCAAACAATATTTAAAATGCTAACATCACCCTTCTATTATAAATAGGGAATAATAAAAATATTTTAACTTAAAATAGCATTTTTTTGTACTAATACAGCAGTATTTTGTAACTATTTTATAGATTAAATAGAATAAAATAATTGTAGTAAATAATAATTTGAAATTTCAGACAATTATTTACTGAAACAGGAAGGGAGAGCTGAAATATGGCAGAAGTAGGGAGTAATGATTATGAATATGTGGAAGCTGGAACTATCGATGTTAAGGATCTTCCACCACTAGATGCAACTACTAACAAAATTATGAAAGATGAGTTTACTACAGGTTTTAGCTTAACGGTATTTTATTTCATTTTAATTTTTAGTATTCCGGTTATGAACTGGTTTGCTCCAGAGCTTGCTTTCAAGAAAATTTTGGGCGGTATGACAGTAACATGGTTTGTGACAACCGTCGTGATGATGGTAATGGCTTTTATTATTGCGTATGTGCATACAACATTGTACGAGAAGCGCCTTAAGAAATACGAAACACTGAATAAGTAGTTTTAGCTAAGGGGGATATGTAGAATGATGAAAGCTCTATTAGAACCGAAGATGTTAATGACTATTGCTTTAATGGGGACAATTGTATACATTACGTATTTAACGAAAAGAAATGCAACAGCATCCGATTTCTTTGTTGGGGGACGCAGTTTTGGATGGTTTACAAATGGTTCGGCAATTGGGGGAGACTATTTAAGTGCTGCTACATTTCTCGGGATAGCCGGTTTGACTTTCCAATTAGGGTATGACGGTGCTTACTATGCATTTTGCTTCTCCATCGGATTGACGTTGCTAGCTATTTTTGTGGCAGGCCCGTTAAGAAGATTTGGGGCATTTACCGTTGCCGATTTTTTAGCTTATCGTTTTCATAGTAGACGAGCTCGGCTAGTAGCAGTAGCTGTTGTTTTGGCGATTTCTGGTTTTTATGCAGCGCCACAATTATTAGGGGCGGCACAAATTTTAAGTATGTTTTTTGGGACTTCATATGAATTCGGCATTATCTTTACATGTATTGTAATGGTTTTCTATGTAGGAATAGGCGGTATGAAAGGAACAACAATCAACCAAGCTTTAGAGCTTTGGATTCGTCTTGGAGCGTTTGCTGTTATGTTGATTGCGGCAATGTATAGTGGTTTGCATTACGATAAGATTTTAGCTGCTATTAATTCATTCAGCGGTCCTATTACAGGAACATCACCATATGCCTTAGATGGAAATAATGTTAATTTTGATGGTGCTGCTTGGACGGGAACAGGTTTCTATTTCCCAACATTTTGGCAAACTATCAGTATGACAATTGGTTTAGCGCTAGGTACAATTGGTCTGCCACATATTCTACTAAGATTCTATACGAATCCAAGTGCGAAGGCGGCTCGTAAATCAGCATTGATGGCGATTGGGATTGCCAGTACGTTTTTCTTATTAGCAGTATATTTAGGAGTTGTAGGTCGTTCTATTTTTATCTCGGGTACAGCAAGTGAGGAAGTCATGCGTGATCTAGTGCTTGGTGGGAACAATATGGTGATTCCTACAACAGCACTTGCACTAGGAGGTAAATGGCTGCTTGGACTAGTCATAGCAGGTGCGTTTGCGGCCATATTCTCAAATTTATCAGGGTTATTTATTACAAGCTCAGGTGCATTAGCCCATGATTTATATGCAAGCGTTATGAAAAAGGATATTACAGAAAAACAACGAGTAGTTGCAGGGAAAGTAGCCATCGTTTTATTAGGTATTTTATATGGAGCATTGGGTTTACTAGTTAAGGATGCATCCATTGGCCATTTAGTGGCACTTGCCTTTACTGTTGCGGCGAGTACATTTACACCAATATTTATTTTAGGTATTTGGTGGAGAGGAATGACAGAAAAAGGAGCAATTGCGGGTTTACTCATTGGTCTTGGTGTATCGATGTGGATGATTTTTCTTCCAGGAACATTACCAAGCTTCTTACAATTTAAAATCCCAGGCATCATCACAGTGCCTGTAGGATTCTTATCCGTTATTATTGTGTCATTATTAGATCGAAAAGTACCGGCTGATGTCAATGATTTCATGAAGCGTGTGCATTCAAAAGAGTCTGAAACAGCTTAAAACGATATAATTTGAATAAAAATTGATAAGCTATTGCCATTACTTATGAAGTGATGGCGATAGCTTTTTTATTGAAGTGAAGTTGACGGCAGAAAAAAGAGCGGGCAACGGATAGAACTGTCAGAGGGACGGAAGGAGAACAGGTCGACGGAAAGAACAGCCAGAGTGACGGAAAGAAGAGTTGAAGCGACGGATAAAACAGCCGAAGTGACGGAAAGAAGACCGGTCGACGGAAAGAACAGCCAGAGTGACGGATAAAGCAGCTGAAGTGACGGATAAAACTGCTAGAGCGACGGAAAGAACAGTCGAAACTACGGAAAGCACACCCAAATCCAAGCAAAAATCAACCCTACAATATGGTGATGACCTATATTTTCATGCTATATTAGTTATTCTGAGATGGGCTGTTATGGTAGAATAGGTTAGATGTTGAGCGAACGGAGGAGTGTCTGTGTATAAATATTATGGATTAGCCGCATTCGTGATTCTTTTAGATCAATGGACAAAGTGGCTGATTGTGAAAAATATGGAGTTTGGTGAACGAATTTCAGTATGGGATCCATGGTTTGGGATATTGTCTCATCGAAATAGAGGAGCAGCATGGGGAATGTTAGAAGGCCAAATGTGGTTATTTAGCATTGTCACGATAGGTGTTATTTGTGCCATTCTATACTTTTATCATAAAGAGGCTAAAGGTAAACCGATTTTTCAAGTTGGCCTAATGTTTTTATTAGGCGGAGCTATAGGGAATTTTATTGACCGTATATTTAGAGGTGAAGTGGTCGATTTTGTAAGTGTATTAATTCCAGTAATTAATTATGATTTCCCGATCTTTAATATTGCGGATGCAGCTTTAACAATGGCGGTAGTAATATTAATGATTGGCATAATAATGGAAGATAAAAAAGGAAAGAAACAGGTGAAAAAATGACGCAAGTATCATATACAATGGAAGAACAACAAAAGGGAGAGCGCATTGATAAGGCGCTTTCGAGTGTGCAATCAGAGTGGTCGCGTACACAAATTGGTAATTGGATTACTGATGGTATTATTAAAGTAAATGGAGAGACTGTAAAGGCGAAGTATAAGGTAAAAGTAGGGGATGTTGTAGAAATCGATGTACCTGAAGCGGAGCCATTAGATGTCATTGCTGAAAACTTAGATCTTGATATTGTTTATGAAGATGCGGATGTCCTTGTTGTGAATAAACCAAAGGGCATGGTTGTCCATCCAGCGCCTGGACATATGACGGGTACACTCGTTAATGGTTTAATGTACCATTGTAAGGATTTATCGGGTATCAATGGCATTATGCGTCCGGGAATTGTGCATCGTATTGATAAAGATACATCAGGATTATTGATGGTGGCTAAAAATGATGCAGCTCATGAATCGTTAGTGAATCAGCTAGTCAATAAAACAGTGACACGTAAATATACTGCGCTCGTTCACGGGCATATTGCACATGATAAAGGAACAATTGATGCACCTATTGGTCGAGATCAAAAAGATCGTCAAAAACAAGCAGTTGTCGACAAAGGTAAGCATGCAGTAACCCACTTCCAAGTTATCGAACGCTTTGGCGACTATTCATTACTAGAATGTCGTTTAGAAACAGGACGCACGCACCAAATTCGTGTCCATATGAATTATATTGGATTTCCACTTGTTGGTGACCCGAAATATGGACCGAAAAAGACGATCGACTTTGGTGGACAAGTATTACATGCGGGTGTATTAGGCTTCGATCATCCTACATCAGGTGAATATTTGCAGTTCGAAGCGCAACTTCCTGCTGATTATGAACAATTATTACTAGATTTAAGAAATAAGCATTGACGTATAGGTAAAGAAGGTCTATACTAACAAAAGTGAATGAACAACTTAACTAAATATTCACCTTTAATGGCAGTCCAGAGAGGCTGAGAAGGTACATGTGAAAGTGTTGCGAAAAATTTGTGCTGCAAATTTTTTTTGACACGCTATTTAAACACGTATATAACCCTCTCAGGCTATTCGCCTCGAGAGGTTTTTTTATGGACACATGACCCAATAATAGATAGAAGAGAGGAGGAAACTTACATGGCACAAAATGAGTTATTAGATGGACCATCTATGGCAAGAGCGTTAACGCGCATAGCACACGAAATTATTGAACGCAATAAAGGGATCGACGAATGTATTTTAGTTGGTATTAAAACGCGAGGTGCCTATCTTGCAAGACGCCTAGCAGAACGGATTGAAAAAATTGAAGGCAAACCAATCCGTACGGGGGAGCTTGACATCACTCTCTATCGAGATGATTTAACGACAAAGCATGATAATGAACAGGCACATGTTGAGCAAGTCGATATCGATTATGAGGTCGTCAATCAAAAAATTATTTTAGTCGATGATGTACTCTATACGGGACGAACAGTACGCGCAGCGCTAGATGCAGTGATGGATCTAGGGAGACCAGGTCAAATTCAACTTGCAGTACTGATCGACAGAGGGCATAGAGAGCTACCAATAAGAGCTGATTATGTTGGTAAAAATGTTCCGACATCTGGAGCTGAACGTATAGTCGTAAATTTACAAGAAGTAGACGGAGAAGATTGCGTCATTATTTATAAAGAAGACTAACTTAAAGTGAGGAAACATTATGTCAAATGCAGTATTAGATGTTAAAGATAAACCGACCCCAGTCCAACTAGTGACATTAAGTTTCCAGCACATGTTCGCCATGTTTGGGTCAACGATCTTAGTTCCTCAGTTGGTTGGTCTTAGTCCAGCGATTGCTCTATTAACGAGTGGGATTGCTACACTGTTCTTCTTATTAATTACGAAATTTCAAGTACCTGCTTATTTAGGATCATCATTTGCCTTTATTGCGCCGATTTTACTAGCGGCAGGTGGCTTAAATAAAGATGGTTCCAGTGTAAATCCTGGTCATGCAATGATTGGTGCTATGGCAGTAGGGATTACATATGGCATCGTATCCCTTATCATCTGGAAAAGCGGCTATAAATGGATTATGAAAATTTTACCACCAATTGTGGTGGGCCCTGTCATTATGGTAATAGGTCTTGGACTATCAGGGACAGCGGTCAATATGGCGATGAATGTAGATGGGAAATATAACTTTTTACACTTCTCAGCAGCGCTAGTGACTTTATTTACAGCCATTATTTTCACGATTGCCTTTAAAGGCATTTTAAGCACAATGCCAATCTTAATTGGCTTAATCGTAGGATATGTTTACTCAATGATGATCGACATAGTTGATTACTCACCAATTGCGAAAGCTGATTTCTTTGCACTACCTGACTTCTTAATCCCAGGTGTGCACTATGAGTTTGAAATCACAACAACGCTGCTCCTAACAATGGTGCCAATCGTTATCGTAACGATTTCCGAGCATATTGGTCACCAGTTAGTATTAGGTAAAGTGGTCAATCGAGATTATATTAAAGAGCCAGGCTTACATCGTTCGTTATTAGGGGACGGTCTTGGTACATTTATTAGTGCACTAATCGGTGGTCCGCCGAAAACAACTTACGGTGAAAATATCGGTGTCCTTGCGATCACTCGAGTTTACAGTGTGTATGTCATTGCAGGTGCAGCAGTCGTAGCCATTTTACTGTCATTCTTCGGGAAAGCAATGGCAGTTATTGCAACAATTCCAACAGCTGTACTTGGTGGGGTTTCCATCTTACTCTTCGGTATAATTGCAGCAAGTGGATTACGAATGTTAGTGGATAACCATATCGACTTTGGTAATAGTCGTAACTTGGTCATCGCCTCAGTTATTTTGGTCATCGGTATCGGTGGTGCGAAGTTCGTTGTTTCAGAATCACTAAGTATCGAAGGTATGGCATTAGCAGCGATTATCGGTGTTCTTTTAAATGCCATCCTACCAGGTAAAAAAGAAGCGGATATACCAATACCGTACAATCAAAATAAAAATTCATAAAAGTACCTTTTAATGAATTGTCCAGAGAGGCAAAAAAAGGGAAGTTGTAGACAGTCTAAAAGTAGGAATGGATCCTGCTGTAGTTTGTCGCGCCTCCTTATGCCTCGTTGATGACATCAACGGGGCTTTTATTTTAGAAAACGTTTCATAACGTTCATGAAACACACCCTACGGAGGTTACAATGAAGAACTTATTATCGATGGAACATTTAACAATTGAAGAAATTAACCACATTCTAGATCGTGCGCAAGCCTTTGAGAATGGTGAGGCATCATCGTTATCTCGCCCATACAACGTTGCAAATTTATTTTTTGAACCAAGTACGCGCACGAAAACAAGCTTTGAAATGGCAGAGCGCAAAGTTGGCTGTACCGTTATCCCGTTTGACGGTAGCTTTTCGAGCGTCTCTAAAGGAGAGACATTGTACGATACGGTAAAGACGTTAGAAATGATTGGTATAGACGCAGTAGTCATTCGCGCAAAGGAAGATGCGTATTACAATGAACTACTTGAAGGCATCGATGTGTCAATTATTAACGGAGGTGACGGCACTGGTCAGCATCCGTCTCAATCACTATTAGATCTTTATACAATCAAAAAAGAGTTTGGTTCTTTTGAAGGGTTAAATGTGACAATCGCTGGAGATATATGCCATAGCCGTGTAGCGAAATCGAATGCGTTAGCGTTACAACGACTAGGGGCAAATGTTCATTTCCTTTGTCCGGAAGAGTGGCAAGGAAGTTTCGAAGCGCATCATTCTTGGGATGATTTAATCGAAATAAGCGATGTGATTATGTTACTTCGTGTGCAGCATGAACGTCATAAAGTAAATAAAAGCTTCTCAAAAGAGGGCTATCATGAAGAGTACGGTTTAACAGTTGAACGTGAGAAACAAATGAAAGAAAAGGCAATTATCATGCATCCAGCACCGGTCAATCGTGATGTAGAAATTGCTTCGGAGCTAGTAGAATGCGAGCGTTCTAGAATTTTCGAGCAAGTTCGAAATGGTGTTTATACACGAATGGCTATTGTAGAAACAATTTTAAAGGGGAGAGAGTAACATGACAAAAGTTCTTCAAAATGTACAAATGGTAAATGAACAAGGCGAGCTACAAACAGTAAATATCGCGATGGTAGACGGCAAAATTACTGAAATAGGTCAAAATGTAACTGTAGCAGGCGCAGAAGTAATCGAAGGAAATGGTTTAGTTGTTGCACCAGGCTTTGTGGATGTTCACACACATTTACGTGAGCCGGGCTTTGAACATAAAGAAACAATTGCTACAGGTTCAGCATCAGCAGCAAAAGGCGGCTTCACAACAATTTGCGCGATGCCAAATACAAAACCAGTGCCAGATTCAGTAGAAAATATGCAGCTAATTAACGGTCTTATTAAAGAAAGTGCAGCAATTCGAGTACTTCCATACGGCTCATTAACAAGGGACATCTCAGGTGAGGTTCGTACAAATATTGAAGAATTAAAAGCACATGGAGCAGTCGCATTTTCAGATGATGGTGTTGGGATCCAACTTGCATCAACAATGTATGAGCAAATGAAGGATGCAGCACAGCACGATGTGGTTGTTGTCGCACACTGTGAAGATAACTCATTAATTTACGACGGCGTAATGCATGAAGGAAAACGTAATAAAGAGCTTGGTTTACCAGGAATTCCATCGATTTGTGAATCCGTTCAAATTGCCCGAGATGTTCTACTGGCAGAAGCAGCTGGAGCACGCTACCACGTATGTCACGTATCAACGAAGGAATCTGTACGTGCAGTACGAGATGCGAAAGCAGCAGGAATACGTGTCACAGCAGAAGTTTGCCCACACCATTTATTACTTGAAGAAATGGATATTCCATCGGATGATGCAAACTGGAAAATGAATCCTCCGATACGTGGAATTGATGATAAAGACTCACTTCACGCAGCGCTGCTAGACGGCACGATCGATTGTATCGCTACAGACCATGCTCCACATACAGTAGAAGAAAAATGCTGTGGTATGGTTGGTGCACCATTTGGCATTGTAGGCTTCGAAACAGCATTCCCACTGCTTTACACGCAGTTTGTAGAAACCGGAAAATGGACTTTAAAACAGTTGATTGACTGGATGTCTGTAAAGGCAGCTCAAATTTTTGATCTACCATATGGCACATTAGAAGTTGGAGCTTCAGCAGATATGATTTTAATAGATTTAAATAAAGAGCAAACAATTGATGCAGAAGGCTTTGTATCAAAAGGACGCAATACACCATTCAATGGTTGGACAGCAAAAGGATGGCCGGTCCTTACAATTTTTGAAGGCAATATCGTATACCAGGAGGTAGAGTAATGAAAAAACGTTTACTTATTTTAGAAGATGGCACAGTATTTACAGGTACAGCGTTCGGTAGTGAGCGCGCTTCACAAGGTGAGGTTGTATTCACAACAGGGATGACAGGTTATCAGGAAACAATTTCAGATCCTTCATTCTACGGACAAATTGTAACGTTAACTTACCCTTTAATCGGTAATTACGGTATTAACCGTGATGATTTTGAATCAATCTCACCAGCTATTCGTGGATTTGTAGTCCGTGAATTAGCAAAAACACCTTCAAACTTCCGCTGTGACTTAACAGTAGATGAGTACTTAACATCCAAGGATATCCCAGGGATTGAAGGAATCGATACACGAAAATTAACACGCATTATTCGCAGTAAAGGTTCAGTAAAAGCTATTTTAACAGCGGCTGATGAAGAAGTGAATGTAGATGAAATCGTAGCGAAATTACAGGTAACACCTGAGATTACACATCATGTTCGTGAAGTATCACCGAAAGCAGCTTACCCATCACCTGGTCGTGGCAAACGCGTCGTATTAATTGACTATGGTATGAAGCACGGTATTCTTCGTGAGTTAAACAAACGTGATTGCGACGTACTCGTTGTCCCTTACAATACTTCAGCAGAAGAAATTTTAGCGTGGCTTCCAGATGGCATTATGCTGTCAAACGGTCCAGGTAACCCTGAAGATGTAGCAGAAAGCGTTGAAACAGTACGCAATTTAATCGGAAAAGTGCCAATGTTCGGTATTTGCTTAGGTCACCAAATCTTCTCGCTAGCATGCGGTGCGCGAAGCTATAAACTACCATTCGGTCACCGTGGTGGTAACCATCCAGTAAAAGATTTACGCACAGGCCGTACAGACTTAACATCTCAAAATCATGGTTATGCAATCGACATCGATTCATTAAAAGATACAGATTTAGAAATTACACATATCGCATTAAATGATGGTACTTGTGAAGGTGTACGTCACAAGAAATATCCAGTCTTCACAGTGCAATATCACCCAGAAGCATCACCAGGTCCAGAGGATTCAAATCACTTATTTGATGAATTTATCGAAATGATGGAAGTAGAAGCAGGGAAGGGGAAACAACATGCCTAAACGTACAGATATTAAAACTATTTTAGTAATCGGATCAGGTCCAATCGTGATCGGACAAGCAGCAGAATTTGACTACGCAGGAACACAAGCTTGTCTTTCTTTAAAAGAAGAAGGTTACCACGTTATTTTAATAAACTCAAACCCTGCAACAATTATGACAGATACAGAAATTGCAGACAAAGTATATATTGAGCCAATTACACTTGAGTTTGTATCAAGAATTCTACGTAAAGAGCGTCCAGATGCCATCCTACCAACACTTGGTGGTCAAACTGGTTTAAACATGGCCATCGAATTAGATAAATCAGGAATTTTAGATGAGCTTAATATTGAAATTCTTGGTACAAAATTAGAAGCTATCCATAAAGCGGAAGACCGCGATCTTTTCCGTAATTTAATGTATGAGCTAGGTGCTCCAGTACCTGAATCAGATATTATCCATAACTTAGACGAAGCGAAAAACTTTGTAGCGAAAATTGGTTACCCAGTAATTGTTCGTCCTGCCTTCACACTTGGTGGTACAGGCGGCGGTATTTGCTACAACGACCAAGATCTAGAGGAAATCGTTACATCTGGTCTAAAATATTCACCAGTAACACAATGTTTACTAGAAAAATCGATTGCTGGTTATAAAGAGATTGAATATGAAGTAATGCGTGATGCTGCTGACAACGCCATCGTTGTATGTAACATGGAAAACGTTGACCCAGTTGGGATTCATACAGGTGACTCAATTGTAGTAGCACCTACACAAACACTTTCAGATCGTGAAAACCAAATGCTACGTAATATCTCTTTAGATATTATCCGTGCACTGAAAATCGAAGGTGGCTGTAACGTACAGTTAGCTCTTGATCCATATAGCTTCAGTTATTATGTGATCGAAGTAAACCCTCGTGTATCACGTTCATCAGCATTAGCGTCAAAAGCAACAGGTTACCCAATTGCTAAGCTAGCAGCAAAAATCGCAGTTGGTTTAACATTAGATGAAATCAAAAATCCTGTTACAGGTTCTACGTATGCTTGCTTCGAGCCAGCTCTAGACTATATCGTGGCAAAAATTCCACGCTGGCCATTCGATAAATTCGAATCAGCAAAGCGTAATCTTGGTACACAAATGAAAGCGACTGGTGAAGTAATGGCACTTGGTCGTACATTTGAAGAAGCTATGCTAAAAGCAGTGCGCTCTCTTGAAACAGGCCAAGTTCACTTAGAGCTGAAACATGCAGAAGAAAACACGGATTCTTGGATTGAAAAGCGTATCCGTAAAGCAGGTGACGAGCGTCTATTCTTCATCGGTGAAGCACTTCGTCGCGGTGTAACAATTGAGCAAATCCATGAATGGTCTGCCATTGACTTGTTCTTCTTAAATAAATTCAAAAACATCGTAGATATGGAGCAAACACTTGCTGACAATAAAAACGATAAAGAAGTGATGCGTACAGCAAAACGTCTAGGCTTTGCAGATAAGAAAATTGCCGAGCTTTGGGAAACAACACCAGAAGAAATTTATGCATACCGTAAAGAAAATGGCATTATCCCTGTATATAAAATGGTTGATACTTGTGCAGCGGAGTTTGAATCTGAAACACCATACTTCTATGGCACATATGAAGATGAAAATGAATCGATTAAATCTGATAAGCCATCAGTAGTGGTACTTGGCTCAGGTCCAATCCGCATTGGTCAAGGGGTAGAGTTCGACTACGCAACAGTACACTCAGTATGGGCAATCCAAGAAGCAGGCTACGAAGCAATTATTATAAACTCGAATCCAGAAACAGTATCAACGGACTTCTCGATTTCAGATAAATTATACTTCGAGCCATTAACAATCGAAGATGTAATGCATATTATCGACCTGGAGCAACCAATTGGTGTAGTTGTACAATTCGGTGGTCAAACAGCTATTAATCTAGCTGATAAATTAGCTGCTAATGGTGTGAAAATCCTAGGTACAACACTTGAAGATATCGACCGTGCAGAAAATCGAGACAAATTCGAGCAAGCATTACGTGACTTGGACATTCCACAGCCACTAGGTCAAACAGCTGTATCTACGGAGGAAGCTCTTGCGATTAGTGAACGTCTAGGCTTCCCTGTACTAGTTCGTCCTTCATACGTGCTAGGTGGTCGTGCGATGGAAATTGTCTACAACCAAGAGGAATTAAAACACTATATGGAGAACGCGGTAGAAGCATCTCCAGATCATCCAGTATTAGTAGACCGCTACTTAACTGGTCAAGAAATCGAAGTAGATGCCATTTGTGACGGTGAAAATGTATTAATCCCAGGTATTATGGAGCATATCGAGCGTGCAGGGGTTCACTCTGGTGACTCTATCTCTGTATACCCTCCACAAAAATTAACACAAGCGCAAAAAGATACGCTAGTGGATTATACAACTCGCCTTGCAAAAGGTCTGGGCATCATAGGCTTAATGAACATTCAATATGTTATTTCAAAAGGCGAAGTGTTTGTCATCGAGGTGAACCCGCGTTCATCTCGTACAGTACCGTTCTTAAGTAAAATTACTAACATTCCGATGGCGAATATTGCAACGAAAGCGATTCTTGGGAAATCAATCGTAGAACAAGGCTATCCAACAGGCTTAGCGCCAGAGCAAAATGGTGTCTTCGTAAAAGTACCAGTATTCTCATTCGCTAAATTACGCCGTGTTGACATTACACTAGGCCCTGAAATGAAATCAACAGGTGAAGTAATGGGTAAAGATGCAACATTAGAAAAAGCACTATACAAAGGCTTAGTTGCAGCAGGTATGGAAATTCGCACTGAAGGAACAGTATTGTTCACAGTGTCCGATAAAGATAAAGAAGAAGCAATTGCACTTGCAAAACGCTTCTCAACAGTAGGCTATCGTATTGTCGCTACTGAAGGTACAGCTCAAGCGTTTGAAGCTGCTGGCGTACGCACAGATGTAGTTGGCAAAATCGGTGCAAAAGGTGAAACTTTAATCGATTTAATTCAAAACGGTGAGGCACAGCTTGTTGTCAACACATTAACGAAAGGGAAGCAACCGGCACGTGATGGCTTCCGAATTCGCCGCGAGTCTGTAGAAAACGGCGTACCTTGTTTAACTTCATTAGACACAGCAGAAGCGATGGTCCGTGTTATTGAATCGATGACATTCACAGCAGAACATATGCCAAAAGCGGAGGTAGTACATTAATATGATTCGTCAAGAGAAAATGACGGTCGTCTCTCAAAAGCAAATTGCGACAAACATTTTCGAATTGACACTTCGTGGAGAACTGGTTCAGGATATGACACCTGGCCAGTTTGTCCATGTAAAGGTGTCAGATTCAATGGAGCCGCTTTTACGTCGACCAATTAGTATTGCAAACATAGATAAAGACAACAACGAATTTACAATGATTTATCGCGCGGAAGGTCGCGGAACTCAAGTTTTAGCGACAAATCGTGAAGGGCAGCTTGTCAATGTCCTTGGTCCGATCGGTAATGGGTTCCCGGTAGAAGCAGTAAAAGAGGGAGGCACAGCCCTACTAGTTGGTGGAGGAATCGGAGTACCTCCATTACACGAGCTTTCCAAGCAATTGAACGCACGTGGTGTAAAAACAATTCATGTCCTTGGCTTTCAAACGGAAGATGTATGCTTCTATGAGGAAGAATTCAGTGCCCTTGGAGAAACGCATTATGTAACGGTTGACGGCTCTAAAGGAACTAAAGGCTTTGTGACAAATGTTTTAGAGTCTCGAGCACCGGAGTTTGATGTCTTTTATTCTTGCGGTCCTCTACCTATGTTAAAAGCACTTGAAGGCTTCTATCCAGAAAAAGAAGGTTATTTATCATTTGAAGAGCGTATGGGCTGCGGTATCGGTGCTTGTTTCGCTTGTGTATGTAAAACAACAGACCAAGTAGCAAAAGACTATGTCAAAGTATGCTCTGACGGTCCAGTTTTCCCGAAAGGTACGGTGGCATTATGAGTCGTTTAAACATTCAATTACCAGGTTTAGATTTAAAAAATCCAATAATGCCAGCTTCCGGCTGCTTTGGCTTTGGACGTGAATATGCACAGCTTTATGATTTATCTAAGCTTGGCGCTATTATGATTAAAGCTACGACTGTGGAAACACGTCCTGGCAATCCAACTCCACGTGTCGCAGAAACAGCGGCAGGGATGTTGAATGCCATTGGTTTACAAAATCCCGGCATCGAAAAAGTAATGAACGAAGAATTAAAGTTTCTAGAAGCATATGATGTGCCAATTATTGCAAATGTTGCTGGTACAGAGACAGCTGACTACGTAGAAGTAGCGCAACGCATTTCTACTGCATCTAATGTGAAAGCACTTGAGCTTAACATTTCTTGCCCGAACGTTAAATGTGGTGGTATTCAATTTGGTACAGACCCTGCAACTGCACGTGAGCTAGTGGCAGCTGTCAAAGCTGTTTCTGAAGTGCCTGTATACGTGAAATTGTCTCCTAACGTAACGAATATCGTAGAAATTGCACAAGCTGTTGAAGCGGGTGGTGCAGATGGCATTACAATGATTAATACACTAATCGGTATGCGTTTAGACGAGCGTACAGGTAAGCCAGTGATTGCCAATGGTACAGGCGGCTTATCAGGTCCTGCCGTAAAGCCAGTGGCGATTCGTATGGTCTATGAGGTGTATAAGGCTGTCAATATTCCGATAATTGGGATGGGTGGCGTGTCAGAAGCACAGGATGTTATAGACTTTATGTCGGCCGGCGCATCTGCAGTTGCTGTAGGAACAGCAAACTTTGTGGATCATTTCGTTTGTCCAACTATAATTGATGAACTACCAGCAAAGCTCGATCAATTAGGAGTAGAGCATATTTCAGAAATTATCGGAAGGAGCCACCGTTCATGAATACAAAACCAATACTTGCACTAGATTTCCCTGGAGAAACAGAAGTAGTTAACTTTCTAAAACATTTTAATGAGCCTCTTTTCGTGAAAATTGGTATGGAATTATATATGCAGGAAGGCCCAGATATTGTCCGTAAAGTAAAAGATCTAGGTCATGATATTTTCCTTGATTTAAAGCTACACGATATTCCTAATACAGTGGGCTCTGCTATGAAGGGTCTAGCAAAATTAGGGGTAGATTTAGTCAACGTTCATGCGGCAGGCGGACGTCCGATGATGGAGGCAGCACTTGAGGGGCTTGAAGCGGGTACTCCTACAGGGCGTGAACGTGCGGCATTAATTGCTGTAACACAGCTGACTTCTACAACAGAAGAGCAAATGCAAGCAGAGCAAAAAATTGCTTTATCTCTACAGGAATCTGTATTACATTACGCAAGCTTAACCAAACAGGCTGGCTTAAATGGTGTTGTCTGCTCCGTACATGAAGCACAAGCGATTGCTGAAGTGTGCGGTGAAGATTTTTTACGTGTGACACCTGGTATTCGATTAGCGGGTGGCGACGCACACGATCAAAAGCGCATCGCAACACCAGACGGCGCAAAACGTGACGGTTCTTCGTTAATAGTCGTTGGGCGCGCCGTTACAGGTGCACAAGATCCAGTAGCAGCATATAAAATCGTAAATGAATTATGGGAGGCATAAATATGACATTACAAAATGAAATCGCACACGCAATGTTAAAAGTAGGCGCAGTCGAACTAAATCCAACAGAACTATTCACATGGGCATCAGGCATTAAATCCCCAATTTACTGTGACACACGCCTAACAATTTCTGACCCTGTAATTCGTAAGCAATTAGCAAACGGTCTAGCATCTCTTATTAAAGAAAACTTTGGACCAACAGAAATCGTAGCAGGTACAGCAACAGCAGGCATTCCACATGCCGCTTGGGTAAGTGATATTTTAGATTTACCGATGGTTTATGTACGCTCTAAAGCAAAAGAGCATGGCCGTGGTAACCAAATCGAAGGAAAATACGCAGCAGGTCAAAAAGTCGTAGTAGTAGAAGATATCGTTTCTACAGGCGGCTCATCGATTACAGCTGTAGAAGCCTTACGCGCAGCAGGCTGTGAAGTACTAGGCGTTGTATGTGTCTACACATACAATCTGCCACGTGCTGAACAAGCATTTGAAGAGGCAGGCATTCAATATGTATCGCTAACAAATTTCGATTATTTAATTGAAGCAGCAAATGAATCAGGTGCTATTCAAGAAGAAGATATTCCATTCCTAAAAGACTGGCATGGAAAGTTAAAAGCAGGCGAGCTTTAATGAAAAAAAGTGGCTGGGACATAACTAATTTGTACTTTATGAAAAACGTATAATTTTTAAATTAGCAATGAATATAAACAGAAAACCCGAACAATTACGAAACACAGGCTGAGCGTTTCGTGATATAGTTCGGGTTTTTCATTGGCTAAATCCTTGTGTCCCAGCCTCTTTCATTTGTTGAAACGCTATTGAAATTAAGGTGTCCTGTTAAATAAAGTTAGTCCTTGATCAAAACGAGGGGTTGATTTCCGCTAGGCTAGGCGCATTGTTGATGTTGATCATTAATTTAGTTTTATCGAAACACTTTCAAGAATTATCGACCAAATTTTGAAGTTTATCACCCAACTTTTCATTTTTATCGACATCCACCGCCCAAAGAGCGAAAAAGGATTCATACACAAAACTGTGTGTGAATCCTTTTAAATTTACAGTAGCGGAGAAATGAGTCGCATAAGAGATTCAAGCATGCGTTTTTGAATACTTCGCTTTTGAAATGACGCCCATGTAATTTCAATGGAGTCTTTAAAATCTTGTTCAAAATCATTTTTAATATCTAGAACTGTTTTAGTTTCATATAAGACTGCAATGAGTTCATAATTAAGCTCAAAACTACGAATATCCATATTTGCTGTACCAATTGTTGCAACTTCATCATCAACAAGAACAATCTTTGCATGCATAAACGCATCATTAAGGCGGTAAATGGAGACACCTACTTTTAATAGTGGTGTAAAGTATGATTGGGATGCTTGATCACTAATGATGCTATCGCCTTTTCCAGGATATAAAATACGGACATCTACGCCGGAAAGTGCGCTCAAACGTAATAATGTTAATGTTTCCTGATCAGGAATGAAGTATGGAGTAGCAATCCAAATAGACTTTTGAGCAGAGCCCATAATTTTCAATAAAGCATTTCGAATATTTGTATCTTCTGAGCTAGGTCCACTCGCAACGATTTGTACGGCACCTTCTGCTTGATGTAATTTTTGACTTGGAAAGTACGTGCTGTTCATAAAGTGATTCCAAGACTCAGTATTTAAACTACTAGTGGCATAGAGATAATCTTCTAGGAAAATGGCCTGCAGCTTATATAATGCTCTTCCTTCTATTTTTAAATGGCTATCACGCCAAATAGGAAATTTCTTCGATCGACTAAGATATTCATCCCCGACATTAAGTCCACCTGTAAACCCAATTGCCCCATCTACAATAACAATTTTACGGTGGTTACGATAATTGACGGTTTCTAATAGCCAAGGTGAAAGAATAGAATCAAACTCGACTACTTCAATTCCGGCGTCTTTCATTGGTTGTAAGAAACTCCTACGTAATTTACTACTTCCAAGTCCATCGTAAAGAAAGCGTATGATCACACCAGAATTTGCTTTTCTTATTAAGGCATCTCGAATTGAAGTGCCGATTTCATCTGATCGATAAATATAGTATTGAATATGAATATGATGTGTAGCATTTTCAATCGCTTGTAGGATTTCAGTAAATGTTTCATCTCCGTTTGTTAAGAGTTTTGTTGCTGTCTCATTAGCAAGAGGACCGCCGCCAAATTTTTGGATAACTTGTGCTAAATAGGTGGATCGTTCATTTAAAGGGCAAGAGGGTTCTAAATTAAAACTTCTTCCTGCTAAAAGTTCGCGGAATAACTTTCTTTTTTCTTCTGAACGAGATAAATGTTTCTTTCTTCTCCAGCGACTTCTTCCGAATAGTAAGTACAGAAGTAAACCGATAACAGGGAGAATGGTTAATACTAAAAACCAAGCCAATGTACTTTGCGGGGAACGATTTTCAATAAAAATAATGAAGGCAATCCCAATAAGTGTGATAGGCCATAGTAAGCCGATTAAGGTAGATAAAGGAATAATGGACTTATTTAAAAATATGAGCATAATTGCTGCTATTGAAAATACAAATAGCAATTGGACAACGCGATTTTTCATATGTATACATTTCACCTATTCTTTCTTACATATAATCAAGAGAAAGTTGTACGTTAATAGCTTCATGATAAAATGTTTTCTTTTTTTTTACAATAGAGACATTTCTACGCCAACGTGTCTTGTTACGTTTTAAGTGTTATGAGCGAATCATATCGCTAAAATAACGAGAATTAATCCTCAAGTATTAAAATAGGATCTACGAAATTACTTAATATAGGAAGTTTCCTTCTTGATTCTTGGGCGGGCCCGGGAACATGAAAATGTAGTCAGCGTTTAAAAGGACAATCACGATAAAAAGAAGCCAAATATTAATAAGGCTGTTTCAAAATGTTGAACTTGGTTTATCTTAAGGGGCAAGAAAAATAATCTTTGCGCTAGGGATAGTAAAGTTTTATTTTCATCAAATTAAAACGGAATCAGAATTAAAATCTATTTTTATACAAAGAAATTATTTATTTATTACATAAAAAAATTAAGAAGAAGTCCGTAAAAAAATCACTTGAGAAATTGGATTAAATTATTTTTCTGCGGTAACATTCTGTGCTTCAGGGAGTTAATGCGATAAATGAAAAAAATTATACATTAATAGCAATTGGGTAATGAGGTTAAATATGGCAATTTATAAAAATTCGTTTAAATAGCTTTTATAATAAAGAAATTCTAATAAATTTAGATATTGAGAGGGAGATTAAAAATGAGTAAATAAATCATTTGCTATATTATGATAATAAAAAAATAATACTTTAAACCAATAAAGTGAAGATTGAACAAGTTTGTATCTAAGAGAAAAATAAATTTATTAAGAAAAATCGGAATAGTTGTATGGTTTATTTTGTATATAAGAATATAAGAAATGTAAAAATTCTCTTGATTATATGTATGATTTCTATATAAAATGATAGCATACTTAATTATCTGAATATTATATCATTTGGTACTTGTAAGAAAACCTTTATAAAGAAGAAATAATGTTTTTAAAAGTATTGTAAATTGATGATTTTTTATTTTGATATGATTGTGAAATAAGTTTATCGAAATCGACATTTTTTTCGGAATATTAAATCAATAAAACCCGAAAGTGATTTTTTGTAAAAAATCTTGGCGCGCCGTATCTAACTCACTACATTTGCAGCAATAGTTAAGTAAAAACTTTTAAAAGGTGTGATATAAAATGAGCTTAATGTTAGAAGTGAAAAACCTTAAGACTGGCTTTGATATAGATGGAGAAATATATCATGCAGTGGATGATGTTTCATTTTCAGTTAAATCAGGGCAGATTGTTGGGGTAGTTGGTGAATCTGGCTGTGGAAAAAGTGTAATGTCACTTTCTATTATGCAACTCCTTCCCAACGGAATTGGTAAAATCACTGGTGGAGAAATAAAATTCCATGGGAAAAACATAGAAAGTTATTCAATCGATGAGATGAATAAAATTAGGGGAAAAGATATAAGCATGATTTTTCAAGAACCTATGACATCCCTTAACCCAGTTTTTACCATAGGCTCACAAATTGAAGAGATTATGCTTAATCATAGTAAGATTTCGAAGGCTGAGGCTAAAGATAAAGCGATTGGATTATTAAAACAGGTTGGTATTCCAAGAGCTGAAAAAATTATAGATGAATACCCTCATCAATTGTCAGGCGGTATGAGACAAAGAGTAATGATTGCTATCGCCATCGCTTGTCATCCTAGACTTTTAATAGCGGATGAACCAACTACTGCACTTGATGTAACTGTACAGGCTCAAATACTAGATTTATTGAAAAATATTCAAGAAGAAAATAACATGTCTATTGTATTAATAACTCACGATTTAGGTGTAGTTGCGGAGATGTGTGATGAAGTAATTATTATGTATGCGGGGAAGATTGTAGAACGGACAAATGTTGATAATTTGTTTCACAATCCCAAACACCCATATACAAAACTCTTGATGGCGTCGATTCCGAGGATTGATATAGAAGTGAATGAATTAACCACTATTAAAGGTATTGTACCTTCTTTAAAAAATATGCCTCAACTAGGCTGCCGTTTTATTGATAGATGCCCGTCGGCTATGCCTGAATGTAGCAAGGTTACGCCGCAACTTGCCTTCATAGGTGACAATCATGAAGTTTCTTGTTTACTTTTTGAAGGCTGTAATTCTAGAAAGGGTGTGAGCTGACAACATGGAGCAAACTACAATGAAACAAAATAACGAAAATTTATTGGAGTTAATTGATTTAAAAACTTATTACCCGATTAAAGGTGGATTTTTCAAACATACGGTTGGCTATGTTAAAGCTGTTGATAATATTTCTCTTTCCATAAAAAGCGGTGAAACATTAGGATTAGTTGGCGAATCGGGTTGTGGAAAATCTACAACAGGTCGCACTATTTTAAGATTGTTAGATTCAACGGATGGAAAAATCATTTTTAACGGTCAGGATATTACAAAATTACATGGGAAATCATTAAGGGAAATAAGGAAAGATATCCAAATGGTATTTCAAGATCCCTATGCATCGTTAAACCCGATGCAAATGGTAGGTAGTATCATAGCTGAACCGATCATGAATTTCCATAAAAAATCACTGAAATCTTTAAAAAATGAAGTGATGGAGCTCTTACAAAAAGTAGGTTTACCAGAAGATGCTTATTACAAGTATGCACATGAATTTTCAGGTGGTCAGCGACAACGGATCGGTATTGCGAGAGCACTTGCACTTAGGCCAAAACTAATTATAGCAGACGAACCAGTTTCAGCCTTAGACGTATCTGTACAATCGCAGGTTCTGAATCTGCTAAAAGAGTTACAAGATGAGTTTGACTTAACATTTTTATTCATCGCTCATGATTTAAGTGTTGTAAAACATATGAGTGATCGAATCGGTGTTATGTATTTAGGAAATATTGTGGAAATTGCAGATAAGGAACATATTTATGAGGAACCATTGCACCCTTATACACAGGCATTAATCTCCGCAATACCGGTACCTGATCCAAGGAAAAAGAGTAGTCGTATAGTATTAGAAGGGGATATCCCTAGTCCGGCTAATCCACCAAAAGGGTGTCCTTTCCATCCACGGTGTCCGAAGGCAATGACAGAGTGTTCATTATCAAAACCAACTTTAAAGGAGGTGAAGCAGGGGCATAGAGTTGCGTGCCATTTATATTAAAAAATAACAAAAAGAATAGTGTAATAATTATTTTCAAAATAATATTCAAGGGGGATAAAGAATGAAAAAATCAGCATTATGGTCTTTCATGCTTATGCTAGTTATGGCTTTGTTTTTAGCTGCATGTAATAGCGACAACGCAACAACTGACAAAGATAAGGAAAAAGACAAGGGGGATTCCACGAAGACTAGTGAAACAGCAAAAGGTGGAGTTGTAACTTTTGGTACTGACCAAGCACCTGAAGGTGTATATGATCCGGCCTTTAGTGGAAGTATTGTAGATTCTTATATCCAAAAATTTACAACTGATGGTATTTATGATGTAAATGATAACTTAGAATATGTTCCTAATTTAGCAACTTGGGACATTAGCGAGGATAAGTTAACGTATACGTTTAACCTTAAGAAAGGTGTAAAATGGCACAATGGTGAGGAGCTAACTGTTGATGACTGGGTATTTGCATTAGAGACACTAGCTGATAAGAACTACGATGGCCCACGATACAATTATGTTGAGAATATCAAAGGTGCAGCAGCAAAAAAAGCAGGGAAAGCTGACAAAATCGAAGGAATTGAAGTCGTTGATCCATATACTGTGAAAATTAGTTTTGAAAAAGTGAAAATTAATAACCTAGAAAACCTTTGGCAGTATCCTATGCCAAAGAAACATTATGAAGGTATTGCTGTTAAAGATTTAAGCGAGTCGAAACAAGTTCGTGAAAATCCTGTTGGCGTAGGACCTTTTAAAGTGAAAAAGGTTGTAGACGGTGAATATTCTGAATTAGAGCGTTTTGATGATTACTGGAAGGGCAAGCCACAGCTTGATGGGATAATTGTAAAAGTAATTGACCCATCATTGGCAGCTGGTGCGTTCCAAAACGGAGAAATTGACATCATGGACATTAAACCACAAGCTGTAAAAGAATTGTCAGCATTAGATAATGTACGCATTGAAGAAACGAATGGTGTAAGTTACTCATATATCGGTCTTCGTTTTGGTCATCGTGATAAAGCTACTCTTAAAAATGTAGCAGATTTTGATAAGTTTAAATCAAAAGAATTGCGTCAAGCACTATTATACGCGATTAACCGTCCAGCAATGATCGATGCTTTCTTAGAAGGAAAAGCTGACGTTGCGAATACTGTAGTTCCACGTGCCTTCTGGACTGCTGCAAAGGAATCTGACTTAAATCAATATGAATACAATGCAGAAAAGGCTAAAGAGCTACTTAAATCTGCTGGTTATGTAGATACAGATGGCGATGGATTTGTGGAGGATCCTAAAGGTAAACCATTTAAAATTTCGTTTGGTCACTATGCAGGTCCTGCTGCCTTCGAAGGTCGCTCTCAAGCAATTATTCAAGCTTGGAATGATATCGGAGTGAAAACAGAATTAGCTACTGGTACATTAATAGAATTTAACCTATATAATGATATGAAAGATAATGACGATGCTGCACTAGAAGCATTCTTCGGCTCTTGGAGTACAGGTGCAGATCCTGACCCATCTGGATTATGGGGTAACGATGCAGAATGGAACTTTGGTCGCTATGTAGATGTTAAGAATCAAGATTTATTAGAAAAAGGCTTAAATGAAGAAGCATTTGATAAAGAGAAGCGTATGAAGACTTATGTGGAATGGCAAAAATACTTCAATGAAGAATTACCAGCCCTTCCATTGTGGGAAAATTTAGATTTATATGGCATTAATAATCGATTACAAGGTGTTCATATCAACGCTGTTGGTTTCCAAACAGATGTTTACAAATGGCACATTAAGGAATAAATTGTAAACTAACTAAACCTACTAATTAGGTCCACTTCTTGAATTGGGCCTAGTTAGTAAATTTCTAGATAAGGAGACGTCATATGCTTCAATACACACTTCGAAGATTACTAGGCATGATCCCATTGCTACTCCTTATTTCGTTGGTGGTATTCTTTTTAGCTAAAATGATGCCAGGAGATCCGTTTGGTGGAGAAATCAATCCGTCTAATACGAATCCACAATACATCGAAGAAATGAGAGAAAAATTAGGCTATAATGATCCGGTTATCAAGCAATATGGTAGATGGATTTCTAATTTTGCACAAGGGGATTTTGGAAAATCGACTGTTTATAAAAAACCAGCAGCAGAGATTATTGCTCAGAGGATACCTAATACAATATTTTTGGCATTAACATCATTAATTTTCACGTACATTTTTGCGTTTCTTATGGGAATGTATGCGGGAAGAAAACCTTATACACTTGGGGATAATTTGATTGCGACTTATAACTATTTAGCTTTAGCAATTCCATCATTTGTTGCAGGGATTGTTGCTATTTACTTTTTCTCCTTTAAACTAGGATGGTTCCCTTTCAATGGCTCCGTAGGTGTAGGCATGGAAGCAGGAACTTTGGAATATTACCTGAGTAGGTTCCATCATGTTTTATTACCAGCTCTTATATTAGGATTAATGGGAACGGCGTCCTATACACAATTTTTACGAAATGACATTATTGAAAATAGTAGAAAAGATTTTGTAAGAACTGCAAGAGCAAAAGGAACAAAGGAAACAAAAATTTATAACAAACATATTTTACGCAATTCAATCATTCCGATTATTACGTTTCTTGGTTTTGATATCGCAACATTGATCAGTGGCGCAGTAATAACAGAAACGATCTTTACTTATCCAGGAGTAGGAGCACTCTTCTTAGAATCAGTTGGAAGAAGAGATTATGCAGTGATGATGTCGATAACTATGTTACTTTCGTTTTTAACACTTTTTGGAAATTTGGTAGCGGATATATTATATGGTGTGGTAGATCCGCGTATTAGACTAGATTAAGGAGGGGGTATTATGACATTGGTAACTGATCAAGAAGTTATAACTCCAAAAACACCGAAAAAAAGCCCCTCGCCATGGGTGATAGCGAGACGGAAGTTCTTTAAAAATAAATTAGCGATGCTTAGTCTTATCTTTTTACTAATAGTTATCATTCTATCGTTTTTAGCTCCATATATTACAACAAAAGATATTGTACGTGTCGACTTTATGAAAATTAGTCTACCTCCATCAAGCGAGCATTGGTTAGGGACAGATACGAATGGACGAGATGTTTTTACTAGAATGCTCTACGCTGGTAGATCATCTTTAACAGTTGGATTAGGCTGTATGATTTTTATTGTAGTGATTGGAACAGCTGTTGGCGCTATTTCAGGGTATTTTGGAGGAAAAATAGATCAAATGTTAATGCGATTTACTGACTTCGTATTAATGTTTCCATTTTTAGTTTTCTGTATTGTTTTAAATACGATACTTTCAGGAAAAATATCTGGTCTATGGACATTAATAATTGTTATTTCACTTTTAATGTGGGGAAGTGTTGCTAGGATAGTACGAAGTAGGGTTTTAACTGAAAAGGAAAATGAGTATATATTAGCTGCTCAGTCAATTGGCTGTAAACCTTCAAAAATAATCGTTAAGCACTTATTGCCTAACGTTGCATCGACGATTATTGTACAGGCAACATTATTGATGGCGGTGACAATTGTTGCAGAATCTAGTTTAAGTTTTTTAGGACTCGGGGTTCCGGCTGATACACCTAGCTGGGGCAATATGCTATTTGAGGCTAGAAACTCAGATGTACTAAAGGATAAGCTTTGGATGTGGGTACCACCTGCAACAGCTATTTCATTAGTTATTTTGTCAATTAACTTTATTGGAGAAGGATTAAAGGATGCATTAAATCCAAAATCAAGAAGGTAATTGGTTAAAATAGGAATTCATTATTAGAGATAATGAGACACCTTTAAAAGTAATTAGCTCTTACTTTTAAAGGTGTTTCATTTTTATTTACATGAATATTTATGTTTGTAGGTGGGGGAAGATGAGTTTCAGTTAAATCCTTGGATTGAATAATTTGCTACGTTAATGTTTGCGCTCAAATCTCTATCCAGCTTTAATCCACAAATCAAATATATAATTTACATTTAAATGTTCCATTACAATACGAGATGGACCGGTTTTCAAAAACCCATTAGAACACGGATGTAAATGATTTGTTCGAATGTCGTAAAGCCCATGAAGTCAAATACTGATTTTTTATCGCCCTCAGATAACTGATTATATAGCTGTAACAATCAGAAATCATCACTCAGTAGCCATTCAAAACCTTTCTTATTTCCAATATTTGAACTTTCTTAACTGGTTTCGCGCCTTTGTGAAGATGATGCCGTTCTCGTTTTTTTCTCAGTCTCTAATTCCGAACGATAATGTGCTATTTCCACATCAATTTCATCAACAGTAGCTGTAGTCTCTGCATGTTTTCCGAAAATTTGTTGTGCAGTGTTAAGAATGCTTTGACGCACTTCTTTATTTAAATCCATATAACTCTTAATGATATCCAGTTCTAATTCAGTGAGCTGGTTTTTTTGTGCGTATTCATCTAAGGAAAAAGTAGCGGATTGGACAAACATATCGCCTTCGCCAGTGTGTAACCAATTTTTGTTTACATTGAATACTCGACAAATATCAGAAATTATTCTATCCGTTAACTCTCTAGCCCCGTTTTCTAAAGAAGAAATGTGCGTTTGTGAAAGTTTCAGTCTGTAGCCCATTTCTTTTTGATTTAAACCAAGACTCTTTCTTAGTGACTTTAAGCGCTTATTCAAAAATATTTCCCCTTTCTTACAGTTATTGTATATTACTTTTTAACTCATTGCAATATTTTTTTAATTGAAACACATTGACTTTTACCTCAATAGAATATATATTCAACCCAATGAGGTGATAAAGCGAAAACTTATTCAAGTTTAAAGTTTACGTGACGGTAGCAACGTCAATCGAATATGAAAGGGATGAGTGAAATGAGTGATCGAATCCTTAGAGTAGAAGAAATAGAAGTTGTGGAACAAGTAGATGCTTTTTTAAAAATGTTGACACCTCAACAAAAGCGTGAATTTGCATTATTGATTAGAGGAGCAATGGTGGCTATGCAGTCAGTTGAACGGAAGGATAAACAATTTGAAACATTAACGTAATTTTATTATTAAGAAAGGGGAGATTGTTTGAATACAGCAAATGACTTATTAATAATTAGAAATCTCACTACAAGTTTTCGTATTAAAGAAACTTACCACGCTGCTGTAGAGGATGTCTCTCTTTCACTTAAAAAGAATGAAGTATTAGCAATCGTTGGGGAATCGGGTTGTGGTAAAAGTACATTAGCAACTACTATTGTAGGTTTGAACGATGAAATTAACACAAAGGTAACAGGGGATATTCTTTACAATAATCAAAATTTAGCGCAACTAAATGAACAAAATTTTAATAGATTGCGTGGTAATGATATAGGTTTTATTTTTCAAGACCCACTTTCAGCTCTAAATCCATTAATGCGCATTGGTGAACAAATTGCAGAGGGACTAATGTATCATACAAAGCTTTCAAAGCAACAGCGAGCAGAGAGAGTATTAGAATTATTGAATCAAGTAGGCATCGCGAAACCAGAGCGTGTGGCAAAACAATTCCCTCATCAATTGTCAGGAGGGATGAGGCAGCGTGTCATGATTGCCATTGCATTGTCATGTAAACCATCTATTTTAATTGCAGATGAACCGACAACGGCTCTAGATGTGACTATTCAAGCTCAAATACTTGATCTATTAAAAGCACTTCAGTCAGAAACCGAAACAGGTATTATCTTAATTACACATGATTTAGGCGTTGTGGCAGAAATGGCTGATCGAGTTGCGGTAATGTATGCAGGTGAAGTAGTAGAAGAAGCGCCTGTTCAAAAATTATTTACAAATGCTAAACATCCATACACTCGTTCATTATTGAATTCTATTCCACAAACACATAGTGAAAATGAAAGGCTTGAAGTTATTCAAGGTATGGTGCCATCGCTGGTGAATTTACCTCGGGAAGGTTGCCGATTTTCAGCACGAATACCGTGGATTGATACATCTGCACATGAAAGAAAACCACAATTACATGAAATTGCACCTGGTCATTTTGTTAGATGTACCTGCTGGAAACACTTTCATCTTGAAGGTGAAGAAGGAGGTGGGGCTATATGAGCTTTATGCAAATTAATGATTTAAACGTTCATTACCCAATTCGAGGGGGCTTTTTTAATACAGTAATCGATAAGGTATATGCGGTTGATGGTGTCACAATGGAATTTGAAAAAGGAAAAACATATGGTTTAGTAGGAGAATCAGGTTCTGGAAAATCGACAACTGGGAAGGCCATTATAGGTCTAGAAAAAATCACCTCGGGTCAGATTCTCTATGAAGGTGAGAATGTTACAAACAAGCGCAGAAATCGTGATTCACCTTATAACAAAGATATTCAAATGATTTTCCAAGATTCTCATTCAAGTATGAATCCTAGAAAACGTGTATTAGACATTTTAGCAGAGCCTATTCGAAATTTTATGAAGCTGAGTGATCAAGAGGAACGTAAGCGCATTAAAGAGTTACTTGCAATTGTAGGTATGTCTGAAGATGTATTGTTAAAGTATCCGCATGAATTTTCTGGTGGTCAAAAACAACGTCTTGGAATCGCGCGTGCTGTTGCCTGTAATCCAAAAATGATTATTGCTGATGAACCTGTATCTGCACTGGATTTATCCGTACAAGCACAGGTGCTAAACTTTATGAAAGATATTCAAAATGAGTATGAACTTACTTATTTATTCATTTCACATGATCTAGGTGTTGTAAAACATATGTGTGATCATATATCCATTATGTATAAAGGACGCTTCGTGGAAACAGGAACGAGAAGTGATATTTATATGGATCCGCAACATATTTACACAAAACGTCTCTTGTCTGCCATTCCAAATATTGCGCCAGAGACACGCTTGGAGCGTAAATTAATTCGACAAAAAGAAGAAGAGAACTATCAGAATGAGCAACATCAATATTATGATGAGCATGGAAAAGTATACCCGCTAAAATCCATTTCAGAAACGCATATGGTTGCGATGTCAGGGGGTATTTAAAATGTGGAAAACGATTGCTAGACGAACAATTTTAATGATTCCTCAAATGTTTGTGCTAAGTCTAATTATCTTTATTTTGGCGAAGCAAATGCCAGGTGACCCATTTACAGGGCTGATTACACCAGAAACAGATCCTACACGTATCGAAGAATTGCGAATTCAGGCAGGCTATTACGACCCTTGGTATGTGCAATACTACCATTGGATCACAAATGCTTTTCAAGGTGATTTTGGACAAAGCTATACATATAAAATTGCGGTATCCACGCTGATTGGTGAGCGCGCATTAAATACATTTTGGCTCGCTCTATTAAGTGCGATTCTAGTTTATACGATTGCTATTCCATTAGGAATGATTGCTGGCCGCAAACAAGATACTTTGTTCGATAAGTCGATTACACTATATAGCTTTATAAGCTACGCGATACCCACTTTTGTATTGGGGTTAATTTTCTTATATATTTTCGGTTATCGTTTAATGTGGTTCCCGACGAGTGGAACAGTTGATGTAGGTGTAGAACCAGGAACGCTTGAATATTACAGGAATCGTCTCTTTCATTTAATTTTACCAGCAATGACATATGCAATTTTAGGTACAACGACGATTATTCAATATTTGCGTTCGGAAATTATCGATGCTAAGACACAGGATTACGTTAAAACAGCACGTAGTAAAGGTGTACCGATGAAAAGAATCTATAGAAGACATATTTTTCGCAATTCCTTATTGCCCATTGCAGCCTTTCTTGGTTTTACAATTACAGGTTTATTGGGTGGTTCGATTTTCATAGAAACGATTTTTGGCTTCCCAGGCATGGGACAATTATTCATCCATTCTATAACGAGTCGTGATTATAGTGTGATTACTGCTCTCGTTATGCTTTATGGCTTCTTAGCATTATTAGGTAGTCTACTGTCAGATATTATTATGAGTATTGTTGATCCACGTATCCGCATAGACTAACCGTTAAATTTAATGTTTAAGGAGAGGTGAATAAAAATGAAACAAAAAAATGACAAAATGACAATTGAAAGTACCCCGTCAACAGGGATACAAGTTATCATACGTGAATTTCGAAAAGATAAGCTAGCGTTATTTTCATTCTTCGGCATAATTTTACTAATTATTGCGATATTAATTATGGCAATGCTTATGAACCAAGATGAAATATTAAAAATTAAATTATTTGAACGTTTTACAAAGCCGGGTATAAATGGTTATGTTCTTGGGGCGGATGAAGCTGGGCGTGATATGTTTGGACAACTTATAATCGGTGCGAAAAATTCTATTTTAATTGCAATAGCTATTACGCTTATCGCCAATACAATCGGGATTGCACTCGGTATTATAATGGGCTATTATGGCGGCTTTATTGATAATTTTTTTATGCGTATCATCGATTTTCTCATGACATTACCAACCTTAATGATCATCATTGTGCTAGTTACAATCATTCCTAAATATGGTGTTATTGAGTTGGTTCTGATATTAAGTGCATTTCAATGGATAGGGACAGCGCGTTTAATCCGTAGTAAAGCCTTATCAGAAGGACGTCGTGATTATGTGAATGCCTCTAAAACAATGGGCACTAGTGATATTGCCATTATGTTTAAGGGGATATTACCAAATTTGAGCTCGTTGCTTATTGTAGAATTAACCTTAAATTTTGCAGGGAATGTTGGTATTGAAACAGGTCTATCATTTTTAGGCTTTGGTTTACCCCCAACTACACCTAGCTTAGGGACTCTCGTAAGCTATGCAACGAATCCAATTGTGTTATCTACTAAGTGGTGGATATGGTTGCCTGCATCATTTTTAATTTTAATATTGATGCTTGGTATAAATTATGTCGGTCAAGCGCTACGACGTTCGGCTGACGCAAAACAACGATTAGGATAAAAGGGAGGATTTACACATGAAGAAAAACTGGTTATTCTTGTCCGTGCTGTTTGCATTCATGCTTATTTTAGCGGCCTGTACGGGCGGCGGTGGGACTGATAAAGGCTCGAAATCTGATGGTCAAGAGAAAACAGAAGAAAAAGAAATAACTAAAGAAACGGAAAGTTTACTACCAACAGAAGTGACAAATGAAGGAGAAGCGATTCAGGGCGGTACATTGCGAGTAGGTCTCGTCACAAGTTCACCATTCCAAGGAATTTTTAACAGAGAACTTTATGAAGATGGATATGATTCAGAAATAATGGGTTATATGACTAACTCAATTTTTAATGTAGATGGCGACTTTATAATTAATGATGAAGGTGCTGCAAAATTAGAGGTTGATACGGAAGCGAAAACAGCAACAGTAACCATTCAAGGGGATTATAACTGGTCTGACGGTACACCATTAACTGCAGATGATTTAATATACCCATATTTAATTATCGGACACCCAGATTATCCTGGTGTACGTTATGATGGTGATTTCAAAAATATTGTCGGTGCAGAAGAATATCATAACGGTAAAGCAGATACAATTTCAGGTATTACAAAATTGAATGATAAAGCAATTCAACTTAAATTTAAGGAAGTATCACCTGCTATTTATTATGGTGGTGATGGTTTATGGGGGTATGCGGAACCGAAGCATCAATTAGAGTCTATTCCAGTAAAAGAATTAATTTCTTCCGACGCGGTACGAAAAAAACCTGTAACGCTTGGAGCATTTAAAATAGATAAACTTGTTAATGGTGAGTCTGTACAATTTGTAGCAAATGAGCATTACTTTAAAGGAAAGCCAAAAGTTGATAAAGTTGTACTTGAGGTTGTACCACCAGCTTCAATTAGTGAAGCATTAAGAACAGGGAAATATGATTTTGCATCAAGTTTCGACACAACCCAATATGATAATATTAAAGATTTAAACAATTTATCTGTATTAGGTCGAGCGGAATTAGCTTATGATTATGTCGGCTTTAAATTAGGGAAATATGATACAGAAAACAAAGTTAATATTTTTGATGAAAATTCAAAAATGAATAATGTAGAGTTGCGTCAAGCGATTGCCTATGCAATGGATGTTGAGGGTGTTGCAGAAAAGTTCTATCAAGGTTTACGTGTTCGTGCGAACTCTTTAATTCCGCCAGTATTTTCATTCTATGATGAAACGTTAGAGGGCTATCATTATGACCCTGAAAAAGCTATAAAATTATTAGATCAAGCAGGCTATAAAGATGTGGATGGCGATGGTATTCGTGAAGATAAAGCTGGCAAAAAATTCACAGTTCGTGTAGCTACAAAGGCTGGCTCTGAAACGGACGATGCGATTGGGGAATATTTCCGTCAGAACTGGAAAGATGTTGGCTTAGATGTGCAATTAACTACAGGTCGCCCTATTGAATTTAATGCTTTCTATGATAAAGTCCAAGCGGATGATCCTGAAATCGATATGTTTATGGCAGCGTGGGGCACAGGGACAAACCCATCTCCAGCAGGTTTATATAGTGATGATGCTAAATTTAACTTTAGCCGTTTCGTATCTGCCGATTTAACAAAATTATTAAAAGATATCGACTCTAAAGATTCGATGGATATAGAAAAACGTACAAAAGCATTTCGTGCTTGGCAAGAATATATGAGTGAACAAGCTATGGTATTCCCAACATTCTTCCGCATTGAAGTTATTCCGGTGAATAAGCGTGTAAAAAATTATAATGTTGAGTATGGAAATTCTACAGAGCTGCAAGAAATTGAATTAACAGCAGATGCACCATTGAAATAATTGAATGGAAGGAACAGTCTTTCTTTATATGAGAAAGACTGTTTTTCATAAAGCAAACATATATACAATTCTAGGCGTAACATATGTCAGAAAGGGTAAAACCAAATGACCGCCCTATTAAAAATTAACATAGCATTATTATCAAGTATAATTAATATCTATTAAAATAGTCCATTCAATGAAACAAAAAATCCGCCCATTGGAAAATACTAATGGGTGGATTTGTAAGTTATTATCGACTAGCAACCCAAGTTTTCACAAGATCAGCAGTACCATAAACGTAATGCTGCTCGCCAACTTCGTGATATGTTGCGCTATCGTCAACTTCCGTATGCTTGTACGGAATACGTTGACGACGTTTTTCTGACATTGGGTCAGGAAGTGGAATTGCTGATAATAATGATTTTGTATACGGATGAACAGGGTGATTGTAAATATCATCTGCTTTACCTATTTCCATAATTTTACCGCGGTACATAACAGCGATACGGTCGCTGATATACTTAACCATCGATAAGTCATGGGCAATGAAAAGATATGTTAGGCCACGTTCTTTTTGTAGTTGCTTTAATAAGTTAACAACTTGCGCTTGAATAGATACGTCAAGTGCTGATATCGGTTCATCGGCGATAATAAACTTTGGATCTAAGCTTAGCGCACGAGCAATTCCAATACGTTGACGTTGGCCGCCAGAGAATTCGTGTGCATAACGGTTTGCGTGCTCTTTGTTTAAGCCAACAGCCTCTAACAGCTGATTAACTTTTTCACGACGCTCTTTTTTATCTTTGTAAAGACCGTGAATCGTAAAGCCTTCACTAATAATTTCTCCAGCTGTCATACGCGGATTTAATGAAGCGTATGGATCTTGGAAAATCATTTGCATTTCACGATTAAATTTCTTTAAATCATTTTTAGATTTTTTCCCTTGGACGTTCTCACCATCGAAAATAATTTCACCATCTGTAATGTCGTACAGGCGTATAATGGAACGACCAGTTGTCGATTTACCACAGCCGGATTCTCCAACAAGACCAAGTGTCTCACCTTCATATACATCGAAGCTAATACCATCGACAGCTTTAATAGGGTTACCTGCTGAACCGAAATGCTGCTTTAAATTTTTAATTTCAAGAATTTTTTTTGTGCTCGATTTAGTCATTTGATTGTGCCTCCTTTGCTAAATATCCTTCAATACGTTTAGCAACCGCATCAGGAAGCGGGATTTTTGGTGCGTCAGGATGCATCAACCAAGTTTTTGCAAAGTGCGTTTCACTTACTTGGAACATCGGTGGTTCTTGCTCATAGTCAATAGCCATTGCAAATTCGTTACGAGCGGCAAACGCATCTCCCTTTGGAGGGTTAGTAAGATCTGGTGGTGAACCAGGAATCGTGCGTAGTAGCTCATCATTATCGTTATCTAAGTCTGGCATTGAACCAAGCAGACCCCATGTATACGGATGCTTAGGATTATAGAAAATATCATTAACAGTACCATATTCGACGATTTGACCTGCATACATAACTGCAACTCGGTCGGCAATGTTTGCAACTACACCTAAATCGTGAGTAATGAAAATGATAGATGTTTTCGAATTTTTTTGGATTTCTTTCATTAGCTCTAAAATTTGCGCTTGAATTGTAACGTCTAATGCTGTTGTTGGTTCATCGGCAATTAGAAGCTTTGGATCAGCTGCAAGTGCGATGGCAATTACAACACGTTGGCGCATACCGCCTGAAAATTCATGCGGATATTGGGTATAACGTTTTTCAGGGAAGGGGATACCTACCTGCGTTAAAAGTTCGATTGCACGTTTTTTAGCATCAGCTCTTGATACTTTTTTATGTTGTAAAATAACTTCAGTTATTTGACGTCCGACCTTCATCGTCGGGTTTAAGCTTGTCATTGGATCTTGGAAAATCATTGCAATTTCATTTCCGCGTACTTTTGACATTTCTTTATCACTTAAAGGAACTAAATCACGACCGTTAAATAAAATTTGTCCTGACTCATAAATACCAGGTGGCTGTGGAATTAGTTTCATCAATGCGTTACTCGTAACACTCTTACCAGAACCGGATTCACCAACGATTGCTAGTGTTTCACCTTCTTTTAAGTCAAAGTTTACACCACGAACAGCATGAACAAGTCCTGCGTACGTTTTAAAGTTTATTTTTAAATCTTTTACTTCTAAAATTGTTTTACTCATTTTCGGCCACCTCCTTATTTACGTAGTTTTGGATCTAATGCATCACGTAAGCCATCACCAACTGCGTTAAACGCAAAGATTGTTAGTGAAATGAACAATGCAGGGAATATTAAACGCCAAGGAGCATTTGCAATTGCACCATTACCTTCAGAAGCCATTGTTCCCCAAGATGCAAGTGGAGCAGGAACTCCAAGCCCTAAATAACTAAGGAAAGACTCTGTAAAAATAGCGGATGGTACTGTTAATGTCATTGTTACTAAAATTACACCAAGTGCATTTGGCACTAAATGTTTTAAAATTAAATGCCCTGTGCGTGCACCTAAAGTACGAGCAGCAAGTACGTATTCTTGGTTCTTAATAGCTAAAACTTCACCGCGAACAATACGAGCCATTTGAATCCAACCTGTAATAGATAATGCGATAATCATTGGTACAATACCTGGTTTTAATACTACTAAAAGTACAATAACAACTAAAAGGTAGGGTATAGCTGTTAGAACATCTGCAATACGCATCATTATATTATCAACACGACCGCCTGCTAAACCAGAAATACTTCCCCATAATACGCCTATAATCAAATCAATAATGGCAGCAGCAAAACCGATGAGTAAAGAAATACGAGCGCCAGCCCATACTCGAACGAAAATGTCTCGACCTAAATCATCTGTACCAAACCAAAATTCTGCCGATGGTGGAGCATTATACGAACCTAATTGCTCACTATAGTGGTATTGTGAAAACATTGGCACAAAGGTAGCCATTAACACAATACCTATTAAAGCGATTAAACCAAAAATCGCCATTTTATTATGGGAAAAACGAAGAAATACTTCCTTCCAAAAGGAGACAGATTTATCAGCTAATTTATCAGTTGCTTCATGATTTCCGCCAACGATTTTAAACTTATCTTTTTCGATTTGTTGTTGTGTCATTACTTTTTCGCTCCTTTCAGCTTAATTCGCGGATCGATTACACTATATAAAATATCTACGATGAATACCGCAAATAAAAGAATGATTGCGTAGAACACGGTTGTCCCCATAACAACTGTATAGTCACGGTTCGTAATACTTTGTACAAAGTGCTTACCTAAACCAGGAACCGCAAAGATTTGCTCTACAATGAAGCTTCCTGTAACAACACCGGCTGTTAATGGACCTAAATGGGTAACAACTGGTAAAAGGGCGTTGCGTAAAGTATGGCGGAAGACGACTGTCCATTTGCCTAAACCCTTTGCACGAGCCATTTTTACATAATCGCTATTGTTTTGTTCAAGCATACTTGAACGTGTCAGTTTAGCGATAAAGCCCATATGCGAAAATGCAATAGCTAAGGCTGGCAATATACTATAACTAAAGCCTTTCCATCCACTAATCGGGAATAACTGAAGTTTGTATGCAAGGAAATACTGCATGAGACCAGCTAAAATGAAAGATGGAACGGAAATTCCGAGCACCGCAAAGGTCGTTGCCAAATAATCTGGGAACTTATTATGATAAAGCGCTGCCACTACACCGATTAATACACCAAATCCAATAGCTAGCAGCATAGCTTCAATCCCTAAAGTTAAAGATACTGGGAAGCCTTCTGCAATCATATCATTAGTAGAACGCGCTTTATATTTCATAGATTCACCGAAATCAAAAGTGGCCGCATCGATTAAATAATCTTTGTACTGAATATACCAAGGGTTATTTAATCCATACGTTTCGTTTAACTTTTCCTCTATTTGAGGAGGGAAATTACGTTCAGATGCAAATGGGTTACCAGGAGCGAGACGCAATAGGAAAAACGTAGCCGTTACGATGACGAAAAGCGCGAGAAGTATATACATCAGCCTTTTCAAAATATATTTAATCACATAAAACTCCTCCTTCTACTTGTCAATTATCTGACAAATAAGTGCCTTCGTATTTTAAAAAGAGCTGACTCGCGCCGAAGTGGCCACGAGGCAGCTCTCCGCTTAGAGCTTAAAAAGAAATCATTATTTCATCTTTACATATTTAAGATGAATATCACCAGTTGGATTTGGATCTAAGTTTTCGATATCATCATTAACTACTGACAAGTTAGTGTAGTAGTAAATAGGTGCAACTGGGAGTTCTTTCATAATGACTGCTTCTGCTTGCTTTAAGTAGTCAATACGTTTAGCTTCATCTACTTCAGCAATAGCTTTATCTAAGAAGCCTTTGTATTCAGCGCTTTCCCATCCTGTATCGTTATTACCGTTTTTAGCAGTATCGAACATTTCAAGGAATGTATATGCGTCTAGATAGTCAGCTACCCAACCCATACGAGCTACTTGGTAGTCACCAGTGTTGATTTTTTCTAGATAAACTTGCCATTCTGAATTATCTAACTGAGAAGTAATACCAAGTTTTGTTTTCCATTCTTCTTGAATAAATTGAGCGATTGCAGCATGTGCTTCAGAAGTGTTGAATGAAATATTCACTTGAATATCTTTAGGGTCTTTAATGCCAAGTTCTTTCATACCAGCTTCAAGAGCAGCTTTTGCTCCATCAACATCGTTATCTTTCATGTAACCACGGTCATCTTCAAAATTAGGAACTGCTATAGGTACCATTCCTGTAGCTGGTTTTTGTTCACCTTTAGTTACGTTGTCAATTAATTTTTGACGATCGATTGCTAGAGTAAGAGCTTTACGGATATTTGCGTTAGACATAACTTTGTCTTTTGTATTGAATTTGTACCAATAAATAGATGCTTGGTCTTTGATTCTTAAAGATTTATCTTTTTTGAACTCATCAATAGCATTAAGATCTACTGTTTGGAATGGTGCACCGATATAGTCAAGCTCGCCACCTTTATACTTAGTAGCAACAGTTGCTTCTTTTTCAACCATATCAATATTTACAGTATCAAGATCAACATTTGATGCATCCCAATAATCTGCATTTTTTGCAAGAACGATAGATTCATTATGTTTCCAATCGCTTAATTTATAAGGACCATTTGTTACGAAGTTCTCACCTGCGTCTGTGTACCATTCTTTATTAGCTTCAGTCACTTTTTGGTTAACTGGTAAATAAGTTTTGAATCCTGTTAATTCTAAGAAATACGGAGTTGGATTTTCTAAAGTTACGACTAAAGTTTTGTCATCTTCAGCTTTGATACCAACAGCATCAATAGAACCTTTTCCTTCGTTGTATGCTTGAGCCCCTTTAATTGGGTAGAAAATAGAAGCATACTCAGAAAGATTTTCTGGATTTAACGCCCATTTCCAAGAATATTCGAAGTCACCTGCTACAACTGGATCACCATTTGACCATTTTGCATCACGTAATTTGAACGTATAAGTCTTTTTATCTTCACTTATAGTCCAATCCTCAGCCATACCTGGAGTAGGTTTACCATCAATGTCTGAAACAGTCAGACCTTCAAGAACGTTAATTAGGATTGCGCTAGATGTAGTATCTGTTGCAAGTTGTGGGTGTAAAGATGGTGGTTCTGAAGCGATTGCTAAGTTAATTTCTTTAGCTTTTGAACCAGAATCTTTTTTGCCGTCTGAAGATGAAGAATTATCAGACTTTTCACCACCGAAGCCACATGCAGCTAATACCAGTGAGAATACTGCAAGGACAGTTAATAATAAAAACTTTTTGTTTTTAACCATGTGAATCCCCCTTATACAATTTTAAGCCTTTTGTGAAGCTCTTATTTAATATACCAAAAAATCATTGTGTACAAAATAAAAAAGATTCAAATTTATATAGTATTATCTGACATTTGAGAAGATAATAAATTTTTTCTATTCATCACATTAAAGGATAAAAGCGCTTTCATAACAATAATTTGATATTAATTCGTTCTGAATATCAAAAAAAGAATAAAAATACAGAAATGACTTACTATATAGAAAATTCATATTGTTTAGATAATATTATTGTTATAGTAAAAATGAGTCAAAAGTCATATATTGATAACATGGGTGGTTGGTGTCGATTTGTAGAAGATTATCGCAAAATCGAGTAATTTCGATTCTTGGGGAGGTGTTTTTTTGCAAATTATAATCTCGAAGGATGAATATTTTTATCTATTAATGATATATAAGAAACTTGTTTTGTATTTTTTTAAGAATATCCAGTATAAGAGAGAACAAAGAAGAGGTAGAGTATATGTATGACAAAATGTGCCACTCTTAAAGAATAAATGTACGTTAGTTAATGAAAATATGTTTTTTTGAAATAATTTACACATTACTGGAATATTCAATATTGTATAAAAAAACGTTGCATGGAATCAATTATATGTGTGTAGGGTTGAGTTTATACTAAATGAAAAAAATACATAATTATCATTACTTTTATGCTGTTGTTTTATGGAGAAGTCCATTTGTCTTGCTTAGGAGGAAAGCTTCTTCATATAGTTACTAAAAATTACGTAAGTGGAAAATTACTTTGTCTATATACGTGGTTAATTCTACCATATTTTAATTGCTAAATGGAGGTTTTCCTAAAAATAAACAGCAAAGTGATTTGAATCAATAGTTATAGATGGACGATTTCTTAAGTAAGTAGGGGGTAACCAAAGTGTTAAACGATATTAGTCACTATTAGTGTCCTCTCGTTGCCCTCACGCTTTTGATTAGAAATGCGGACTAGGACAAAAACAAGCAGAGAATAAAAAATTCTCTGCTTGAAATGATTAAAGCTTAAATTGGTTAATTTGGGTTTGTAAGTCTGAGGATTTTTCACTTAAATCTGTAGCAACGTGATTTATTTGTTGCATAGTTGCTGCTTGTTCTTCACTAGCTTCGGCTATGATTTGTGTATTAGCAGCACTTGAAGAAGCACCATGAGCAATTTCTGAAACGGAGGCTGCTACTTGCTCAGCGCTTGCAGAGATTTCTTCAGAAGTAGCTGAAATGTCTTCTATTTGATTTGTCATCATATTAATCGCTTTTACGATTGCTTCAAAAGAGTTACCAGCATCCCCAATGATTTTTACACCATCTGTAACAGATTGTAGCCCATCTTCGACAGCTTTTTCTACATTTTGGGTATCTTCTTGGATTTCTTGTGTTAAGGTAACAATTTGATTGGCTGATTGCTTTGATTCTTCTGCTAGCTTACGAACTTCGTCAGCTACGACAGCGAAGCCTTTTCCATGTTCACCTGCACGTGCAGCTTCGATTGCAGCGTTTAGCGCTAATAAATTCGTTTGATCTGTAATGGCAGTAATGACTGTAGTTATATTGCCTATTTCTTCTGATTGCTTACTTAGTTTTTGAACGAGATTGTTAATCATTTGGGTAGAATCATAAATTACGTTCATTTGTTGTTGAGCCTCATCAACTGTACTAGTACCGTTACTCGCCAATTCAGTTGTTGTCACTGCGCTTTGGTGGAGTTGTTGAGTAGCCTCTGCTATTCGCTGTACACCTACGGCTGTTTCATCCATAGCATGTGCACTTTCATTGGCAGCAATTGTAGCAGTAGATGCCGCATTTGCCGTCCCGTTAATTCGTACCGTAATTTCATCAGCAGAAGCTGAAATCTCTTCGATAGAGGCGGATAGTTCTTCAGCGGAAGCTGATAAATGTTCCACATTGCCTTGAATATGTGTTAATAAACCTCGTAAGCTACTTTTCATAACGTTAAAAGCTGTAGATAGTTGTCCAATTTCATCTTTAGATTGATAGGAAATATCTTGATGATATAATTCACCATTCGCAATATTATTGGCAGCAAGAACCATGGATTTTAAAGGTCGTGAAATTGTACGCTGGACATATAACATCAGTGATACTCCAAGTATTACACCAATGATGATAGCGATGATTGAGATTGTTTGTGAAATGGACACTGCTTGTTTAGATTCTTTCGTGACAATATCAAGTTGTTTTTTTTGATAACTTACAATTTTCTCTGATACTGCTAATAAATCTGTATTTGCTTGTTGGACATCGCCATTAACTTTTTGTATCGCTTCTTCTAATTTTCTGGCATCATAAAGTGCTAGTGCTTCTTCAGCGGCTTTGTTAAAAGCTTCATTATATGTATTTAAATCTTTTGCATAAGTCTCCATTTCGGATGAATCAGATTTTTCCATCGTCTCAATTACATACGAATCTAGCATTTTAGAATACTTTGTAAAGTTATCTTTATTAGTTGCTGAGTCTTCGATGAGTATTGCCCGAATGTAAAGACCTTGCATTGCTCGAGCAGTTTGAATATTATTAGCTAATTCTACTAGAGCTACACGATTTTCTAGCGCATTTTCTACCTTCTTATCAATATTTGAGAATTGAATAAACATAATGACCAATGAAATAATTAAGGTCAGGAGGATGGTTAAAAAACCAAAGCTTAATTTTTTGCCTACAGACATAAAGTTACGTCCTTTCTGAGATGCTATTTACTTTTTTTACTTAAATTTAGCAATTTAGAAAGGAAGAAGTCAATAACGCTCGAAATAAACAGTTCGGAATAATCACAAGTTTTTTTAACGTTACTATAATCAATAGCTGTATAGTACAGATTACGTGGTTATCACCATAAAAAAGGAACACGATACAACTCGTATCGTATTCCAACGCTTTAAGACTGTTTTTTTAATTGTAAAATGACAGTTTCATCTGGATCAATGTATAAAGTTTTTTGTTCAAAGTAAATAACAAAACCAGGTTTAGCACCATTTGGTTTTTTTACTTGACGTATTTCTGTGTAATCTACTGGAACAGAAGAAGATTCTCTTGCTTTTGAAAAATAGGCAGCAAGCGTTGCAGCTTCTCGTAATGTTGTTTCGTCAGGTTCACTTGTATGGATGACAACATGTGAACCAGGAATGTCCTTCGTATGCAACCAGGTATCTGTACGTTTAGCCATTTTAAATGTAAGCATGTCATTTTGTTTGTTATTTTTCCCAACAGAAATCGCTACACCTGTAGAAGAGACATAACGTTCAGGCTCTGGTTTCGTTTGTTTTTTCTTTTTTCTTGCATGACGTAATTTCAAATAACCTTGTTCTGCTAATTCTTCGCGAATTTCTTCTATATCTCCAGGAGCAGCTTGTTGTACTTGCTGAGCAAGCATTTCAAAATAAGCTATTTCTTCCTTCGTTTTTTCTAACTGTTCTTGCACCATAATAAGGGCATTCTTTGCTTTTGTATATTTTGTGTAATAGCTTTGAGCATTTTCAATAGGTGTTTTACGTTCACTTACTGGAATGGTGATTTTCTCATCTCCAGTTTCACTATAATAGTTAGTGACAGTTACTTCCTTTACACCTTTTTCAAACGCGTAAATATTCGCCATCAGTAACTCCCCATATAATTGGAACTGATCTAGCTTAGATGCGCGTTCGTAGTCTTTATTTAACTTTTTAGTTTTTAATATAAGTTTGTCAATTTCATTTTGCAGCCATCGTTCCAAATCACCAGCCTGCTGTTTGACACGATCACGCTCAGCTCGAGCAAAGAATACGCGGTCAAGAAGCTCATGGACATTCGGATAAATCGTTACATCTCCTTGTAAATGGGTTAGAGCAATTGGGGAGAAGTAAGTTTTATTATTTGCCATTACATACATTGGCTTTGCCCCACCATTAGTAAAGGAAGCTATAAAGTTTTTAAAGCAATTTAAACGATCATCTGTGTCTGTAAATCTGAATAATAATTCCTCAGCATGTATTGGTGAGAAACCAGTAAATTGCGAAACAATTTCCTTAGCTGTTTTTGGTTCTGAGAAAAATAGTGTAATTTGTTCGTCGGTTACTGCTAAAGGGTGCCATTTATTTTGTGCGGGTGGTGCGATATAAGGCTGACCAGGTAATACTGTACGGAAGCTATTTACGGATGGTGGTAAATGCTTTAAGCTGTCGACTATTTTTCCCTGCTCTTTATCTATTAATAATAGGTTACTGTGACGGCCCATAATTTCAGCATGTAACTCCCTTACAATCGGGTCGCCAATTTCATTTTTACTTTCGATTTCTACTATTATAATACGATCAAAATCGTGCTGTTTAATAGAAGAAATAAAACCACCCTCTATATGCTTTCTCAACAGCATACAAAACATTGGGGGTTCTGCTGGATTTTCAATCGAATGCTCAGTAAGGTGAACGCGTGCGTATGAAGAATGAATCGAAAAAAGTAATTTATGATTGCTTCCGTTCGCACGAATATGTAGAACAACCTCTTGAGCGTTTGGTTGATGTATTTTAGTAATCCGACCTGTTACTAATTGTTGTAGGTCGGCTGTCATTGAATAAGTAAATAAGCCGTCAAATGCCATATGAATTCCTCTTTCCAACGATATAAGCATCCTTGGTACTTTCGTATTTATTATTTTAATAGTGTAGCAAACTTTCCACCAAAGTGTGTGGTTGATTTCCGTTCCGGCTGGGCGCTTTCCTGGGGGCGTCCGATGAGCCGCTTATCTTCGCTGCAGGGTCTCATCTGTGACGCTGATCCCCGAGGAGTCGCCCAGCCTCCACTCCAATCAACTTATTTGCATGACATATGTTTTAGCAAAGTGTCTTCCCTAAATTCAGAAGATGGATCAATTTATTAGAAATCATTAAATCATTTGTATGCACATTACCATAACGTGTGGTTGATTTCCGTTCCGATTGGGGTCTTTCCTGGAATCGGGAAAAGAGTTCACATAGGATGTAAGTCTAAAATCATCACATCCATGCGATAACGGCTAACTGACCTGCATAATGTTGTTACTGACGCTGCGTGAGCACCGAGCTTTAGCAAAAAACATCTCCTGCTGCCGCTTCGCTTTCGCGCAAAAAACATCTGCAGGTCAAAGTACAAAGCCGTTTCCGGGCGCAATTATGCCGAGGTAAATTGATTAGGTGTATTGATTAACCACTTTTCTCTTCCTAAATTAGTTAGATTGCAACTGAATTAATTTGAGGAGAACTGTTGATTAGAAAACATTGTTTTGAGCAATTAAAGGGTTTTTTGTTGATATTTTGCTTATAAGTGCCCGTTTTTACCAGATTGTATTGAAGGGCAACTTGACTCCGCGAGAAAGCGAGACAGACGAAACCCTGAGGCCAACATGATGTTGGTCACGAAGGCATTGTCACAGGACGTGACGCATTTAGCATTTGTTCCTTTAGCGGAGGAAGCGGCTCGACGCTGCCCGCAGGAAGCATTGCTCTGCGCGAAAGCGAAGCGACAGCAACAAATGTTTTAACTGTGCGAAAGCGAAGCGACAGCAACAAAGTAAGTAGCCCGTAACGGAAATCTGTTTCCCCCGATGAGTTGACTGTTCTTCACTTTAATCTTCTTCTAGACATTGCATACATTTTAACAAATGTCATCGCTATGCTTTGCTAATGAGTTTTTTCTTATGTTTATCATAGCATTTTTTAGGTGAATATTAAAATATAGCTTCAACTGTGGTAGAATTAGCTTTTGCTCTATCTTCATTCAGTGGGCGTCCAACCACCCACTGAATGAAGATAGAGCCTCCGGCGGATGTCATGGATTTTGAAAGAATGAATAAAGGATGTTAGCCTAAAATCTTCACATCCTGCGAAAACGGCTAACTGACCTGCATCGGTAAAAACGCTACATCCTGTGGCCTTACCGAAATGACCGACTTCGTGTCGGCCCTCGTGCAGGCCTAGGCGCAATTCAAAATCCGGACGCATTGTTTATCTGTGCGAAAGCGAAGCGACAGCAACAATTACGCCAGGGCGAAATTGATCTATTTTTTTACGTCATAAATGACAGAGCTTATGTTATAATAATCCCAGTATGCAAAGAAGGGTGTGACGAACCTTGGTGCGTAGTATGACTGGTTTTGGCAGAGGTGTCACAACAACAAAAGACTTTCAATTAACAGTAGAAATGCGCTCAGTCAACCATCGATTTTTAGAAATTAATGCGAAATTCCCGAAAGAATGGCTTGAAGCAGAAATTTTTGCAAAGAAATTAATTTCGAAAGCTTTGTCACGTGGGAAAATTGATGTGATGGTTTATGTTAAGGACTTAGATAACATCGAGCAATCTATTGAAATTAATTGGTCATTAATTGAAGCGTATCGTAAGGCAAAAGAGCAATTAGCAAATAAAGTACCACTAGAAGAAAAATGGACGATGCAAGAGCTACTATCGCTTGAACAAGCGCTTGTACAAGAAAAGCCACAGCTTACACCTGAGGATTTACTTAGTGCTGTTGAAAAGGCTATTATGCAAGCACTGGAACAGCTCATTCAAATGCGTGAGCGTGAAGGGCAAGAATTGCATGATGTTGTTGTACAATATAAAGAACAGTTAAAAGAACAAGTGAATCAGATTCGTTCTTGTGCTTCCCTAGCTGTAGAAAAATATCGTACCCGATTATTGGAACGAGTTACTGAAGTGGCGAATGGAGCTTTGTTAGAAGATCGCCTACTTGCCGAAGTAGCAATATTTGCAGAACGTGTAGATATCACTGAAGAATTGGACCGATTAGATAGTCACTTTAATCAACTAGAAGAAACATTACAAGAAACGATTTCGGTTGGCCGTAAATTAGACTTTTTAATGCAGGAAATACACCGCGAGATCAATACGATTGGTTCAAAAAATCAATCAACAGAGGCGGCCATCGCAGTAGTTCAGGCGAAAACAATTTTAGAAAAGATGCGCGAGCAAGTTCAAAATATCGAATAGCTTGCATGTATCTGTTATAAATTAAGGGAGATATAGAGAATAAATGATAAAAGAACGTGGATTATTAATTGTTCTGTCTGGCCCATCTGGTGTAGGTAAAGGGACAGTGCGAAAAGAATTATTTTCTCAGCCGAATACGAATTATGAGTATTCCATCTCGATGACAACACGAAATCCTCGCGAAGGTGAAGTAGATGGTGTAGACTATTTTTTCAAGACGCGTGAAGAATTTGAAACGTTGATTGAACAGGGTGGCTTGTTGGAGCATGCTGAATTTGTAGGGAATTATTACGGAACACCGTTAGCCTACGTAAATGAAACACTGGATGCAGGGCGTGATGTGTTTTTAGAAATCGAAGTGCAAGGTGCTGCACAAATCCGCCAAAAGGCTCCAGATGCATTATTTATTTTCTTAGCCCCACCAAGCTTAACGGAATTAAAGGACCGTTTAGTTGGTCGAGGGACGGAAACAGCAGAGGTTATTGCAAAACGTATAGCAACTGCAAGTGAAGAGCTTGAAATGATGAGCCTTTATGATTACGTAGTTGAAAATGATGAAGTGACAAATGCTTGTGATCGTATAAATGCGATTATTAAAGCCGAGCATTGTCGTAGAGAACGTGTAGAAAAAAGATATTTGTCAATGTTGAGAGGAGAATAAATCTATGTTATACCCATCAGTAGATACATTAAAAAAAGAAATCGATTCAAAATACTCGTTAGTAAGTTTAGCATCTAAACGTGCTCGTCAAATGCAAGAGGAACAAGACACTGAGCGTTTACACAAGTATGTTTCTCATAAGTACGTAGGAAAAGCACTTGAAGAAGTAGCGGCAGGTGTACTTACGAAGGTATCACAGGATGAGTCAACTGTGTACGAAGACGAAATCTAACATTGATGTAAATAAGCTTTTGCGAAAATGTTAACGTCTGCAGTGGATTTTTGATTATACAGAATGCCGAGAGCTCCCGAGGAATTTTCCTTTGGGAGCTTATCATTTGAAAGGACGATTGTGCATGAATAAAAATATTTTACTTTGTGTTTCAGGTGGTATAGCGGTTTATAAGGCTGTCGCTCTAGTTAGCAAGCTATCTCAGGCTGGGGCAAATGTAAAGGTCATCATGACAGCATCAGCAAGACAATTCGTGAATCCATTGAGCTTTCAAGTTATGTCAAAAAATGATGTTTTTTTCGATACTTTTGATGAAAAGGATTCGAGTGTTATTGCCCATATTGATTTGGCAGATTGGGCAGATTTAATTTTAGTTGCACCAGCTACCGCAAATGTTATTGGGAAGTTGGCGAATGGAATTGCGGACGATATGGTAACGACGACCTTGCTAGCAGCAACTGCTCCTGTATGGCTTGCACCAGCGATGAATGTACATATGTATGACCATCCAGCCGTAAAGCGAAATTTGGCTCAGTTACAATCTGATGGTTATCAATTTATTGAGCCTTCAGAAGGATTTTTGGCATGTGGTTATGTTGGTAAAGGCCGTTTAGAAGAACCTGAAAAAATAACAGCAATCGTTCAAGAATTTTTTTCAGAGAAGGCAAAGCCATTAGCTAGTAAAACAGTAGTGGTCACAGCTGGAGCGTTTTATGTACCATTAGATGAGCGTCATGTCATTAGCACGCAGTCGAATAGTAGAATTGGACAGGCGATAGCTAAAGAGGCACAAACACTTGGAGCAAATGTAATCCTGCTAGATGAGAAAGCAACAAGCGTGTATGAGCTTGTTGAACAGCTTGAGGATTATAAAAAACAATATCCATCCGCATTTTTTATCCATGCAGCAAATACGCCTACAACTGAAGAGGCACCGATATTATCCATAGAAGGAATGACCGCAATAACTTTTGGACAAAAGGTTATTGGTGAACCAATAGTAACAATTATGTCAGACAAGTGGATTGATTTTAGTGACACGGCAGAAGTAAATGGTCAAATGTGGGATGCGACAGATGCCAAGCAATTTGCCCAGGCATTTTGGACATATATATTACAGGGTGAGATGCAATGAGTTTTTTGATTGCAGAGGTTATAGTGGATGTTTCGACTTACCATGTAGATCGTCCGTTTGACTATGAAGTTCCTACAGAATGGGCACATGTTATAGAAATGGGCTGTCGTGTAAAAGTACCGTTTGGGCCAAGAAATGTTCTCGGCTTTGTCGTCGGATTAAAAAATGAAACAGATGTACCATCTAACAAAATAAAGTCTATTGCACAAATTTTAGATATTGAGCCTGTATTAACCGAAGAAATGCTGTTAATGGCTAAATGGCTGAAAAACGAAACGATTTGCTATGAAATTGATGCCTTACAGGTTATGCTTCCGTCAGCGCTTCGAGCGAAGTATGAAAAAATCATCACACTACAAACGGAGAAAGATGTTTTACCAGATGAGGTTAATGCTATTTTTGGCAAGCGACAACAGGTTAATTTCAAAGAATTCGAACGTGCTGAATTACTTCCTTTATTAAAGCAGCTTATAACTGATAAAATCGTCAAAATTGAAAATGTTGTGAAGCAACAAGGGAATGTAAAAGAAATACGTATGGTCAAAATTACAGATCATCAGCAAGATATCGACAAGGCTATGGAAGATGCAGCGAGAGCAGCCAAACAGCGCCAACTGATTGAATGGATGGGCAAACATCTTGGGGAGGTTCTTTTGCCGCAGAAAATCTATGAGGAGACAGGTGCATCTTCCACGGTATTACAGTCAGTTATCGAAAAAGGAGCTGCTCACTTTATACAAGAAGAGGTGTATCGAGATCCCTTTACGAAGGAGGTTTCTCGTACTCAATCTTTACAATTGACGGAAGAGCAGCACATAGCATTAAAGGCTATTACTGGATCGATGGAAGAACAGACAGCAAAAACTTTTTTACTACACGGCGTTACTGGGAGTGGTAAAACGGAGATCTATTTGCAAGCAATTCAAAAGGTGTTAGATGAAGGTAAGGAAGCCATTATGCTAGTACCTGAAATATCATTAACACCACAAATGACAGAGCGTTTTCGTAGTCGTTTTGGTGAGATGGTTGCTGTCATGCATAGTGGCTTATCTGTCGGTGAAAAGTATGATGAATGGCGTAAAATTCAACAAGGTAAGGTAAGCGTTGTTGTTGGAGCTCGTTCGGCAATTTTCGCACCTTTTACAAATTTAGGTCTTATTATTTTAGATGAAGAGCATGAATCAACATACAAGCAAGAAGATTCACCACGTTATCACGCTAGAGACGTGGCAATATGGCGAAGTGAATTTTACAAATGTCCTGTTATATTAGGCAGTGCAACGCCTGCGCTGGAATCATTTGCGAGAGCAAAGAAGGGCGTGTATGGTTTGCTATCATTAAAACAACGTGCTTTGCATCAAGCATTACCGACAGTTTTTATTGCGGATATGCGAGAGGAGCTTCAAAAAGGAAATCGTTCCATGTTTTCCGAGCAGCTTGTTGATGCAATACGTGTAAGACTAGAGAAAAATGAACAGATGGTCATGTTTTTAAATCGTCGTGGCTATTCTTCCTTTGTGCTTTGTCGTGATTGTGGAACGGTTGTACAATGCCCAAACTGTGACATCTCGTTAACATATCATCGGACAACAGAGAAATTAAAATGTCATTATTGCGGTTATGACGAGCGTGTTCCTCAAATATGTCCACAATGCCAGAGTGAGCATATCCGTTATTTTGGTACGGGAACGCAAAAAGTCGAGGAAGAAATTTATAAGCTGTTTCCTGAGGCGAGGGTTCTCCGAATGGATGTTGATACAACGAAGCAAAAAGGTGCTCATGAAGAAATTTTGCAGGCATTTGGGGAAGGACAGGCAGATATTTTGCTAGGTACGCAAATGATTGCTAAAGGTCTTGATTTTCCTAATATTACGCTTGTTGGTGTACTTAGTGCTGATACATCTCTGCATCTACCCGATTACCGTGCAGCGGAGCGTACATTCCAGCTATTAACGCAGGTTAGTGGTAGAGCGGGACGTCATGATAAGCATGGTGAGGTTATTATTCAATCGTATACACCAGAGCATTATGCAATTGAGTTGGCAAAAATTCAAGATTACGAACCATTTTACGAACGTGAAATGTTTTTACGCCGTCGCTCTAGCTATCCACCGTATTATTATGTAGCACTTGTTCAAATATCTCATGAAGATGTCATGATGGCTGCAGAGTATGCTGGACGTGCGGCAGATTGGCTAAAGGGAAATTTATCAGAACGAGTTGCCATTATAGGTCCAACAACTGCTAGTATCAGCCGTCTCCAAAATAGATATCGCTATCAATGTTTGATAAAATATAAAATTGAACCAAATCTCATTCCAGTATTACAGCGGCTTCTTGCTATGTATCGCGCGGAATGGATTAAACAGGGTATTTTAATGACGGTAGATTTAGATCCGTCAACTATATAAAATGATTCATCACCAGATCGGACATGACATTTTGTTGAAACGTATGTCATGCGGACAGGTTGATTGTAGTGTGGGCTGGGCGACTCCTCAGGGATCAGCAGTCAGTGAACGAAGGCTAAAAGCATGACATCCTGTGGAAACCCCTTCGTGACCAACTTGGGTGCTGTTGTTGCTTCGCTTTGGCACATATAAAACATTTGCTGGAAAGCGCCCAGCCAGAACGAAAATCAGCTACGAGTTATGATGCTGAGCTTATTAAATGCTTAAAGAGTCGTAGCTAGTGATATGGAGTCCAATTAAATAATGTATAACTTTAAATTAGGTATATTGATTGGTAAATATAGGTTTGTTGTTAGCTGATAGAAGAATTTTTTTGTTGCTATCTTGCTAATATATCCCCATTTTTTACTGATTGAAGCGGAGGGGTGCTCGACTCCCACAGGAAAGCGAGTAGCCCGTAGCGGAAATCAAATCCTTCAAAATAACTAAAATGGATAAAAATGTCTAATAAACAGACTTGACCTTAAATATAGAAAAGAGGAACATAACATGGCAATTAAAAAAGTTGTAGAACATCCAGCAAAGGTATTATCAACACCATGCGCGGAAGTAACAGAAATCAATGAAGAAATTATTACATTACTAGATGATTTATATGACACAATGGTTGAATACGATGGCGTTGGTATTGCAGCGCCTCAAATAAATGTAGGATTACGTGTTGCAATTGTCGAGCTTGGCGAAGAACGAGATGTTTTAGAAATGATTAATCCAACTGTTATTAATACGGATGGAGCTGAAGTAGATATTGAAGGATGCTTAAGCTTCCCAGGATTATACGGTGAGGTTGAACGTCCTGATTATGTGAAGATTGAAGCATGTGACCGTGAAGGGCGTGTATATGAGCTAGAAGCGGGAGGTTTTGATGCACGAGCAATTTTACATGAAATCGACCATTTAGATGGCGTGCTATTTGATTCGAAAATCAAACGCATTTTAACTGAAGAAGAGCTTGAAGCAATGTACGCTGAAGAGGAGGAATAATATGACTTCAATAATTTTTATGGGAACACCGGATTTCTCCGTGCCAATTTTGCGTATGCTACATCATGAAGGTTATGATATTAAAGCTGTAGTTACACAACCAGATCGTCCAGTTGGGCGTAAGCGTGTGCTAACACCACAACCTGTTAAGGTAGCAGCGATGGAGTTAGGTTTACCTGTTATTCAGCCTGAAAAACTACGTGGTTCTGAAGAATTACAGCAAATTATTGATTTACAGCCTGACCTAGTCGTAACAGCTGCTTTTGGACAAATTTTGCCAAAAGAATTGCTAGATGCACCACCGCTTGGATGTATTAATGTCCATGCGTCACTTTTACCGAAGTATCGTGGTGGAGCACCTATTCACCAAGCGGTTATTGATGGTGAAAAAGAAACAGGTGTAACGATTATGTATATGGCGCAAAAGCTAGATGCTGGTGATATCATTTCCCAAAAGGCTATCCTAATTGAAAAGGATGATTATACGGGTAGACTATTTGATAAGCTGAGTGCTGTGGGCAGCGATTTATTAAAAGAGACACTTCCTTCTATTATAAATGGAACAAATAATCGTTCCGTTCAGGATGAAGCACAAGTAACCTTTGCAAGCAATATTTCACGTGAACAAGAACGTATCGATTGGACAAAGGATGCTACTACTTTATACAATCAAGTGCGTGGTCTTCATCCGTGGCCAGTTGCCTATACAACATTTGAAGATGGCAACTTTAAAATTTGGTGGGCACAGGTTGGTAACTCTAAGCATGAAACTGTTCCTGGGACAGTCGTTGCGATTTCAAAGGATCATTTTGAAGTTGCTTCAGGAAATGGTACAACACTTGCCCTGTATGATGTACAACCAGCTGGTAAAAAACGCATGACAGCAGAGGATTATTTACGTGGTACAGGTTCTAAATTACAGATTGGGGACCAATTTAAATGAGTAAAAAAAGTGTAGTAATTTGGGATGGAAATGTGCGTGACGCCGCACTTTCTATTCTGTTAGCAGTAGATAAAAATCAAGCCTATAGTAATTTGCTTTTAAATGAAACGATTAAGCGACATAAAATTGAAGCGAAGGATCGTGCTCTTTTAACAGAAATTACGTATGGCACTCTCCAATATAAAATGACACTTGATTACTATTTAGAGCCATTTATTCGTGGTTCAGTAGATCATTGGGTGCGCTGGCTTTTACGTTTATCTTTATATCAAATGCATTATTTAACACGTATACCACCTCATGCTGCGGTGAATGAGGCTGTAGAAATTGCTAAGCGTCGAGGTCACCAAGGGATAGCTTCAATGGTCAATGGTATTTTACGATCTATTTTACGTCAAGGTGTAGCTTCTACTGATGACATTAAAGATCCGATTGAGCGCCTTGCTATTGAAACGAGTCATCCGGAGTGGTTAGTACAACGCTTTGTCGATAACTATGGTATTGAAGTAGCGGCTCAAATGTTACATGAAAATAATATACCTCCAGTACAAACTGTACGTGTAAATACGACGAAAGCAAGCGTCGATCAAGCGATTGCCAGTATAGAAGCAGAAGGTTTAACAGCGAAAAAAAGCGATCTAATGCCTGAATGCTTACATGTAACAAATGGTCAGCCAGCTAGAACAAAGGCTTTCCAAGAAGGGCTTATTACTATTCAGGATGAAAGCTCCATGATTCCAGCAAATGTGTTAAATCCATCTCCTGGCATGCGCGTTTTAGATATGTGTGCAGCACCAGGTGGAAAAACTACACATATAGCTGAGATTATGAAGAATGAAGGGTCGATTTTAGCGACCGACCTTCACCCTCATAAATTAGATTTAATCGACCATAATACGGATCGTCTAGGGATTGATATAGTAGAGACTGCTCCTATTGACGGACGTAAGGCACCGGATTTTCTACAACTAGAATCATACGACGCTATTTTAGTCGATGCCCCTTGTAGTGGTTTAGGTGTTATGCGCCGCAAGCCAGATATTAAATATACAAAACGTGAAGAAGATTTAGAAAACCTTCAAAAAATACAATTAGCGCTATTAGATGCTGCAACAAAAGTATTGAAAATAGATGGCAAGCTTGTGTACAGTACATGTACAGTAGATAAAAGAGAGAATGAAGGTACTGTAGATGCCTTTTTATCAACGCATCCAGAAATGGAAGCTATACAACTAGAATCTTTACCAACAAAATTAGCGGAAAAGCAAGCAAATGGCATGCTTCAAGTCTTTCCACAAGACTTCGGCAGTGACGGTTTCTTCGTTGCCGCCTTTCGTAAAAAAGGAGAATCCAACTAATGGTGGATCAAGAGAAATTTAATGAGCGTATAAACGACTTAGTTGACGAAGCGGAAGACAAGCCTGTTCGACGCGCAAAAAAAGAAAAACCAAATTTAAAGGAATCGGTATACTCATTACAGCCGAAACAACTAGAAGAATGGTTAAAGGAAAATGGTGAAAAGCCGTTCCGTGCGGCGCAAATTTTTGATTGGCTTTATAATAAACGAGTAAAAACATTTGAAGAAATGTCTAACCTTTCAAAGGGATTACGTGAAAAGCTTGAAGCAAGTTTTTCATTAACGACATTATCAACAATTATTAAACAGGAATCTAAAGATGGTACGATCAAGTTTTTATTCCAATTACAAGACGGCTATTCTATTGAAACTGTATTAATGCGTCATGAATATGGCAACTCTGTTTGTGTGACGACACAAGTAGGCTGCCGAATTGGCTGTACGTTTTGTGCCTCAACTTTAGGTGGTTTAAAGCGACACTTATTAGCAGGGGAAATCGTGGAGCAAGTTGTAAAAGTACAGCAGACTTTAGATGAAGTGGGCGAACGTGTATCACATATCGTCATTATGGGTATTGGAGAACCTTTCGATAATTATGATGCGATGATGAACTTCTTAAAAGTCATCAATCATGAAAAAGGGTTAAACATTGGTGCTCGTCACATCACTGTATCAACATCAGGAATAGTTCCTAAAATTTATCAATTTGCTGATGAACAGCTACAAATCAACTTTGCAGTTTCCTTACACGCACCAAACCAAGAGGATCGTCAAAAACTTATGCCAATTGCACGTGCTTATAAGTTAGATGAATTAATGGAAGCCGTTCAATACTATACTAAAAAAACGGGCAGACGTGTTACTTTTGAGTATGGTTTAATGTCTGGTGAAAATGATTCAGTTGAAATTGCAGAAGAATTATCTGCTTTAATAAAAGGAATTAAATGCCACGTGAACTTAATTCCTGTAAACTATGTACCAGAACGTGATTATGTTCGTACATCTCGAAGTCAAATTTTTGCCTTTGAAAAAACATTAAAGAAGAATGGTATTAACGTAACGATCCGCCGAGAGCAAGGTGCTGATATTGCAGCAGCGTGTGGTCAATTACGTGCGCAAGAGAGATCTGAAGAGACGAGGTGACCAGTGTTGGAATACACAGTCGAAAGTGATATTGGGTTAAAACGGGCAATTAATGAAGACCGTGCGGGATTTTTTAATCGCCAAGACGGGTTTGCACTAGCACTTGTAGCTGACGGCATGGGTGGTCATAATGCTGGCGATGTAGCGAGTGATATGGCGATGAAACAGATGGAAACCGTTTTTTTACAGGCAGAGGCACATCATTTTGCGTCAACAACATCAAAAAAAGAGTGGTTATTACAAGCAGTCAAGCAATTGAATAAAAGTATATATGACTATTCTTTATCACATGAAGACTGTAAAGGAATGGGCACGACGTTTATTGCAGTGTTAATTGAAAAAAATCATTGCTTTATCGCACATGTTGGTGATAGTCGTGTGTATTATTTCTTTGAGGATGGTGCACAACAAATAACAAGAGATCACTCTTATGTAAATGTTCTGGTTGAAAATGGTGAAATTAGTGAAGAGGAAGCGTTGACGCATCCGAAGAAAAATTTCATTTTAAAGGCAGTTGGTACAGAAGAAACGATTGAGCCAGACTTTTATGAAGTTGATTTAGCATCAGAATCGTATTTACTCATTTGCTCTGACGGTTTAAGCAATAAACTTACAGTGTATGAAATGGCATCAATTATTACGTATCCAGATTCAGTAGAAGAAAAAGGACGAAAACTTGTAGAATTAGCAAATGCAAGCGGGGGAGAAGACAACATCTCCCTCGTGCTGCTCACAAGGCAAGATGAGGAGGTGTAAGTATGCTTGTAGGTAAACGAATTAGTGACCGCTATAAAATTATAGGGCTTATAGGTGGCGGTGGTATGTCCAATGTTTATTTAGCGCATGACATGATTTTAAACCGTGATGTAGCGATCAAAATATTGCGTTATGATTTTACCAATGAGGATGAATTGTATCGCCGTTTCCAACGTGAAGCACTTTCTGCTACAAGCCTTACACATCCGAATATCGTTAGTGTTTATGATGTCGGTGATGATGGTGACCTACATTATATTGTGATGGAATATGTCCAAGGGAAAACATTAAAGCAGTACATACAGGAATTTGCACCAATTTCTCCTGCCAGATGTGTGCATATTATGAAGCAGTTAACGTCAGCAATTGCCAATGCTCATGAAAATCATATTATCCACCGTGACATTAAACCTCAAAATATTTTAATGGATGCAGAAGGTAATGTGAAAATAACTGATTTTGGTATAGCGATGACGCTGAGTGCTACATCATTTACACAAACGAACTCCGTGCTTGGAACGGTGCATTATTTATCGCCTGAGCAGGCTCGTGGTGGTACAGCAACAAACAAATCTGATATTTATGCACTTGGCATTGTTTTATATGAATTATTAACTGGGGAATTGCCATTTTCAGGTGAGTCAGCTATTTCTATCGCACTTAAACATTTACAATCGGAGACGCCATCAGTTCGTGCCTTCGATGCTACAATTCCACAAAGTGTGGAAAATGTTGTGCTAAAAGCTACAGCAAAAGATGCTTCTCATCGTTATTCAACTGTAGATGAAATGCAAGCAGATTTAGAAACAGTTTTATCGCCGAATCGTATGAATGAACCGAAGTTTGTCATACCGGTAGATAATGATGTGACGAAGGCTATTCCGATTATAAAAGAACCAACTGCACATAAAGACGAAGATTTAACGAAGACAAGAGTAATCGAACCAATTACACAATCAACGCCGAAACCCGAAGCGAAGAAGCCTATTGAAAAGACAGTACCTGTAAAGAAAAAGAAAAAGAAAAAATGGCCAATAGTTGTTGCTGGGTTAGTAATAGCAGCGATCGCCATTTTCCTATTCGTTTTCTTTGGAACAGATCTATTTAATCCAAAAAAGGTACCTGTACCTAGTGTGGCTAATATGACAGTTGAAGAGGCTACTAAGAAATTAGAGGCTGACGGCTTTACGGTGGGTCAGTCGCCACAGGAGCGTTATGACGAGGACGTCGAAAAGGATAAGGTTATAGAAACTGACCCTACAGAGGGTACGGAGCGTGTAAAAGGCACAGAAGTAGACTTAATCGTGAGTCTTGGGGTAGAAATGACGAAAGTGGAAGATTATAGAGGCCAGCAAATCAGCCAAGTTCAATCAATGCTAAAGGATAAATTTTTAGATTCTGAAGTTAGCTATGTAAATTCAAAAGATCCTGAAGGACAAATTATTGAACAAGAGCCAGCACCACAAGAAGAGGTAGTCGCTAAGAATACAATAATGAAATTTACGGTAAGCGCAGGTGTAAAAATGATCACCGTAGATGATGTTGTGAAGTACACTAAAGCTCAAATGGATGAGTATGTAAGAAGAGAAGGCTTGACATGGCGTGTTGTTCGTGAAGAAAATGATGATACAATACCAGCTGGAAGTGTTAAATCACAATTGACAAGAGCAGGAACTCAGGTTGAAGCGGGCACTGCAATCGCTGTTATTTTAAGTAAAGGACCTGCAGCAAGGCCAGATAAAACTTTGGTGAAAACTGTGAAAATTGAATATAAACCAAATGAGGAAGGTTTAGAGCAAACTATTCGAATTGATATTCAAGACAAAAACAATAAAATGTTAACAACAGTTGAAACATTTACTATTACGGCTGATCAAGAGCACCGAATACAGCTTGTTATTGCAGATGGTCAGGATGCAGCCTATAAAATTATTCGTGATTCAGAAATTATTGCTGAAGAAACATTCAACTACGATGATGTCAAATAAGGGGGAATTGGATGGCGCAAGGCCAAATTCGTAAAGCATTAAGCGGTTATTACTATGTATATGATGGAGAAGAACTAATACAATGTCGAGGACGTGGGGTATTTCGCAATCGAGGGGAATCCCCACTCGTTGGCGACATTGTAGAATATACTCTGGAAACAAAAGGCTCGGACGGCACTATTCAAAAAATTATGGAACGCCAAAATGAATTAGTACGTCCCCCTATAGCCAATATTGATCAAGGCATTCTTGTGTTTTCTGTAAAAGAACCTAATTTTAATACAATTTTACTCGATCGTTTCTTAGTTGTTTTAGAGTCATTTTATGTTCATCCGATTATTTGTTTAACAAAGATGGATCTGCTAGAAGATCATGAACGTGAGGAATTGCAAGGCTATATAGCAGATTATGAGCGTATGGGTTATACCGTGCTACAAACCTATAAGGGTGAGGAAGAATTAGTTGAACGTCTACAACCTATTTTAAAGGAGAAAACCTCCGTATTAGCAGGGCAATCTGGAGTTGGAAAATCTACACTACTAAATACATTGATTCCAGATTTAAATTTAAAAACAGGCATTATTTCACAAAGCTTAGGGCGTGGTAAACATACAACTCGCCATGTCGAACTAATCGAAGTATGTGACGGTTTATTAGCAGATACTCCAGGATTTAGTTCATTTGATTTTGATGAAATCGAAAAAGAAGAATTAGGCGCATGTTTCCCCGAAATGGCCCGTATGGCAGATGATTGTAAATTTAGAGGCTGTTTACACTTGAAGGAGCCGAAATGTGCAGTAAAAGCAGCGGTGGAGACGGGGGAAATTCGTGACTACCGCTATAAACATTACGAACAATTTTTACAAGAAATTATGGATCGAAAGCCGAGGTATTAATGATGATACAAATAGCACCATCAATTTTAGCAGCCAACTTTGCAAAATTAGGAGAAGAAGTTAAGGAAGTAGAAAAAGCAGGTGCACAGCTTATTCATATCGATGTTATGGATGGTCATTTTGTGCCAAATATTTCATTTGGCTCTATCGTATTAGACGCCATTCGCCCTTTAACGGATTTACCATTAGATGTACATTTAATGATCGAAAATCCTGATCAGTATATTGAACAATTCGCCAAAGCAGGGGCAGACTATATTACGGTGCATGTAGAAGCTTGTCGCCATTTACACCGTACAATCCAATTAATTCGTTCATTTGGAGTCAAACCGGGTGTTGTATTAAATCCACATACATCAATAGAATCCATTCAACACATATTAGAGGATATTGATATGGTGTTGTTCATGACTGTGAATCCAGGGTTTGGCGGGCAAAAATTCATTCATTCTGTAGTGCCAAAAATTGAAGCATTAGCAGCTATTATTAAAGAACGTAATCTTGATATTGCTATAGAGATCGATGGTGGAATTAATGCAGAGACTATTGTTCCTTGTGCAAAAGCAGGAGCAACTATTTTTGTAGCTGGTTCAGCAATTTATAGTAAAGAAGATCGTACAGCGGCACTTCAAGAAATTTTAGCTGCTGGTGAGGCAGCGATTCAAGGATGACCAAAGTCGTTGTTTGTGCAGGTGGACCAAAAGAGGAACTCTGTTCATTTAGTCCGTTTAAAGAGCAAAGTGATGTATTATTTATCGGAGCTGATCGAGGAGCGCTATATTTAATCGAGCAAGGCATCACACCACATGCCATAGTAGGAGATTTTGACTCTTTATCAAAAGAGGAATACGAACTGGTGATGGCACTTACAAATGATAGACAACGATTCCAAGAAGAAAAAGATGAAACAGATACGGACTTAGCGCTATTAAAAGCCTTGACCTATACACCTCTAGAAATTGTTCTTACAGGTGTTACGGGTGGACGTTTAGATCATTATGAGGCGGCAGTTCGTTCGATTTATCGTTTACAAAAAGAGTATCCACACGTAGTATTGAAGATTATTAATCATGCAAATATGTTGCAATTTTTAATGCCAGGCAAGCACATCATAGAAGCAGATAAGCAATATCGTTATTTATCTTTCTTTGCACATGAAGAGCCGATTAAAGATGTTACATTAAGGCAAGTAAAATATGAAACAACAAATGAAGAAATCTCTCTTGGTACATCCCGCTTTACAAGTAATGAAATAATAGGCAATTCAGGGTCTATATCTTTCTCACAAGGCATATGTTTAATGATAAGAAGCATAGATTAGCGTAAGGGGGAGAGAGTCCTGAAAGTATATACATTCCAGCTGCCGAAATTTGTAAGCAGTATTACGCGTACGTGTATCAACATTTTCAAAAAAGATAAGAAAGTAAAAAAATCCGACTAACACTAGTCGGATTTTTTTGTGGTGTTGAAAAAATGGTCAAGGAATTCTTTGTGAATATTGTGGTGGGTAATTTCCGTTCCAGGCTACTCGCTTTGTCGCTGCCGCTTCGCTTTCGCCCCCTCCCTTTGCAGAAGAACTATACTTTATATTATATCGCAACTGCCATTCCTATAGATTTATAAGCGCTTTGTTGAGTTGGACAGCTATATGTAAAGAAAGCCGCTAGCAATTACGTTTCTTTGTCATTGCTTGCGGTTTAGTCATTTTATTGTATTTATAGTAAATCCACTAGTAGGATGATTAAATACGACTTATTCATGTAAATAAATACTCATAAAGGCGGTTGATAGCTTGCCTAGTTATTGAGAAAGAAAAAAATCGATTTGCGCCAAATGCGAAATCGATTTTTTGGAAGCGGCGATTAAACGCGCTCGATTTTACCTGATTTTAATGCACGAGCAGAAACCCATACACGTTTTGGTTTACCGTCTACTAAGATACGAACTTTTTGAAGGTTAGCACCCCAAGAACGTTTGCTAGCGTTCATAGCGTGGGAACGGTTGTTACCAGTACGAGCTTTACGCCCAGTGATTACACATTGTTTTGGCATGTTGTATTCCCTCCTTACTGTCAATGCTGAAAGATTATTATTTCAGTTCGGTATTTCACATACCATAATAATTTAACATACGATGACGTTCAGTGCAATAGTTTTCATATAACCTTTCAAGAAAAAAACCTTTACAGACTAAAAACACTTGTTAAATAATGGGTGATAATTCCTAGATGAAACAATTATTAGGAGAAATAATTGGAAGTTTTCAATTTTATTCCGCCCGATTGGAGAAGGCTCATAATCAGTAGGGGATAAAGAAAACTCACTTCCATAACGTTTTATTTTCCTCGGTAGCCAAGCTTCATGGAAACACGTTTACCAGTTTTCACTAAACGCTCTGTAAGAGTATTAGTATGTTCTGCTGAAGCGTTAAAGCTAACAAAACCTATACTTATTGCACCGACTATTTCATTGAAACCATTTACAATGGATACTGCGATCGAGGATGTTCCAGCCGTTCTTTCCCCATGACTAATGGCAAACCCTTGTAGCCTAATTTGATCGAGCTGTGACTCTAATTCAGAGATTTCTTCATGAGGAATAAGCTGTTCAATAATTTCCCTTGCTTGAGAAATAGGCATTGTGGCTAAAATTGCTTTATTTGCAGCCCCGATATTCATCGGAATACGAATGCCTAACTGATCGTAAATTCGAATCGGGTTAGTTGTACTGTCAATTCTTTCAATGATAATTGTATCTAAACCAGCGGGCTTACTTAAATAGACGCTTTCCTCGACTTCTCTTGCTAAACACTCTAGTTCTGGCCTAATTTTACTAATGTAGTCCATCGTATCATACACTTGTAGGCCAAGTTCCATCCATATTGTACCGAGACGATATTGTTTAGTTTGATCGTCTTGTTCAATCATTCCCTCTTTAATCATCGCTTTTAAAATTCTATGTAGTGTACTAAGTGGTAAATTGCATCTTGCCGAAAGCTCTGAAATGGACAAACTGTTTTCATTTGCTTCAGAAGCCAAAACTTTAGCGATTGTCATAGCTCGTTCTAATAATTGCATTTATAACCCACCTCTCTTTCATTTATTTTATTTTTATTCATTGTCTACGTCTAGATACATAATCGTGGATATTTGTTTTGTTATCCTTAAAGAGAATGAATATATAAATTTTTCTAAATATATTGACATTATATCTTAAAGCACATATATTTTTCATATAAACTTTCCTCTTAACGGAAACGTTTTCCACTACGCGGAAAAGGGGTGAAAGGAATGCATTATTGTTCATCAATGTATGCACCTTTGAGACACGTAATAGTAAAACATCCAAAAGATGCTTTTCGAAACCAAGAACATCTTAGCGATGAATGGAAAACATTTAACTACTTATCGGAACCTAGCTATAATGAGGCTCTTAAAGAATATGCACAATTTATGAGCATTCTAGAAAAGTATGTTGAAAAAATTGATTTTTTACCAGAATCAGATGAAGTAGGGCTCGATTCGCTGTATGCGCATGATCCAGTAAAATTCACACCAAATGGTGCTATTATCTTAAAATCCGGTAAAAAATCAAGACAGCCAGAAGCAGCTGTTTATAAAGAGTTTTTACAGGAAAAGGGTATTCCGGTTATCGGAGAATTGACTGGAGAGGCGGTATCAGATGGTGGCGATATTGTTTGGCTTGATGATCGTACACTTGTTGTAGGTCGAGGGTATCGAACGAATGATGAAGCTATTCGTCAGCTAAAAGACATGACGAAGGATGTGGTCGATGAATTCATTGTTGTACAGCTACCGCATGATTTAGGTGAAGCAGAATGTTTACACTTAATGTCTTTCATTAGTATGGTAGATAAGGATTTAGCGGTTGTACATTCACGATTAATGCCAGTTTTCTTCCGTCAGCTTCTAATCGACCGAGGTATTCAATTAGTTGAGGTGCCGAAAGATGAGTATGATGCGCTAGGTTGTAACGTTCTAGCACTTGCGCCTAGAGTATGTATTGTTCCAATTGGAAATCCAATGACCAAGCAACAATTACTTCATGCAGGTGTAACAGTTTATGAATATAAAGGAAATGAAATTTCGATAAAAGGAACAGGTGGACCAACATGTTTAACCTGCCCAGTAGTAAGAGAAAAAAAGGAGATGAAGTAAAATGTTTAAAAATGTTATTGTAAAAGACCCAGGAAATAGTTATGTAAATGGTTTAACGACTAGCGACTTAGGAAAACCGATTTTAGAAAAATTATTTGAGCAGCATGAAAAATATGTTGAAGCCTTAAAAAGATGTGGCGTGGAGGTTTCACAGCTTCAAGCGAATGAAGCCTTTCCAGATTCAACATTCGTAGAGGATACGGCTGTTTTAACATCTGAATTTGCCATTATCTCAAATCCAGGGGCCGAAGCTCGTAATCGTGAGATTGAGGAGATCGTACCAGCAGTTAAAAAGTTCTATGAAAAATTATATTATATCGATGGCACTGGAACACTTGATGGCGGAGATGTATTGCAGGCAGAAAAAAATTTTTATGTCGGCATCTCAGATCGTACAAATGAAGAAGGGGCTCGACAATTTAAAGAAATCGTAGAAAAAGAAGGCTATGAGGCAACGATTGTTCCGCTAACAGAATTTTTCCATTTAAAGACGGGCATCGCGTATGTTGGAGAAAATCGTATGGTAGTAGCGGGGGAGTTTATCGATCATCCTGCATTCGAATCCTATGAAAAAATTATTATTCCAAAAGAAGATGAGTATTCAGCAAACTGTATTCAAGTAAATGATTATGTCATTATTCCAGCAGGCTATCCAGAAACAAATCGTAAATTAAACGATTTAGGCTACCAAACAATTGAGCTTGAAATGTCGGAATTTAGAAAACATGATGGTGGGCTAAGTTGTTTATCATTACGTTTTTAGGTCAATAAAAAAATACCCAATCAATATCAACTATGTCTCGGCATAATTCCATGACACCCGCTGAAAGAAGTCAAATGTGGATAAATTGATTGGGTACTTTAGTAGAATTGATATCGGAATATTCAATATATTGATTGCAACTAGAGAGTGGGGATGGATGTTGAGTAAAGGGGAACAACGGCAAGATCATCAATTAAACCGTTCAATGAAGAGTCGTCATTTATTAATGCTATCGCTCGGAGGAGTTATTGGAACGGGGCTATTTTTAAATGTTGGCTTTACAATTAATCAGGCAGGTCCTGGAGGGGCATTAATTGGTTATTTATTTGGTGGCTTAATATTGTACATGGTTATGAATTGTCTTGGAGAATTAGCGGTGTATATGCCTGTAACTGGTTCTTTCCAAACCTATGCAACACGTTTTATTAGTCCTTCAGCAGGATTTTCTTTAGGATGGATGTATTTTGTCGGATCAGCTGCCACAGCGGGGGTGGAATTTACAGCAGCAGGAATTTTGATGCAGCATTGGTTCCCGCATGTTCCTATTTGGATTTGGTGTGCCGTATTTATGGTCCTGTTATTTACTCTAAATGCATTAACAACAAGAGGCTTTGCGGAAGCGGAATTTTGGTTTGCAAGTATTAAAGTTATTGCGGTGATTGCATTTATCGTTATAGGAGTTGCAGCAATCTTTGGAATGATTCCGTTAGCTGATCGTCCGACACCACAATTTACGAATTTAGCACCATCTGGTTTATTTCCGGCAGGTATTTCAATCATATTTGTCACAATGATGAATGTTATCTTTTCTTATCAAGGTTCTGAACTTGTTGGTATTGCTGCAGGAGAAACTGAAAGTCCGGAAAAAAATATTCCTCGGGCAATAAAGACAATTCTTTTTAGGATTATTGTTTTCTATATTGCTTCTATTATTGTTTTATCTGCGATATTCCCTTCAACGGAGCTTGGACTATTGGAAAGTCCATTTGTCACATTGATGAATTTAGCTGGTGTTCCATATGCAGCTGGCATCATGAACTTTGTTATTTTAACGGCGATATTATCAGTAGGTAACTCGTGTCTTTATGCGTCCACACGTTTATTATGGTCGATGTCAAAAGAGGGAATGGCGCCTAAACTATTTGGACGACTAACGAAAAATAAAGTGCCATTTAATGCACTCGTTTTTACGATGCTTTTCTCGCTGCTTTCTTTATTAACGAGTGTGATGGAAGCAGATGCAGTATTTGTTTTACTCATGTCTATTGCAGGAATTTCTGTAACAATTTCATGGATGGGAATTTGCGCATCTCAATTGATGTTCCGGTATCGTTATGTGAAAGCAGGAGGGGATGTGGCTAATTTAAAATTTAAAACGCCATTTTATCCATTGATCCCGGTGTTCTGTATTATTTTTTGTATGCTAATTCTTGTCTTTTTAGCATTCGACCCAACACAAAGAGCTGGTTTATTATATGGAGTTGGGTTCTTTATTGCTTGCATGATTTTCTATAAATTGAAATTGAGTAAATCAAATACAGTTTCTTCTGAGATTAGCTCGTCACCATGATGTGTGGCTGATGTCCGTTTCCGCCTGAGCGTTTTGTTGCTGTCGCTACGCTTTCGCACAGTTAAAACATTTGTTGCTGTCGCTACGCTTTCGCACAGTTAAAACATTTGTTGTTGCTGTCGCTTCTTTCGCACAGAGCAAACCTTCCTAGGGCGTACGATGATCCTGCTATGTCTTAACAAATGTCATCCACAACTTTTGGTGAACACCAATATGAGGAATCGTTTGATTTACATTGAAACGAAATGCTTCGATTTTGAGAAAATGAAGGAGAATGATTATGACTAATTATCTTTGGAATACACCTGAAAAACTACGCGCATTATTATGTGAACTTGTCAGTTGGGTAACTAAACTGTTACAACGAATTTAGACAAAACTATACAAATCTGTATAGAAGCATAAATTTCTAACAGAATACCCTTCGTATCAAGCGATTGGTGCGAACTCCACGTTAATTGCTTTTAACTCCTAAAGCCTTGTGACCAAAGCGGAGCTGGAAACGGCAGACGTAACGGTGCGAAAGCAGAAAAAACAACAAGGATGGCATAAGCTGAAAAAAATCACTCAGTGTCCGTAAAGGATCATCGTGACAACGGAAAACGGTGGCGCTAAGTGCTTTGGCAATGGATGTTTAGCAGCGAAACTCCTAAATCTCTCATGAGACAAGGAAGACGTTCAACGACTATCTCCTTGAGGGAGAGTAAAACCGCAAGCGAATGGCGGAAGAAAAATGTGGCTCTTATCAGAGGATAAGATGAAGATATAGTCTGCGCTTATGTGAAAGCATAAGAGGTCTACTCGTGAGAGAAAGACTGCATGAAGGGTTGCGCCTTCATGTGAACAAGAAAAACATATACAACTATAAAAATGTTAACAAACTCTCTAAATAGGGTAATGTGATTTTATCCGAGTGAAAGAGAGGTGATACGCATGGAATGAATGTCCATTGGGAAATTTGCTAAACTCTGAAATCCGCAATTTATATAAGTGACTTAATGACATCCGAACAAATCATTTATATCAATGTTCTAATGAGATTGTGAAAACCAAGCTATCTCGTATTGTAATGGAACATTTACATGTAAAAGGGTTGATGAAAAATAAATATCTGGCGAAGGCGGTAGCCGGGCAAAAGCTATATGAATTCAAACGGCAAATTCAATACAAATGTCAAAAATACGGAATTGAATTTATTGAAGCCGACAGATGGTTTCCATCATCCAAAACTTGTTCTAGTTGTGGACAAATCAAATCAGATTTGAGACTGAAAGACAGATTATTTATCTGCTCTTGCGGAATAAAGTTTGGTCGAGATTTGAACGAAAATATTAATTTAGCAAATTATTCAATCTGAGGAAATTAACCGAAACTAAACCTTAGATGTGTACGCAATGATACTGCGGAATTTAAGCCTTTGGAGAGTCATATTAAATGGCAGTAGCTTTTTGCGAAACCAGACTCGAAGAATAAGGAAGACACAAATACGAAAGTCGGAAGATATAAGTTGTGTCACAGTAGATATGTCTACATTTTTAAGAAATGTATATGTTTTTTCGTATCGGAGAGTAGGACATTAACTAAAGGTGAACATGAATTTGCCTATAAATTAAAAAATAAATTGCAAACGCTTTCTTATTTTCAGGAAAACCCGGAATTTATTGAATTACATGATGCAGGTCTTGAACGCAATGCTGTAACTGCCTTGTATAAGCATCCTTCTGCAACAGAAACGGTTGTGTTAATTAGTCATTTTGATACGGTCCATACTGAAGAATATGGCGAGCTGGAACCATTAGCCTTTTACCCTGAAGAGCTGACAAAAAAGCTAATGGAACCAAAATACAAAAAGGATTTACCTGAAGCAGCAAGAATTGATTTGGAATCAGGCAACTATTTATTCGGTCGTGGAACGATGGATATGAAAATGGGGCTTGCTTTGCATATGCAGTTGATTGAAAAGGCAAGTATCGAAGAATGGCCCATCAACCTTATTTTAACGGCGGTGCCAGATGAAGAAGTGAATTCTGCTGGAATGCGAGCAGCAGTTGTAGAGCTTGTCAGACTTCGTGAACAGCATGGACTCTCTTATAAACTATTTTTAAATAGTGAGCCTTCTTTTTCACAAGGTCCAGCTGATATCAATGAATATATTTATTCAGGAACTATCGGTAAAATTATGCCTGCTGCCTTATTTTACGGAAAAGAGACACATGTGGGTGAGCCATTAAAAGGAATGACCGCAAATTTTATTGCTTCCTACATGACGCAGCATATGGAGTGGAATCCTGTTTTCCGTGAGACAGATCTCGGTGAAAGTACGCCATTACCTGTATCCTTACAATTAAAAGATTTGAAAATGGAGTATTCTACACAAACACCATATCGTGCAGCAGCCCTTTACAATGTATTTTTATTAAAGCGCACAGCATCGCAAGTAATGGATATTTTTGAACAAGTTGCATTGGAAGCAATGTCAGCTTGTAATGAACAGTATAAGCGAATTTGTGAGCGAGAAAAGGTACAAGGTGTAGGTGAAGTAAACGTACTTCGTTATGAGGCACTTTTAGAGTATGCGATTAATAAATTAGGCGCCAAGGAAGTAGATTTAATTAAAAGTCAAGTTATTGAAAATAGCGCATGGGATGATCGAGAGAAATCTATTCGCATTGTGGATCAGCTAATGATTCGTTGTCAGGAACTATCACCAGCGACAGTGTTGTTATATGCACCACCTTACTATCCGGCAATCAATTCATCTAATGATTCTCTTGTTATTCGATCCATTGAATTGATGAAGAAAACAGCCAAAACATTTAATATTGAAGTGGAGCAAATTCACTATTTTAATGGAATTTGTGATTTGAGCTATGTCAATTATTCGGATAACTCTAATGAATGGATAGCATTCGAACGAAACACGCCTGTATGGGGAGAGACATATAGTATTCCGTTTGAGGAAATGTCCTCATTAAAGGGACCAGTTTTAAATGTTGGACCGTTTGGGAAGGATGCTCACCAAAAGACGGAAAGACTACATGTGGATAGTGCATTTAAGGAAATGCCAGTGATGATTGATTCGCTTATTAAAAGCCTGTTTTGATTTAAGGAATAGAATGGCATCAAGGGATGTATAATCGAAGCGCTGTTTATATATTTATTCTGTTCGATTATATGGTGAGGAGCCGTAATATTCACTTTGAACTTTTCGGAGTTTACAAAAATTATATGTAATTTCAATTTTGTTAAAAAAGTTGGTGTATATAAACATCAGCTTTTTTTATTGATTCGAGATTTTAAACAGCGAAAGTGGAACGCCAGATCTAGAAAATTTGTTTTTGACTACGAAAATCAGCCAAGGTAGAGTAGTTCCTTTTTCAACAACTTTGCAAAGAATACTTGTATTTTTCATTATTTAGACGATAAAAATAGAACAAATTATCTTCATTCAGCAATGTTTTCTGTGCGACAGCAACAAATGTTTTTGCAAGTTTGTTTTATTAGGAGCGGACATTATGGAAAATCAAGAAAAGCTAGTTCTCTCTATACAGAAAGAAATGATTCAATTTAATTTAAAACGGATGCGAGTGGTAGCATGGACATTGATGTATATATCAACTATCATTACGATTATTCATTATGGTGAGGTCTTCTTTTCGAATTCAGAAAGAGCGATGGTGCCAGCATATATAGCTATTCACACGATATTGTTTTATATAGATTTAGCGGTGTTAGTATTTGTAAAAGAGAAGAAATTTCGGGTTACAACGTTTAATATGCGAAAATATGAATCTATCTTACTTGCATATATCTATACGATATTGTTATTGATTACTGTAATAACTGTAATGGACGTTTATTTCTTTAAACATGCAGCTCTTTATGAGGTACTATTTTTAATGATTTGCACTGTTTTTTCCATCCCTTTCCGGAAAATTTTTCGGATTATGGTAATAACAGTACCACCAATTTTAATAAGTGCTTATCTGAGTGTTGGGATATCAGGCGAAGGTATTAAAATACTTTTACCGATGTCCCTTATTATTCCTATAGGGCTAGTTATTCAGCGACATACTTATAAAATGCAAAGACAATTTACGAAAGAACATATTTTATTGCAAGAAGAAATGACGAAATCCAAGAAATTGTCAAAATTATTAGCTGAGAAAAATAATGAACTATCAGCGCAAGCACTTCGGGATACGTTGACCAATTTACCCAATCGACGGGCTTTAAATAATAAATTGACACAAATTGGTCAACAACTTAGTAAATCAAAATCTTTATCTGTCATGATGATCGATATTGATTTCTTTAAAAATTTTAATGATTATTACGGTCATTTACAAGGTGATGAAGCATTAATAAAAGTGGCGGCTCTTTTAAATGAAATTGCAGAAAAATATAATGCATTTGCAGCACGTTGGGGAGGCGAAGAATTCGTAATTGTTAGCCAGCATGCCGCCAAGTTTTCAGAGCATGTTTGTGAGGAAATTTTAGAGGAAGTACGCAACTTAAACATTCGTCATGAGCATTCGATAGTAGCTGATATTGTAACGGTCAGCATCGGGATGTGCCATGTTAAAATTACAAATAGCGAGCAATTAAAAACATGCTGTGAATTAGCTGATCAAGCATTATACACAGCAAAGCACCACGGTCGTAACAACTTTTACAGCAAAAGTGGAAATTTCGATGAAGATGTATGTTTGCCTTTATAATGTCAGAAAAACGTTGATACAGTGCGCTTTCATGCCTTCCAAGGTTGCTTAATGTATAACGAAAGTGTTACAATATCATTTAGTCAAAAAGAGCCAAGGGGGCATTTCTATGTCAATTGAGTTAAACAATGAATTCGGCCAAATTGATATTTCAACAGATGTACTTGCACAAATAGCTGGTGGCGCTGCTGTAGAATGCTACGGTATTGTTGGCATGGCATCTAAACATCAAATTCGTGATGGTCTAACTGATATTTTACGTAAAGAAAATTTTGCAAAAGGTGTTGTAATTCGAAAACAGGACGACGATTTACATATTGATATGTACATTATTGTTAGTTACGGGACAAAAATTTCGGAAGTTGCTTATCAAGTACAATCGAAAGTGAAATATACAGTGGATAAAACATTAGGTATGAGCGTAAAATCTGTCAATATCTTTGTGCAGGGCGTTCGTGTAGCGAATGATTAAGAGGAGGAACTAAATCTAATGCAGTCTTTAGACGGAATAAAGTTTGCAGAAATGGTGCAAATGGGTGCCCATCACCTATTCCAAAATGCAAATTATGTTGATTCATTAAATGTATTTCCAGTACCAGATGGTGATACAGGAACGAATATGAACTTATCGATGACATCTGGAGCAAAGGAAACGGAGCAGTATGTCTCAGAACATATCGGCAAAACATCCCAAGCTTTATCAAAAGGTTTACTTATGGGAGCACGCGGGAATTCTGGCGTTATTTTATCGCAGTTATTCCGTGGCTTTGGTAAATTTATTGAAAAAGAAGCGACAATTGATGCTAAGGGCTTAGCGGGTGCTTTCCAAGCTGGCGTTGAAACTGCCTATAAAGCAGTAATGAAACCGGTTGAAGGTACAATTTTAACAGTTGCACGTGAAGCGGCGAAAAAAGGCGTGGAAGTGGCAGAAACTGAAACCGATATCATTGCAGTAATGGAAGCATTTACTGCTGAAGCACAGGCTTCATTAGAGCGTACACCTGATCTTTTACCTGTTTTAAAAGAAGTAGGTGTTGTAGATAGTGGCGGCCAAGGTCTATTGTTTGTGTATGAAGGATTTTTAGCATCCTTAAAAGGTGAGCCATTACCGGTGAAAAATGAAGCAACTTTAGATGATTTAATTAATGCAGAACATCATAGAGCGCAAGATTTCATGGATACTTCGGATATTGAGTTTGGGTATTGTACAGAAATCATGGTACGTTTTGAAGAAGGAAAAGAGCCGTTTAGCGAGGAACAATTCCGTAATGAATTAAACCCACTAGGTGATTCTTTACTTGTTATTTCTGATGAAGAGATCGCAAAAGTGCATATTCATTCTGAGCAACCAGGCTCTGTTTTAGCAATGGGTCAAAAATATGGTAGCCTTATTAAAATTAAGGTCGACAATATGCGTGAACAGCATTCTGCCATTGTTGGTGAGGATCATAAAGCACCAACTCCAGTCAAAAAAGCAGAAAAGCATCCATATGCAATTGTAACGATTGCAATGGGCGAGGGAGTTGCTGAATTACTTCGTTCAATTGGTGCTTCTTATGTTATTGAAGGCGGTCAAACAATGAACCCTTCAACTGAAGATATTGTGAAGGCGGTACAGGAAATTGGTGCTGAAAAAGTATTGATTTTACCGAATAACAAAAATATCGTCATGGCAGCAGAACAAGCAGTAGAGCTATTAGATATAGAAGCGGCTGTAGTTCCAACGAAAACAATCCCTCAAGGTATGGCAGCGATTTTATCGTTTAATCCAGAGGCGACAGTTGAAATGAACCAAGCAACAATGACAGAAGCTTATGCAAATGTTAAAACAGGTCAAGTAACTTATGCAGTTCGAGATACATCAATTGATGGTGTGGAAATTCATAAGGACGATTTCATGGCTCTTGCAGAAGGTAAAATTGTATTATCTACTCCGGCATTAAAAGATGCCGCTGAGAAGGTAATTACTGATTTAGTGGATGAAGATGCAGAAATTGTAACAGTCATTTATGGTGAAGATACAACGGAAGAAAATGCTTCAGAATTAGTGAAATTTATTGAAGAGAATTATCCAGAGGTTGAAGTAGAGTTATTTAATGGTAAACAAGGATTATATCCGTATATTATTTCAGTAGAATAATCCGATGCTACTTTATGAATGAGTAGATAAAGCAGTGCACACAATGTGTACTGCTTTTGTTTATGGTACAAAGAGACTAGGGGATTATATTGGATATAAATCAGCTGAAATAAACGATTTGGTGTGCGTATCCAGAAGACGATGTGTTTGTAAATGCTGGAATATCAGCAATTTGAAATTATTGTTTTTTTGGAGTAGACAAAAGTTAATTAAAAATTCCACTGTGTAAATTATAGTCGCTTAAATTTTCTGAAAGTTGATAAAGAAATGCTTTGCTTTTATAGTAACTATCAAGCATTATATAAGTAAAAAATCAAAAATATTATATAGATAGAATAGAGGGGTGTTAGTATGAAGTTTACTTCAGTATTTGATATTATTGGACCGGTGATGATTGGGCCTTCTTCTTCTCATACCGCAGGTGCGGCACGAATTGGGCGTGTTGCTAGAGATTTATTTGGAAGACAACCAAAGTGGGCAAAAATACACTTATATGGTTCGTTTGCGGAAACGTATAAAGGACATGGAACAGATGTAGCTTTGATTGGGGGTCTATTAAATTACGATACATTCGATGAGCGAATTAAAACTGCTTTTGCCGATGCAGAAAAGGCGGGATTAGACTATGAGTTTATCCCAGAAACAGCTAACATGGAACATCCGAATACGGCTCGCCTTGTAATTGGCGATGATGAAGGAGAGATGTCCGTTGTTGGTATTTCAATCGGTGGCGGTAAGATTGAAGTTAGTGAGGTTAATGGCTTCAAGCTGCGTCTAACAGGTGGCATGCCAGCGATTCTTGTTGTCCATGATGATCGTGCTGGCTGTATTGCCAATGTGGCAAATTGCTTAGCGATGCATGCGGTCAATATTGGGCATATGGAAGTTTCTCGTATTGAACGTGGTTTAACAGCCCTTATGGTGATAGAAGTCGATCAAAACATCGAGGATAAAGTATTACAACAAATTTCTTTAATACCACATATTTCGAAGGTTTCTAAAATTAATAACTAAGGAGGTGTCCCGATATGGACGTATTGTTTCATAATGTTCGTGAACTAGTTGAACGAGCAGAGCAAGAAGGAAAACTAATATCTGAAATTATGATAGAGCAGGAAATGTTAATAACTGGACGCACTAGAGAAGAAATTATACAGCAAATGGACAATAATTTAACGGTGATGGAGGAAGCTATTGAAAGAGGCTTGAATGGTGTTAAATCTGTAACGGGCTTAACAGGCGGTGACGCGGTATTGCTTCAGAATTACATTGCACAAGGAAATTCATTGTCGGGGGATTTATTACTAGATGCGGTAAGTAAAGCGGTTGCGACAAATGAAGTTAATGCGGCTATGGGTACAATTTGTGCTACCCCAACTGCAGGCTCGGCTGGAGTTGTACCAGGGACATTGTTTGCAGTGAAGAACAAGCTAAATCCGACACGTGAGCAAATGATTCGTTATTTATTCACGTCGGGTGCTTTTGGCTTCGTTGTTGCCAATAATGCTTCGATTTCAGGCGCTGCCGGTGGCTGTCAAGCAGAGGTTGGCTCAGCTGCTGGTATGGCAGCGGCTGCAATTGTTGAGATGGCTGGTGGTACCCCGCAGCAATGTTCAGAAGCGTTTGCCATTACACTCAAAAATATGCTAGGGCTTGTTTGTGATCCAGTAGCTGGATTAGTAGAGGTTCCTTGTGTTAAGCGGAATGCTATGGGAGCGGCGAATTCACTTGTGGCAGCGGATATGGCACTTGCGGGGGTTACAAGTCGCATCCCGTGTGATGAGGTGATTGGCGCAATGTATCGAATTGGACAATCTATGAGTCCGAATTTAAAAGAAACTGCCCGTGGAGGCCTAGCTGCAACTCCAACAGGTAAAGCTATTAGCAGAGCCATTTTTGATAATGGCAATTTAGAAAGTATTAAGTCACTTCAAAAATAAAAGATAGTAAACACGCTTTTCCTAAGTGGAAGGCGTGTTTTTTTGAGGTTCTACATGTATGGAGAAAATGAAAACTATGTTGAAATAGTACGGAAGGGTAGTTTGGGCAAAGAGGATACATTCTCTTGGTGATATTCTACTTCTGTATCTGTCGCTATGCTTTCGATACAATAAACATTTGTATCTGACGTTTCACTTTCGCTACGAAAACAATCGCTGTGAAGATAAAACGTATGCCATGTATATAAGTTGATCTTCGTGACCAACAAAGCGTTCAGCCGGAACGGAAATCAACCACTCGTTACGGTGATGAGTCTAGAATTAGGGGTATCACCAAGAAAAGTGATTATTCATTCGTTATAATTAACTATAAATGAATTGAATTGCTATCTTACTTAAAATGAAAAGTTATATAATAATATGGAGAATAATACGTGTTCAAATGTTTAAATGCTAAAACGAGCTTAGAGTAATCGTAAGAAAGGGGAAACTCATATGCTGAAAAATAGTATGGTGATACGAATGACTGTAGATAAAGTACTTGTGGTGAAAAATTTAGAAGGGGCTGTCGTGCAAGGTGACTGATTTAACGAACCCCGTTACTAATTTAAAGGGAATCGGGAAAGAAACAGCAGGACATTTAGAAGCATTGGGCATCGAGACGGTAGCTGATTTGTTATGGACGTTTCCGCATCGGCACGAGGATTTTCGTTTAAAAGATTTGGCGCAAACACCACATAATGAACGTGTCACTGTTGAGTGTAAAGTTGAGCGTGAACCAACAGTATTGTTTTTAGGTCGCAATAAATCACGATTACAAGTGACGGTGCTGGCGGGTCGACATTTAGTGAAGGTTGTTTTTTTTAATCAAGGCTACTTAAAGCAAAAGCTTGTACCTGGAGCAATTATTACCGTTACAGGTAAATGGGACAGGGGCAGACAAGTTATTAATGGAACGTCTGTAACATTTGGTCCTAAGACAGATCAAGTTGACTTTGAACCTGTTTATAGTTTAAAAGGTTTAATCCCGCAAAAACGTTTTCGTAAATATATGCGCCAGGGGCTAGATGAGTTTGGTGCTGACATACCTGATGCTGTTCCACAGCGCTTACGCACGGATTATAAGCTCGCTACAATACGTGATGGGCTTGAGGGAATACATTTTCCTATTGATGCAGGACATGCAAAGCAGGCTAGAAGGCGCTTTGCCTATGAAGAGTTACTAAACTTTCAACTACGTGTTCAAGCGTTACGTAAAATTCGAAAGGACAGTGAGCACGGTACTGTTATACAGTTTGATTTGCAAAAGATACGTGCCTTTATTGCATCGTTACCATATGAATTAACGGGTGCGCAAAAACGCGTCGTCAATGAAATTTGCAAAGATTTAAAAGAGCCACATCGTATGAACCGCTTACTCCAAGGTGATGTAGGGTCAGGGAAAACTGTTGTCGCGGCAATATGTTTATATGCGGCTATAACTGCTGGTTTTCAAGGGGCATTAATGGCACCAACGGAAATTTTAGCAGAGCAGCATGCTGAGAGTTTGAAGGAATGGTTTGAGCCATTTGGCGTACGTGTAGCTTTATTATCGGGATCGACGAAGGCGAAGGAACGTCGTTTGCTTTTAGAAGAACTAGTAAATGGAGACATCGATATTTTAATTGGTACACATGCGCTAATTCAGCCAGATGTCGTTTTTTACAAGCTAGGTTTTGTTATTACAGATGAACAGCACCGTTTTGGTGTTGAGCAGCGTAGAATATTGCGTGATAAAGGAGAAAACCCAGATGTGCTCTTTATGACGGCAACACCAATCCCGCGTACTCTAGCGATTACAGCATTTGGAGAAATGGATGTTTCAATGATCGATGAAATGCCGGCAGGGCGTAAGCAAATTGAAACACATTGGATGAAAAAAGAGCAATTTGGTTCTGTTATGTCAAAGCTAGAATTAGAGCTTGCCGCCGGTAGACAGGCGTATGCTATTTGTCCGCTGATCGAGGAATCAGACAAGCTAGATGTACAAAATGCTGTAGAAATTTATGAGCAGCTTGCAACATATTTTAGTGGGCGCTACAATGTCGGATTAATGCATGGTCGTCTAACTGCTGATGAAAAAGACGCTGTCATGCGAGCCTTTAGTGAAGGAACTATTCATGTGCTTGTGTCTACAACCGTTGTTGAGGTTGGGGTTAACGTGCCGAATGCAACGTTTATGATTATTTATGACGCTGAACGCTTCGGCTTAGCTCAGCTACATCAGCTACGAGGGCGTGTTGGACGAGGAGAACATCAGTCGTATTGTGTGTTGCTTGCCGATCCGAAATCCGATGAAGGTAAAGAGCGAATGCAGTCGATGACGGAAACGAATGATGGTTTCCGCCTTGCTGAAAAGGATTTGGAACTACGTGGTCCAGGGGATTTCTTTGGTCGTAAACAAAGTGGCTTGCCAGATTTTAAAGTAGCGGATTTAGTGCACGATTATCGAATACTTGAAACTGCGAGAAAAGATGCGACGGATATGATTGAAACAGATGCTTTTTGGCATGATGATGAGTATAAATATTTACGTGACATGCTTGAAAATTCTGGCGTTTTACAAGGGGATCGCTTCGATTAGTTGAATATCGATGCTCAAATAGGAATGTGAGCACTTGTTTATAAAACAAGTCTTGCATTCTTTTTTTATACTCTATATACTGATATTAGTACCAAGTGCTAATAACAACTAAAAAGGTGGCGAATGATGTTGAGACGAACGAAAAAAGAGCGACAGCGACTATTATCCGAAACGATAGCTGATAATCCATTCGTCACAGATGAACAGCTAGCAACACAGTTTCAGGTTAGTGTCCAAACAATTCGTTTAGATCGTATGGAGTTAGCGATTCCGGAATTACGAGAACGAATTAAAGATGTTGCTTCAAAAACCTATGAAAATGAAGTAAAATCACTACCGATTGATGAAGTAATCGGAGAAATAATTGATATTGAATTGGATAATCGTGCATTATCTATTTTTGACGTAAAAGAAGAACATGTTTTTCAGCGCAATGGCATCGCACGTGGACATCATTTGTTTGCGCAGGCAAACTCATTAGCGGTAGCAGTTATTGACGATGAACTAGCATTAACAGTACATTCTAACATTTCCTTTGTGAAACCTGTTAGAGCTGGAGATCGTGTTATTACAAAAGCAATCGTTATCGGACGTGATGAAAAAAGTCATCGTACAAAAGTAGAGTTAACGTCCACTGTTAACGGTGAAACAGTTTTTGTTGGTGAATTTGATATGTACCGCACGAAAGGTAAAGGTGAACAACAATGAAATTAGCGCTTGATGGAATGGGTGGAGACAACGCACCAAAATCAGTTGTTGAAGGTGCTTTATTAGCTTTAGAGCAAATTCCGAATTTAGAAATTCAATTATATGGTCAGCAGGAAAAGCTTGAGCCATTTATAAAAATACATGATCGATTAACTGTAGTACATTGTGATGAAGTTGTCGAAGGGACAGACGATCCAGCACGCGCGGTTCGTCGTAAAAAGGATTCATCGATGGCACGAATGATGGATGCAGTTGAAGAAGGTAAGGCGGATGCTTGTCTTTCAGCTGGTAATACAGGTGCTTTAATGGCAGGAGGCTTATTTAAAGTAGGACGAATTGAGGGGATTGCTAGACCTGCTCTAGCTACTACACTTCCTACTTTAGATGGTAAGGGCTTTTTAATGCTTGATTTAGGGGCGAATGCAGATGCGCGACCTGAGCATTTATTGCAATATGCAATTATGGGAGATATTTATGCGAAAAAGGTAGGTGGCTTACAAAAGCCGCGTATCGGCTTGTTAAATATCGGTACTGAGGATAAAAAAGGGAATGAATTAACAAAGGCCGCTTTTGGCTTATTAAAAGAAGCAGATTTAAACTTTATCGGCAACGTAGAAGCTCGAGATTTACTTGAAGGGGTAGCAGACGTTGTTGTAACAGATGGCTTTACAGGTAATATGGTGCTTAAATCAATAGAAGGTACTGCTGGCGCGTTATTTTCAATGTTAAAAGAGGCGTTTATGGCTTCAACTAAAACAAAAATTTCGGCAGTACTTATGAAAAATAATTTACGCGACCTAAAAAATAAAATGGACTATACGGAGTACGGTGGTGCAGGTTTGTTTGGTTTACAAGCACCTGTGATTAAGGCGCATGGCTCATCCAATGCTAAAGCAATATACAGTGCAATTCGCCAAGCGAATACGATGGTTGAGCATACAGTCATCTCGACAATTACAGATACAGTACGTCACATAGAAATCGATTAACTTCTTTCGGCGGGTGTCCAAACACCCACTAAAATAGAGGAACTCAGTCTAAGAACGCCACGTCCTGTGGCATTACCGAAATGACCGACATCGTGTCGGCCCTCGTGCAGGCCTAGGCGCAAAGCCGATTCCGGACGCAAATTATGCCGAGGCAGAATTGATTAAAAAGGGGATTAATAAAAAATGACAAAAATAGCATTTATTTTTCCAGGCCAAGGTTCTCAAGTAGTTGGGATGGGGAAAGAGTTTATTGAGAATTCGGCAGAAAGTAAAGCATTTTATGAGCGTGCAAATCAATCACTTGGCTTTGAGCTATCTAAGCTTATGCTAGAGGGACCGGCTGAGGAGTTGACATTAACTTACCATGCTCAGCCTGCACTTCTAACTACAGGTGTGATGGTTGCTGAAAAATTACGTGCAGCAGGTATTATGCCAAATTATGCAGCTGGACATTCACTTGGGGAATATGGCGCATTAGTAATCGCTGGTGTGCTGTCGTTTGAGGATGCCGTATCTGTTGTGCATAAGCGTGGACTTTATATGAATGAAGCTGTACCTGCAGGGCAAGGTGCTATGGCTGCCATATTAGGGATGGAGCTTGAGGCATTGCATGCAGTAGCGGAAAAAGTATCTGTAGCAGGTGATCCAGTTCAAGTAGCGAATGTAAACTGTCCTGGACAAATTGTTATTTCTGGCACAAAGGAAGGCGTTGAAAAAGCTTCTTTAGCGGCTAAGGAAGCTGGTGCAAAACGAGCAATTCCTTTAGTTGTTAGTGGTCCATTCCATTCAGAGTTAATGCGACCATCATCTGAAAAGCTAAGAGAAGCGTTGGCTGATATATCATTGTCAGTTCCGCAAATTCCAGTAGTCGGTAATGTAATGGGAAAAGAGCTAGAGGATGTTCCGGCTATTCAACATGAACTAGTAGAACAAGTATATAGTGCTGTGCAGTGGGAAGCATCTGTGCGTGAAATGATTTCGCAAGGTGTGGATGTCTTTATTGAATGTGGACCAGGAAAAGTATTGAGTGGATTAGTGAAAAAAATCGATCGATCTGTCACGACATACTGTGTTTATGATGAAACATCATTAGAGGCTGTACTAGAAGCATCGAAGGAGTGGACGATTAATGCGTAAATTAGAAGGTAAAGTAGCTGTTGTAACTGGTGCTTCACGTGGAATAGGACGTGCTATTGCATTAAAGCTTGCTAATGAGGGTGCTAAAGTTGTCGTAAACTACAGCGGTTCACAAGCAAAAGCAGAAGAAGTTGTCGCAATGATTCAAGAAAATGGTGGCGAGGCAATAGCTGTACAAGCAAGTGTTTCAAAAACAGAGGAAGTTACAGCGTTAATGGATGCAACGGTGAAAACATTCGGCTCGCTTGATATTTTAGTAAATAATGCGGGGATTACACGTGATAACTTGTTAATGCGTATGAAAGAAGATGAATGGGACGATGTGTTAGATACGAACCTAAAGGGCGTTTTCCTTTGTACAAAAGCAGTAACACGTCAAATGATGAAGCAACGTGCAGGCCGTATCATTAATATTTCATCCATTGTCGGTGTAGCTGGTAATGCGGGGCAAGCTAATTACGTAGCTGCAAAAGCAGGTGTTATTGGATTAACTAAAACGACTGCTAAGGAATTAGCATCACGAAATATTTTAGTAAACGCGATTGCACCAGGCTTTATCGAAACTGAAATGACTGATCAACTACCAGAAGATATAAAGAAAGGTATGCTTACGCAAATTCCGCTAGCAAAACTTGGGCAGCCTGAGGATATCGCAAAGGCTGTAACTTTCCTAGCTTCAGATGATGCTAGCTATATGACGGGTCAAACGTTACATATAGATGGCGGCATGGTCATGTAATTTCAATTAGTCATAAATAATGATTTTTTGTATAATCATTTGAGGGGAGGTGAATAATTTGACTACAGTATTAGAACGCGTAACAAAAGTAATCGTGGACCGTTTAGGTGTTGAGGAAAGTGAAGTTACTCTAGAAGCTTCTTTCCGTGATGATTTAGGTGCTGACTCATTAGACGTAGTTGAGCTTGTAATGGAGCTTGAAGACGAATTCGATATGGAAATTTCTGATGAAGATGCTGAAAAAATCTCAACAGTTGGTTCTGCAATTTCATACATCGAAACTAAAATCAACTAATGCGTTTTAACTTTATTTAGCAGAAATTAATCACCTCTAGCGGTGTTGACATGACTGCGGTCATTTTACAATAAAAGTTTATGATTCAATAAAGTTAAAGCCTTTGGCAGAAATTACTCTTGCTTTTCTTTCATGTGAAGAGCAGAAAATGCTAAGGTGTATTTAAAAAAAGGGACGAAATGGTTCGTTGTGCGAACTGTGAACGTCCCTTTTTTTTATTTTGGAAAAAAATTAAATGATTAAACTTCCAAAACATTGCATTTAAGCCGAAATAATTTTGCATAAATGCCTTGAAAAAGGTACACTTAAACGGTAGAAACTATTAGGAAGGCAGATTGTTCAATGGCTATGAAAAGAAAAGGAACTATGCAGAAATCTGGCGTGCTTCCTGAAAAAGTACGCAATCAATTCGAGCTGTTACAGCATGAATTAAATATCACATTTAGTAATAAAAATTTATTGTATCAAGCATTCACGCATTCATCTTATGTGAATGAGCATCGCCGTAAATTGTTTACGGATAATGAGCGTCTTGAATTTTTAGGAGACGCAGTACTTGAACTGTCTGTTTCTAAATACCTTTTTGAGAAATACCCTAATATGAGTGAGGGTGAGTTGACGAAACTACGAGCATCCATAGTATGTGAGCCATCACTTGTTATCTTTGCAAATGAATTAGGTTTTGGCCGCTTTGTATTACTCGGAAAAGGTGAGGAATTAACAGGTGGACGGGAACGCCCAGCGCTACTTGCAGATGTATTTGAGTCATTTGTTGGCGCCCTTTATTTAGATCAAGGCTTACAAACGGTTGTGTGCTTTTTAGAACGAATCGTATTCCCGAAAGTAGAAGTCGGTGCTTTTTCGCATGTGATGGATTTTAAAAGCCAATTGCAAGAAATGGTGCAGCAAACAAATAACGGTCTTCTTCATTATGAAATTGTTGATGAAAAGGGTCCAGCGCATAACCGTACCTTTGTATCGAGCGTACTGTTGAATGGACAGGAGCTTGGAATTGGTCGTGGGAAATCAAAAAAAGAAGCCGAGCAGCAAGCAGCGCAATGTGCAATGCGTACGATGCGTGAACGCACTGCAAAAGAGGAGGCTTAATAGATGTTCCTAAAACGACTCGAAGTGATTGGCTTTAAATCTTTTGCGGAGCGCATTGGAATTGATTTTGTACCCGGTGTTACAGCAGTGGTTGGACCAAATGGCAGTGGGAAAAGTAATGTCACTGATGCCATTCGTTGGGTACTTGGGGAGCAATCGGCAAAGTCGTTACGTGGGGCAAAGATGGAGGATGTTATTTTTGCTGGGAGTGACTCACGTAAGCCACTAAACTTTGCAGAGGTAACGCTTATTTTAGATAACACAGATGAGCAGCTTGCTTTTTCATATACAGAAGTCAGCGTAACAAGACGCGTATACCGTTCAGGTGATAGTGAATATTTACTTAATAACCAGCAGTGTCGCCTGAAGGATATTACGGACTTGTTTATGGACTCGGGACTTGGGAAAGAGGCCTTCTCCATTATTTCACAAGGCCGTGTTGATGAAATTTTAAATAGCCGACCTGATGACCGTCGTTCAATTTTTGAAGAGGCAGCTGGCGTGTTAAAGTATAAATTAAGAAAGAAGAAGGCAGAGCATAAGCTTGTTGAAACAGATGAAAATTTGTATCGTGTTTTAGATATTTTACATGAGCTAGATAGTCGTCTGGAGCCGTTAGAAATTCAGGCATCAAGTGCAAGAGATTATGTGCAAATGTCAACAGAGTTAAAGGATTTTGATATTGCCATCCTTGTGCACGATTTAAAAAATTGTGCACAATCTTTGCATGCTCTAAAAACAGAGTACACAGAGCTTTATGAAACAGAGCAAAAACAAGCTCATCATATTTCTTCGATAGAAAAGCAAACTGCCAGTATTCGAAAGCTTTTAAAAGAGCTAGATGATTATTTAGATACTACTCAGGCTGAGTTTGTTAATGCAACGATGGAGGTAGAGCGCTGGGATGGTCGTAAAGCGTTAATGGCTGAAAAGCGACAAAATGCTTCTAATCAACTACTTCAATTAAATACGGCATTACAAGAAGCAAAAGATGAGGTTGAGTCTCTTATAGCTCAAGAGCAAGAGAAAAAAGAATTGTTTGGAGAAAAGCAGCAAGAGGTATCGGAGCTGAAACAAAGCATTAAGCAATTAGAACAATCTTTAAATCGCTCTGTTTCTGAAATTGAACAAGAAATTGAAGAACAAAAAAACCGATATATCGACTCCTTAAACGAAGAAGCAACAGTAAAAAATGAATTAAAAAATATTGAACAACAAATAGTACAGCAAAAAGCGATGGCGGCACGAATGTCAGGCCAAACGGATGAAATCGGGCAAGAACTTTCGCAAGCTTTAGCGGAAAAAGAGAAGCTAGTTGTTGATCATACTACAACAACAAGCGAATTACAGAACAAGCTTGAGCAATATGAAGCATTGCAAATACAGCTTAAGAATGTGAATGCATCGTTTAATGAAAAGCAGGATATGCTTTATAAAGCTTATCAGCATCAGCAGCAACTTAAGGCTAGAAAAGATACGTTAGCTGAACTAGAAGCCGATTTCTCTGGGTTCTTCCATGGAGTAAAAGAAGTATTATTAGCGCGTGATAAAGGTGAATTAGCTGGGATTGAGGGAGCTGTTGCTGAGTTAATCCAAGTGGATGGGAAATATTCACAGGCTATTGAAACGGCATTAGGGGCAGCTTCTCAGCATATTGTGACAACCGATGAACGATATGCTCAACAGGCGATTCATTGGTTAAAACAAAAGAGAGCTGGACGCGCAACATTTTTACCGAAGACAGTTATCAAGTCACGAAAAATTAATCTATCTATGATCCAGTTAGCTACTGAGCACCCAGCATTTGTTCAAATGGCTGATGCACTTGTCACGTTCGGTGAAGAGAACCGTACAATTGTCGAGAACCTCCTTGGCAATGTCATCGTCGCATCAAATTTAGAAGGTGCAAGTCAAATTGCTCGATTATGCGGATTTAGATATCGTGTTGTAACACTTGATGGTGATATCGTCAATGCAGGTGGTTCATTAACAGGTGGTGCAACGAAGCAACAATCTTCACTTTTTACAAGGAAAGCAGAATTAGATGGTTTAGTAGTAAAGTTAGAATCGTTGGAAGCATCTATTTATAGTGCTGAACAGTCTGTCTCGGATGAAAAAGAGAAGCTTGCAGTATTGCGAGACAAAGTAGAGCAATTGAAACTTGACGGTGAACAACTACGAAAAGATGAAATGCAGCAAGCGAGTCGTATTCGTGAGTTAGAGGTTGTTGAGAAAAGCTTATCTGCCCGAGTATCTTTTGCTTCTAATGAAACGCAAGATGTAAAAACTCGCGAAGAAGCATTATTAGCTCAAAAGGAAGCGGCCACGGAGCGTTTAACGGCATTAGCGACAGAGCTGTTAGAAATAAATGAAACAGTGGAACAACTAAGTAAAGTGAAGCTACAAAGTGAATCGGAAAAAGATGTAATTCGTGAGCAGTCTGCAGAAAAACGCTCGCAGTTAGCGGTAATGCAGGAGCAAATGTCACAAGTGCAAATTGCTACAGCAGAGTTAGCCCTACAATTAAACAAAGCTCGTCAAAAAGTCGACAATATTTCTCAGGAAATAATCTGGCTTCAATCTGATGAATCGACAAAACTTTTAAGCGATGAAGAAGTGGATGAGCAGGTTGCTACGTGGAAAGTGAGAAGAGATTCGCTGCAGGATACTATTTCACAGAAAAAAGATGAAAAAGTAGCACAACAACAAGAGCTTACTACTTTAGAAGAACAGCTGAAAGAATTGCAACGTACGCATAAAGGTTATCTTGAGGCGATTCGTGCAAATGAATTGAAACGAAGTCGCGTAGAATTCGAAATCAATAATTTCAATGAACAGCTAGAAGAAAATTATCAGCTAACATTTGCGGAAGCTGAAGAGTTAGCTCTAGCCATTGAAGATGAAGAGCATATGCGACGTCGAGTGAAATTACTGAAGAAATCTATAGAAGAGCTAGGTCCGGTTAACTTGAGCGCTATTGAGGAATACGATCGGGTACTTGAACGCCATTCATTTTTAACTGAGCAGCGTGAAGATTTACTTGCTGCACAGGAAACATTACATGAGGCTATTAAAGAAATGGATGAAGAAATGACGCTACGATTTAGTGAAACTTTCTATGCCATTCGAGAGCAATTTAAACGTGTATTCCGTGAATTGTTTGGTGGAGGTCAGGCAGATTTAGTATTATTGGACCCTCAAAACCTGCTTGAAACAGGTATTGAAATTGTAGCTCAACCGCCAGGAAAAAAACTACAAAATCTAAGCTTGCTTTCAGGTGGCGAACGGGCACTAACTGCAATCGCTTTATTATTCTCCATTCTAAATATACGACCTGTACCTTTCTGCATTCTCGATGAGGTAGAGGCGGCTTTAGATGAGGCAAATGTCGTTCGATATAGCCAATATTTGAAGAAATTTAGCCGTAATACGCAATTTATTGTGATCACACATCGTAAAGGAACGATGGAGGGAGCAGATGTGCTGTATGGTATTACAATGCAGGAATCTGGTGTATCTAAACTTGTATCAGTAAAATTAGAAGATGAACCCGTACTTGCGGAGCAAAGGAGCGAACAAGCATGAGTTTTTTTAAACGTTTAAAAGATAAATTGGTAGGCAACCCAGTTGAGGAAGAAAAAAAGGTAGAAGAGAGTAATGAAGAAGAAGTTGCTGAACCGAAGGAAGACGAAGCAACTGAGCCCGCTCAAACGGAAGCAACTGAGCCCGTTCAAACGGAAGCAACTGTAGAGGAAGCTGAAAAAGTTGAGGAAGTTTCTGTAACGGAAAGCTTAATTGAAACAGAAATTCCTGAAGAAATTGACCATGAACAACTTGAACAACTTGAACAACTTGAACAACTTGAACAACAAGAAGTGCAAGAAGTTGCGATAGTGGAAGAACCAGTAGAGGAGAAAAAGCCTTCTGCATGGTCTATTACACAAAAGTTCAAGGCTGGACTGGAAAAAACGCGTAATTCATTTACTTCAAAAGTGAATGATCTAGTTGCTCGTTATCGAAAAGTGGACGAAGATTTCTTTGAAGAGTTAGAAGACTTATTATTACAGGCAGACGTTGGTTTTGAAACAGTAATGGAGCTAATGGATAAATTACGCTTCGAGGTTCAGCGTAAAAATATCAAAGATACAAACGGAATTCAAACGATTATTTCTGAAAAACTTGTGGAAATTTATGAGCAAGGAGAAGAAGATTTAATCGAACTTAATATGCAACCTGAAGCGGAGCTTACTGTCATTTTATTCGTGGGGGTAAACGGTGTTGGGAAAACGACTACTATCGGTAAACTTGCCCATCGTCTAAAATCACAAGGTAAAACAGTTGTTTTAGCGGCAGGTGATACTTTCCGTGCTGGTGCCATCGACCAATTACAAGTTTGGGGAGACCGTGTTGGCTGTGAAGTGATTAAACAATCGGAAGGCTCAGATCCAGCAGCGGTTATGTACGATGCTATTCGTGCAGCGAAAAACCGTAAAGCAGATGTGTTGATTTGTGATACAGCAGGACGTCTGCAAAATAAAGTGAACTTAATGAATGAGCTTGAGAAAGTTCATCGAGTAATCTCTCGAGAGATACCGAATGCTCCGCATGAAGTACTATTAGCATTAGATGCAACAACAGGTCAAAATGCACTTGTTCAAGCACAAACATTTAAGGAAGCTACAAATGTAACAGGAATTGTTTTAACAAAGCTTGACGGCACTGCTAAAGGTGGTATTGTTCTTGCTATTCGAAATAAATTACACATTCCTGTGAAGTTTGTAGGTCTTGGTGAAAAGATGGATGATTTACAACCATTCGATGCAGAACGCTATGTGTATGGTTTATTTGCGGAGGGTTTAGATAAAGAATTACAAAATAATGAGGATTAACAAATAATTGTTAATTGTGGCGCTCGTCTGTGCAGGGGAATCGCGTTGTTTAAAAGGGAAATACTAGCTATAGGTGAAAAACACCTAAAAAGCAGTTAATTAAGGCTTTTAGACAAGGAGATTACCTTGACACAGACGGGCGCTTTTCGATATGATACAAATGACTAATAACGGGAGGAGAAACATTCGATGCTACTTGAAAAAACAACACGCATGAACTTTCTCTTCGACTTTTATCAAGCATTATTAACAGATAAGCAACGAAGTTATATGGAGCTATATTATTTAGATGACAACTCTCTTGGAGAGATCGCTGAATCGTATGGAGTTTCACGCCAAGCTGTCTATGATAATATTCGTCGAACAGAAGCGATGCTTGAAGAATATGAAGAAAAACTATGTTTATTGGAAAAATTTCAACAACGTACACAAATGCTTGCGCAGCTAACAATAGGGATTACAGAACAAAGTATGACAGGTGAAGAGCAGTTAGCGCTTATAGAACAGTTGAAAGAATGGGATTAGGAGGCGAAAGCAATGGCTTTTGAAGGATTAGCGGAACGACTCCAAGGAACGATCCAAAAGATTAAAGGTAAAGGTAAAGTATCGGAACAAGACGTTAAAGAAATGATGCGAGAAGTCCGATTTGCTTTAATCGAGGCGGATGTTAACTTAAAAGTTGTCAAAGAATTCGTTAAAAAGGTCAGTGAACGTGCTGTCGGCGTGGATGTTATGCAAAGCTTAACGCCAGGTCAGCAAGTTATTAAAATCGTACAAGACGAATTAACAGAATTAATGGGTGGCGAGCAAAGCCCAATCAAATTTAATACTAAGCCACCGACAGTTATTATGATGGTCGGCTTACAAGGTGCGGGGAAAACGACTACTACTGGTAAATTGGCAAATGTGTTACGTAAAAAATATAATCGTAAGCCATTGCTAGTTGCTGCTGACGTTTATCGTCCAGCGGCTGTTCAACAGCTACAAACATTAGGGAAGCAGTTATCTCTACCTGTTTTTGCGTTAGGTACTGATGTATCTCCAGTAGAAATCGCAAGACAGGCAATAGAATTGGCAAAAGAAGAACATCATGATGTTGTCATAATTGATACAGCGGGTCGCTTGCATATCGATGAAGAATTAATGCAAGAGTTAAAAGATATTCGTGCGTTAAAAGAGCCGGATGAAGTGTTCCTAGTTGTAGATGCTATGACAGGTCAGGATGCTGTAAACGTGGCAGATAGTTTTAATGAAGCAATCGGTATTACGGGGGTTGTTTTAACAAAGCTTGATGGTGATACACGTGGTGGTGCGGCGTTATCAATTCGTTCCGTTACGCAGAAGCCGATAAAATTTGTCGGTATGGGTGAGAAGATGGATGCGCTGGAACCTTTCCATCCAGAGCGTATGGCATCTCGTATATTAGGTATGGGTGACGTTTTATCGCTTATTGAAAAGGCTCAGGCAAATGTTGATGAAGCTAAGGCTAAAGAACTAGAGGAAAAATTTAAAACTCAGAGCTTTACATTCGATGATTTTGTTGAGCAATTGCAGCAAGTAAAGAAAATGGGTCCGCTTGAGGATATTTTAAAAATGTTACCAGGCGCTGGCAAAATCAAAGGCTTAGACAATGTTAAAGTTGATGATAAGCAAATGGGCCGCGTAGAAGCGATTATTTATTCGATGACACCTGCTGAAAAGACGAATCCGGAAATCATTAACGGTAGCCGTAAAAAGCGCATAGCGAAGGGTTCTGGGACATCAATTCAAGAGGTAAATCGTTTAATAAAGCAATTTGATGAAATGAAAAAAATGATGAAGCAAATGACAGGCATGGCAAGTGGCAAAGGAAAGAAAAAGATGAAACTACCAGGCTTCGATTCATTGTTTAAATAATAATTTTTAGGTGTTAAGAAAAAACACTTTACAAACAACCTAAACATTGATAATATACTATCTTGTGTGAAACTTATTCGGAGGTGCTATTAAAATGGCAGTTAAAATTCGCTTAAAACGTATGGGAGCTAAAAAATCTCCTTTCTATCGTATCGTAGTTGCAGACGCTCGTTCACCACGTGACGGTCGTTCAATCGAAACAGTTGGTACTTACAACCCACTAACTCAACCAGCTACTGTAAACATCGATGAAGAGAAAGCTCTTAAATGGTTAACTGACGGTGCAAAACCATCAGATACAGTGCGTAACTTGTTCTCAGAACAAGGAATCATGGAAAAATTCCATAACCAAAAATTCAGTAAATAATCGGGGGCGACGTCTTTGAAGCAGCTGATTGAAGCAATCGTTTTACCGTTAGTCGATTATCCAGAAGAAGTTCGTATTGAGACGGATGAAAATGCAAATCGAATTGTTTATAAACTTTTTGTTCATCCAGAGGATCGAGGGAAAGTCATAGGCAAGCAAGGGCGAGTAGCGAAAGCAATTCGTACAATTGTTTATTCAGCGGCGGGTAGTCACCATCAAAAAAAGACCTACGTCGATATATTGGATTGATAGAAAAGATTTTCACGCTCTTTTACATGCAACAAGCACTGGAGAGTCCTGATAGGTATGTTTACATGCACTTAGGAATTCGAAGTGGCTTTGAGGTAAAGCGGGAAATCTGGACTACAAAGGAAGGAGCTTGCCGGTTCCTTCCTTTTTTCATTATCATCATTACTTTGAGAAGTAATTGAACATAATGACATTAAGGGACTTCTTAGCTATAACATCGTCCGCCAAAAGTTAATCTGCTACTTTAGGTGAAAGTGAGAGAAGGTTACTTTTGTTCTGGCTAGCTAGTAGCTTGACGGGGATAGGCATGTTTAGCAATTGTGTACTGTGCGAAAGAGAAGTGACAGCACAATTATGTCAAGGCGAAATGCATACGAGGTGAGATTTGAATGGAATGGTTTAATGTAGGTCGTATTGTCAATACACACGGTATTCGCGGTGAGGTGCGTGTGTTATCAACAACAGACTTTGAAGATGAACGCTTCGCAGTAGGAAATAAGCTTGCGGCGTTTAAAAAAGACGATAAAAAGCCAACATGGGTAACGATTGAATCAATGCGTCGTCATAAAAACTTCATCTTATTAACTTTTGAAGGCATGAACAACATTAATATTGTTGAACCTTTTAAAGAAGGAATGCTTAAAATTACGAAGGATCAAATGACAGATGATTTATTAAAGGAAAATGAATATTTCTTCCATGAAATAATTGGCTGTACAATTGTATCTGAAGAAGGCGAAACGATCGGAGTAGTAGCCGAAATCCTTCAAACAGGAGCAAATGATGTATGGGTAGTCAAGGCAAGTAAAAAAGAGCATTACATCCCATATATCGAAGACATCGTCAAGGAAATTGATGTGGATGAGAAGAAAATTGTGATCCATGTAATGGAAGGCTTGTTATGATGAATATCAATGTGTTAAGTCTATTTCCTGATATGTTTACAGGCGTTTTTGGTGCATCCATATTAAAGAAAGCACAGGAAAAAGGGGCTGTAAAGCTAGAAGTAACTGATATCCGTGGGTTTTCGGGTAACAAGCATAATCAAGTAGATGATTATCCGTATGGCGGTGGTGCGGGCATGGTATTAAAACCAGAGCCTATGTTTAGCGCTGTCGAGTCTATTACAGAAGGAAGAAATCCTCGTATCATTTTGATGTGTCCACAAGGTGAGCGTTTTACTCAAAAAAAGGCAGAAGAGCTAGCGCAAGAACAAGAACTAGTATTTTTATGTGGTCATTATGAAGGTTATGATGAACGCATTCGCCAACATCTTGTTACAGACGAGATTTCAATTGGAGATTTCGTATTAACTGGTGGCGAACTAGGGGCTATGACGGTTATAGATAGCGTTGTACGACTTCTGCCGGGGGTTTTAGGACAAGAGGATTCCCACATACAAGATTCGTTCTCAACAGGCCTTCTAGAGCACCCACATTATACACGACCTGCTGAATTTCGCGGAATGAAAGTACCTGATATTTTACTATCGGGTAATCATGCGAAGATTGAGCAATGGCGCGAGGAAGAATCTTTGAAAAGAACGTTCGAACGTCGTCCAGATTTACTCGAGAATTATCCGTTAACAGATAAGCAAAAATTGTATTTAGAAAAACTTAAAAACAATAATAAAGATGCTTGATTGCTATCTATTTTTATGATAACATCTAATCTGTACTTCTATGTGGAGTACTGAATTACGGTGTTCCGCTGTGGCATAGATTGCGTGCAAGAGCATCTGTCTAAGGAGAGAAAACAATGTCAAACATTATTACAGAAATTACTAAAGCTCAGCTTCGCACTGATCTACCATCTTTCCGTCCAGGTGATACTGTTAAGGTACACGTGAAAGTAGTAGAGGGTACTCGTGAACGTGTCCAAGTATACGAAGGTGTAGTAATTAAACGTCGTGGTGGCGGTATTAGCGAAACTTTCACAGTTCGTAAAATTTCTTATGGTGTAGGTGTTGAACGTACATTCCCTGTACACACACCAAAAATCGCTAACTTAGAAGTTGTACGTCGTGGTAAAGTACGTCGTGCTAAACTTTACTACCTACGTAACCTACGTGGTAAAGCTGCTCGTATTAAAGAAATTCGATAATTATGACTTAAAAGTGAGGGGCTTGTACAACAAGCCCCTTTTCTTTTTGCTTGTCATCTTAAATAGCTATCAACTAAAATGAGGATAGACAAGGGGGCAATTCTCGATGGAAAAGCAGGTTAAGGAAAAGAATGAACTATGGGAATGGACTAAGGCACTTCTAATTGCATTTGCGATTGCAGCGATTATTCGATATTTTTTATTTACACCTATTGCAGTAGATGGAGAGTCCATGATGCCAACCCTTGAAGATGGCGATCGTATGATTGTGAATAAAATTGGTTATAAAATAGGTGAACCAAAACGCTTTGATATTGTTGTATTCCACGCTCCTGAAAAGAAGAACTATATTAAACGTGTTATTGGGCTACCAGGAGATACTTTGGAATATAAAAATGATCAATTATACATTAACGGTGAACCGATAGACGAACCTTATTTAGATGCTTACAAATCAGAAATTACAGAAGGTACTTTAACAGAGGATTTTAAGTTAAACGACATTGATGTAAACCTAAAAGATGATGTAATTCCAGAAGGTTATGTTTTTGTTATGGGAGATAATCGTCGATACAGTAAGGACAGTCGTCATATTGGACTTGTCGATCAGAAAGAGATTATTGGTAATACAAGTCTGATTTTCTGGCCGTTTAGTGATATTAAAATTGTAAAGTAATTCTTGAAAGGGAGGGTTAAATACTCCCTTTTTCTTTTAGTTTAGGAGGTATAGGTATGACTATACAATGGTTTCCAGGGCATATGGCAAAGGCCCGCAGAGAAGTAACAGAAAAATTAAAGCTCGTTGATATTATTTTTGAATTAATAGATGCACGTTTACCTCTATCTTCCCGAAATCCGATGATAGACGAAGTGATAAATCAAAAACCACGTCTTCTTATTTTAAATAAATCAGATATGGCAGATGAGCATGAAACACGTAAGTGGGTAGAGTATTTTGCACAACGTGGTCATAAGGCGGTAGCAATCAATTCTCTTGAAGGCAAAGGCTTACAGCAGGTGACAAAGGCTGCCCAAGAAATATTGAAAGAAAAATTTGACCGTATGAAGTCACGTGGGATGAAGCCAAGAGCTATTCGCGCAATGATTGTTGGAATTCCTAACGTAGGGAAATCTACGCTTATTAATCGTCTTGCAAAGAAAAATATAGCCAAAACAGGTAATACGCCAGGGGTAACTAAGGCTCAGCAATGGATAAAGGTTGGGAAGGAGCTTGAATTACTCGATACCCCAGGTATTTTATGGCCGAAATTTGAAGATCAAGAAGTAGGCTTCAAATTAGCCCTAACAGGTGCTATAAAGGATACTATAACGAATATGGAGGATTTAGCTGTATATGGTCTACGCTTTTTATCCATTCATTATCCAGCGCGAATGGAAGAGCGCTATGGCTTCCAGTTTGTACATGAAGATTTAGTTGAGACTTTCGACCATATCGGTAAACTTCGTCGTGTGTTCGGTCCTGGTGGAGAAATCGATTATGATCAAGTAGCTCAACTAATCGTTCGAGATATTCGTGGTTTACAATTAGGCAAACTAACATTTGACTTTGTTGACGAACAACTTGAAAAAGAAACAGAGCAGCAATAAAGAAAACTGTCATACTCACGTCATAAATCGTGAGCGTGACAGTTTTTCTTTTAGGAATACTTCTTCTTGCCGATAAATGATATAGAGCATGAAAAAAAAGTTATAATTATTTTGGGATTAGTATTTTAGCTTAAAAGAAACGAAAAACGTACTAGAACGTAAAATTAACGAGTTGGGAGTGTTTAAACAGTAGTCATTTTCATGGACAAACATGAACAAATATAGACAAAAGTGGTATGGCGTTCATGAGGTGATAAAGATGATTAAACCAAATGAAATGGCGAAACGCTTAGGTGTTTCGCTTAAAACACTCCAAAGATGGGATAACGATGGAACGCTTGTAGCACATCGAACACCGACCAATCAAAGGTACTATACCGAAGAGTAGTGGACTGAATTACAAACGAAAAAAATGGAACGTACTTCTTGATGAAGTTATGCGTGGGGAGGTTGAAGCAATCTATATCACGTTCAAAGATAGGTTTGTGCGTTTTGGATATGGCTGGTTTGAACAATCCAGACTTATCTCCGCAATAGGAATTAGTCGAAGAGTTGATTTCGATTATCCATGTATTCAGTTGTCGTATTTACGGCTTAAGGAAGTATAAAAAACAGATTGAAGGTGACAAAGATGTTAATTGCATACAAGACGGAAATCAATCCGACAAACGAACAAAAGACAAAGATTAATCGCACTGTTGGTGTCGTTCGCTTTGTCGAAAATAAATACCTCGCACATAACATTGAAGTTTATGAAAATGGTGGTTCTTTCGTAGGGTATATGGACTATTCGAAATGGCTTAACAATACATTCGTGCCTATGCACCCCGAATTTTCGTGGATAAAAGATGTATATGCGAAAGCCATTAAACGTGGTTTACAGAATGTTCATACAGCGTTCACAAAATTCTTCAAAGGTGAAAGCGATTTTCCCCAATTCAAGAAGAAACGCAATCAAGATGTGTCTATGTATTTTGTGAAAAATGACGCTAAAACCATTATCCAGGTGGAACGTCATCGTATGAAAGTGCCAACACTTGGTTGGGTGAAATTAAAAGAAAAGGGATATATCCCACCGCATTCGCCTAGTGCAATCGTAAAAAGCGGTACGATTAGTCAAAAGGCTGACCGATACTTCGTTTCCGTATTGGTGGAAGTACCTGATACCAAATCAGAACTCAATCTCGATAACGAGGGGCTTGGTGCTGACTTGGGTATTAAAGAGACGGCAATCCGTAGTGATAGGGTAACTCATAAAAACATCAGTAAAAGTGCGAAAGTGCGAAAACTTGAGCGGAAACGCAAGCTATCGAGAAAATACGAAGCGGAAAAATTGCGTATCAAAAATAAAGAAATTAAAAAAGGAGAAGCTACTAGACGAAATATCCAAAAACAAGTCTTAAAGGTACAACGTATTCATTACAGCCTTACGAATTTGCGTAATGATTTTCAAAACAAGATTGTGGCAGACATAGCGAAAACCAAGCCGTCATACGTTACAATCGAAGATTTGAATATCAAGGCCATAATGAAGAATAAACATCTTTCAAAAGCAGTCGCTCAACAGAAATTATACGGATTGCGTACAAAACTTGAATGGAAAGCGAAACAAGGCTACTTCGAATTACGCATGGTTGACCGTTGGTATCCAAGTTCGAAACTTTGCCATAATTGTGGTGAAAAGAAAGTAGACTTGAAACTATCTGACAGGACATACCAGTGCGAACATTGTGGTTATACCGCAGACCGAGATTTCAATGCGAGTTTAAATTTGAGAGATGCGAAAGAATACACAGTGTTAGCACCGCTATAAAGCAAAACGCAACTGTATATATGTACCGATGGCTAGTCGGGAATTAACGACTGTGGAGAGCTATACAAACCGTAGTAGCGAGCAACTGGCAAGGCGGAGTTCGAGGAAGCAGTAATGTGGAATAAACAATTGGTCTAAACTGATTGGCATAAGCTCCGCAAATTTCTTGATATGGGTATATTTGTCCGTATTTTAAGTAGCAGTAAATAGATGAAAACGATTAAAGAAATTACGACAGCGTTGAAGGAAACTGAAGAATGGCAGGACTGGATGACAAGCGTAGCAACTGATGAACGGGCAGGGGTGCAAAAGGCTTGGCAAAGCTGGAATAAGCGCCAAGAGAAAAAACAACAGTTACTCCAGGATCATCAAGCGAAAGTCGATTTTGACCACAGCTATGGAGGAATAGGGGCACTCATTGCAGGGGTAGACGAAGCGGGACGTGTTATATGACTTTAGATAAGAGTGTCTAACTAAAAAATATATTACCAATAATTTGTTTGACTAACTATGGGGTGTTATCTAGAATGAATATAGTTATGTATCACCTGAAGAGGTGATTTTTTTTGTTATTTAGTGGATCGTAGTTTGAGGTCAGAGGAAGTAAATTTATGGTTTTATAGATATGATTGATTTAATGATGCTCTATTAAGGATATAATCTATAAATTTATAATCATATAGGATGATATATAATAGATCTAAGTATTAAGTAATTAAATGGAGGAATATGAGTAATGATTGTATGTGGAGTGGATGAAACAGGAAGAGGTTCGGCAATTTCAGGAGTTTGGGTTGGAGCGTGTATACTTGATCCTAACAATCCTATAGAAGGGTTAAAAGATTCTAAGAAACTGTCTGCTAAACGACGTGAAGAATTAGCTGAAGAAATTAAAAGTAAAGCTCTTAGTTGGAGTATTAATATAGCATCTCTTGAGGAAGTAGAAAACCTGAATGTTTTAAATGCTACTCTTCTTGGAATGAAAAGAGCTATAGAAAGCCTAAATATTCAGCCTAATAAAGTCTTTGTAGATGGGAATAGAATACCTAATATTGATATTCCAGCAGAAGCAATCGTGAAGGGAGATGACTTAATCCCTTCCATTAGTGCAGCTTCTATTATTGCAAAAGTTGAACGGGATAAAGCTATTAAGGAGTTACATCAAATGTATCCCCAATATGGATTTGATAAGCATAAAGGTTATTTAACAAAAGCTCATATGGAGGCATTAAGTGAGTACGGGCCTTGTCCTATCCATAGAAAAACCTATGGTCCTATTCGTGAGTTATTAGAAAAACAATTGGAGCTGTTTTGATGGCCAAAAAAGCACAGTTAAAGAAAATGGTAGTAAAGCAGGCTGAAGAACAATCGAGTGTTAAATCTCTAAAACTGGATGTTTCTGAGGAGTCCATACTTTCAAGGGCTGCTGCAAGAGAGTATTTGCCTTCTGTAACATATGTAAATAATTATCGTGTAAAGGATAGAGGGAAAACTGGTATCTACACAGTTGATTTCTCTGAATTAATCCGTGAATATCCTAAAAATAAGGCTTTAATTGAGCAACTTATTGTAGGCTTTAACGAAATTACAGTACCAAATTGTAGCCAAGATACTATTAGAACTAATACTCAAGGAGTTAAAGTTTTTCTTGAGTTTCTGAATAGTGAAACCAATTTGAGTAATAATTATGTAACAAATATAATTGACATTAATATCTTGGTAGCTAAATCATTCTCTAATTACTTACGGAGTACCTATCCGAATGCTAGTCGTAGTCGCAGATGGTATTCAGCAATTAAACGAATTGTACAACGACTACAAGAGCTATTTCCGAAAGATCCGTCAATAGGAGTGGGTTTCACGTGGCCTAATGGTCCGGGAAAAAATGTGGGTACAATAGAGGGGTATCATCCTAGAGAAATGAAAGAGCTAATTAATGCTTGTATACAGGATATAAAGGAAATTAAGAGTTTTCATCAGGCGTATCTGAGCCGCCTAGATAAAGAGCTTCTAACTGAAGAGTGGAATTTAGAGAACTTTATGTATTATTTACGTGATAGTATGCTGAAAAGTGGGGAGGGTCGTATTAAGAGTAGGCAAACGGAAAAAGGTTGGATTAAAAGGATTATTAATAGGTCCAAAAATGTTCAAAAAAGAATGGGAGAAATAGGGTATACAATTGAGCAACTACAAGATTTATACATACAAAGAGGAGCAGAATTAGCTTCCCAAGGACGTTCACCGTATGCGACTCGAATTTCTCAAACTCCTGATCAAGAAAGAGCTATATCACAATTTAATTTGGCTTTAGCCACATTAAAGAAAAGGTTCCCACTTTTCCCTTATTATTTACCTGTTGATGAGGCTAAGGATTTATTAAATAGCAAACATTCTAACAAAGCTGCAATACAAATGGCCAAAGATCCATTGAAATTCATGGTTAATAGAGCTGTATTTAACAGTTGTACGAAAATCAAATTCATGGAAGGAACCTTAGGGAAAATGGCAGTTTACGCAGCAAAACACTTTGTAGGAGATACTTTATATCCATTCTTCCTTCTCGCTTTGATAAATACTGGATGGAATGTTGAAACTCTACTCTCAATAAGTGATGATGTAGATGCACATATTACGCCGGATTTAATAGATCCTGAAAATTATGTAATAATTCACGGTAGAAAAATACGTGGTGCAAATGATAAGGAATTTTTAAACGTTACACGTCGCTCAAATAAAAACAAAATGTTAGACACTTATCAGTTGCTCAAATATGTTGAAAGTATAATTACGCAGTACAAGGATAGTCCTTATTATAGGGAAGGATATTTATGGCAATTCACTATACCTGAATCTCAAAAAGAAATTATTTCATCATTCAATGAACAACCTTATTTTACATTGATTAGTAAAAGATTCATTAATAGGCATAATTTTAAATATTTTCGTGATATTACAGGTGTTTCTCATCCAAAAGTTCGGTCAGGATATGTTTCACTGAAACAGTTTTTAGGTGCAACAGAACGTGAACTCAGTGAGGATTTAAGTCATAATGCCATAGAGTCTATCGAACATTATATATCTGATGAAAGTACCAATTTTGTACTTGATCTAACGATAAAAGAGATTCAAAAGCAATTTATTGAAGATTTAACTAATTTTAAAATTAGACTAGTTGAATCAACTTCACTTCAATCCCTACGCAACGCTATCAATGATACCAAAACAGAGCAAGAGAAGCTTAAATTAATAAAAAAAGAAGCTTCAATACTTCACTTAGACGAAAAAACAATAATACACTTACTAGATGCAGGTTCACAAAAATATATTCTTGCTTGTGAAGACGCTTTGAATCCATCATGGCCGGGGTGGGATGATTATATTGGTGAAGGGAAAAAATGTAGATATTTTAACAAATGCGCCCTTTGTAGCCAAGCTATTGTGTTCCCAGAAGCTCTACCGTATATTGCACGCAGGATTTTAGATTTGGATAAGCTAAAGAAATCACATAGTTCTTCTGATTGGGTACTTCAATACGGTGATGAGTATGACGCATGGAATAAAATTTTAGAATATTGGAACAATAATGAACAAGTAAAAGAAGCTTGGGAATTGGCTAGGCTGGGTTTTGTAGTGCTACCACAAATAATGAGAGGTGTGTAGGATGGGGAATAATCTGTATGATTTAGCTATTAATCAAATAGCAGATAAATATAAGGCAGAGCTTATGGATGAAGAGTTAGACGATGTTAATCCTCAATTTGAGGACAAAGACGTAGATGAAGTGTCTGTAAATTTCTATAGTTTATCAGAAATCCCATTTGATAAAATACAAGATTTTAAGGTTAGTAAACTAAGCAGCTTTAAAGATGTTCTTTGGGATTGGAGGCAAGAAGGAAGCCAAATTTATAAAGATAATTGTTTTTTTAATTGGGATAAAGAAGTTTCAGACGGCGTTTCACTACTTGTAAATGAGAATAAATACCTCTGTCGTTTACTCAAAATGATAGCTTTTTATTCCTTACCTCAAAATGCTTGTTTACAAAATGTAAAATCTTTTAATTCATCGAAAGTAATTTTGCGCCAACTTCAATTTTTAGGAAAGTTTCTTTATAAACATAGGTTATTTATTGATATTCAAGGAAATGGATTTTTTACTAACACTGTTTACCTAACAAAAGAACATTTTATAGATTTTATAAATAATGATTTAGAAAATCCTAATGTTATCTATGACTTTGCTAGGCAAGTTAAACACTGGGCAGGACTATCTAAAAGTAAATTAATTCCTATTGAATATCGTCTGAATTTTCAACCATTCGATGATGATATGTACTCAAAAATTGCTAAAAATGCAGAAAATAATAAGGGTGAGTATTTGCCGATTTCAATTGATACGCTTTCTAAGTTAATTCCTTATTGTATAAATAATATTGAAAAAAAATCTGTCGGAATATTAAAACTCTACAGCGTCCTTTGGCCCATTATTGCTGGTGGGGAAGATGTTAAAATCCAGTCCTTTGAATGGGGGAACGCTATTTCTAAGTTATTAAAAATGGATCTGAAGATATTAGATTTACAAAGTTATAAATTCACGGATTATCGTCAAGTTACAATGAGTCAAGATTTAAGTAACAAACTTAGAAATGCTGTTAAGGTTCACCCTAATTGGCATGAAGCGAATCCAATTTACATTTCTAATATTATGAAAGTACAGCAAAGTGAAGTAGTAAATATAGCATTGAAACTTGGGATTGAATTAGAGAGTCTAGACATTGCTATTGTATATGATGTATTAAAAATTAAGAGAAAAGCTATTGAACTTGTAACTGATTTAAGAAATTCATGTGTAGTCATTCTCTTTTTAGTTACGGGAATGCGAAAGAGTGAAATGTACCTTCTTGAAGCCGATAATTGTTGGCAAGTTGACGGGGCTGAAGATGATTTTCGAATTAGGATTACAGTTTCTAAAACATCTGAAGGTTCCACAGGTGACCCAATAGTTCTTCCACTACCAGATATAGCATATAAAGCATATAAATGTTTAGAGTCTTTAACAGAACAGGCACGTATACGAGGGAAATCAAAAAAATTAATGGTTAGTCCTACTACGAATTTTGGTAAAGAAATTCTAGCTCAAAGTATCAATCAATTTCTATCAAATTGGTGTAAAAAACTTGGAATCGAACATATTTATCCCCATCAGTTTCGTAAAACAATTGCGATGTTTGCAATTTACCAGAATCCGAATTACATCGGAGTTATTAGGAGACTATTTTCACATAAAAGTCTAGCGATGACACTCTCATATATCGTGAAAATGCCTGGGATGACTGAAGAAATCAAACTAGCTGTTATTGAAAAAAATAAAGAGTTACTTAGTGAGTTGCTTGAAGCTTTAGACAAAAATTGTATTGGTGGTATTGCAGGAAACAGGATTAAAAGAATAGCTGAGGAGTCATCGGTAATAAAAGCCAAATTGAATGATGACGGTTGGGAGGGCCTAGGGCAGTATATTCAAATCTTACTACAGGATGGTTTAAACATTTTACATCGGACTTCCTTTAGAGCAATTTGTACAAATACTCATTCTGGATTAGTTCATTTAGCTCCGGAATCTTGTAATTGCAATGTTACTGATTGCAATTGGTCTGTGTTCACTGATAACTCAATAGAAGATCTTGAAGATACAATCAAATTTCATACGAACTTTATAAAAGATGTTTATTGTAGCGATGGGCAGAAGCGTTTTTCGAAAAAAACTATAAGGGATTGTATTGAAAGATTGTATGAAATAAAGGGAATTGATTATGTAAGAAGACGTTTTCCTGATTTCATAAAAGAAAATGCTCTTATGTCGGAAACATGGGGGTATAAAAATGACAAACAAGATATTAAAGCATGACGAAGCTCTTGAACTCGTATATTCCGTGATTGCATCGTTACGAACTAACGGAAAAGAAAAAATTTCAGTTACAGAGGTAGCTGAAATTTCTGGAGTTAGTCGTGCTACTATTTACTCCAAACATTCAGATTGGGTTGAAGTACGTGATGTTATAAAAAATAATAAGCCATCTTCACATCTTAAATTAGCTACATCAAAAAATTATGAACAAACGAAGTGGAAAATAGAAGCGCAACGTCTTGAAAATGAATTAGGTGTTTGTCAAGAAAAGTTGGATTTCATAAGTAGACAGGCTGATAATGTATTCCAAAAACTTCTTGATGAACTTCACAAATATATGTACTTAGCCAAAAAAACACCTGAACAAACACAAAGAGAAACCAATATTCTTCTGGAGTTAAAAGAACTAAAGGATCGTTGTGAATTCTATGAAACAGAGATTAAAAGACTAAAAATCGATTCAAATCATAATTCAAAGATGGTTCCCTTTGTCAAAAAAGAAATAATAGACGTTTACTCGGAAACCCAAAGAGCAAACATAAGTAATTTGGATTTACTTGAATTAACATATGAAGCATTGTTAGATTTCAACAAATTATTCGCTAGGAGTTATCCACCTACTATTGTTTATGTTTTATGCGGTAACTTCGCAAGTGGCAAATCTTCTTGGATAGCAAATCACAAATCTCAGAATGCGGGTTCTGCGGTGTACTTTGAAGGAACAAATCATACTCAAGCAATTAGGAGAATTATATTGAGGTATATAAGAAACCTAAATTCAGAGTGTAAGATTGTCTGTGTAAGAATTTTGTGTGATACGAGAGAGTGTTTGGAGAGAAATGTAAACGAGAGTAGGATTAATCTCAAAACCTCTATCCACAGCCGATTAATCGAGGGGCTTGGAGAGAACTTTGAAGAGGTTTTAATTAATGAAGGATTCAATGAAATTATTATCGGGGGGACGCATATTGTCTAAATCGGGACGGACTAAAGGCGCTAACAACGTAAAGGCATTTGCTGAATTTATTAAACTACATAATCAACAAGAAGATTGGCTTAATTACCTTAATTCGAGTGAAAAAAAGGTAAGGAGATCGGCTATATGTGAAGAATGTGGCTTTAGTAAAAGTGTCTTGAGCCAAAATCCACGCATTAAAGGTATGCTAAAGAATCTTGAGTTGGAGTTAATGCACAAAGGAGTGTTAAGAAATATTTCCTTGAATGTGGAAGAATTTAGTTACCCTGACCAGGAAGAGTTTGTTGAATTTTATGACATAAAGTTAATTAAACTTAAAGATAATATGGATATGGTTAGAAAGATGATTACTTTATACCAATCCGAACTGGAAAAATTAGATTAATACATTCTGGAAATAACTTATACCTTCTCATAAGGATTGAATAATAAAATAGGTAGAGGAAGATCATATGCATCTGTTTAATACTGACGGCTTAAAAAACACTGATATATACCCTAAAGATACTGTCCCAATTTTTCTAAATGACAATTTCCAGGTTATAGAAGGACCAAGTTATTGGGCAATTGCATTAGCGCAAAAAAGGTCCAGAAGCATAGAAACTCTAAAGCAATACACAACAGTTTTAGCGAGATTCCTTCAATGGCGAGATGATAATGGGATTAAAGCAACCGATTGGCAATTAACAGATGAGGATGTAATAAATGCTTATATCGGATATTTAATAAATAATAGAGATATTAAAGGAAGGCCTAGTAATAATTCTATTGAGGATTATATAGCTACATTGAGTTACTTTTTTAAATGGGCAACAGAAAAAGGATATAAACATTATTGGAAAATGGATTTAAAGAAGGTAACTATTAAAATAAAGGGTAGCTCCGCAATGGTTAAAATGGAGAAACAACTAGAAAAACGAATGCGTATAGGAAACGGGGCAACTATGCATTTGAATCGTGAGCAAGATAAGTTTATTCATAGGGAAAATATTCCAATAATAATAGAATTATTCGATGATGTTGTATACTCCTTCATTGTGCTTGTTTTATGGAAAACGGCACTAAGACCTAAAGAATTACTTCAGTTACCATATAAGGGTACAGTCTTAAATGCTGGACTAAAGCGTTATCGGGAGGAAGATTTAGCAAATCTAAAAGCAATCCTGTTTCGGTTTGAATCAAAAGGGAAAAATAGGGATATAAAGTTCCCGCCTGATGTATGGGCAGTTATATGCAAAAAATGGATGCCTGAATGGGTTAAACGTGCTGCAAGATATCAAGAAAAAAATAACGGTAAAATGCCACCAAATAATTCGTTGTTTTTATCGGAGAATGGGACGATTGTTACAAGAAAAATGATTCGAGACAATTTTAATAAAGTTGCTCAAAATCCAAGATGTCCCGAGAAGAAAATTACTCCATATATGTTTAGACATGCTTTTGCAACATATTTTATACTCGATAGATTAAATCAATATGAAATGTTAGGGAAATCTTATGTTTATAATGCTGTCATAGACGCCGAATTACGAGAATGGATGGGACATGAGAATATCGAAACAACATATAAGTACTATGTCCATTTGGTGAATCGCTATTTTCATAATGGGTTATTAGATGTACTTGAAGACCCAGTTAACCAAGAAATATTTAAAGTTTTTGAAAACAAAAATGATGATGACTCTGAGATTCATCTATAAGATTTCGTATGAATATTTTGCTAAAAGGATGTTAGATATCTTAGGCAGCTATATAGACTTCGGCTATTTTTTTATCAATTTGATACTAACATATAAGCTTATTGAAGGCTTAAATTTTGACGTTTGGTTTATTTTGGATATAAGATGCTAGATTTTTATTAAAAGAGTAAATAGATATCCAAACTTTCTGTCACCCTAAGAAAGAATAGCATAATGAAAAAGCAGCTTGTGAATAAACTCGCAAGCTGCTTTTTATAGTTGTTTGAAACGCCCAAAGATTTCATTTGATATATTTAGCAACATACGAATATCGTCTTCATTTTTATCTTCAAGCGTGTTCAATAGAATTTTTAGAAGTTCTTCTCTAACATTCTCTTGACCGTTATTTGCTCTATTTTCAGGTATAAGGACACTTCCTGGATCTACCTGTAGTGCATCTAAAATTTTAGTTAAAGTTTGTAATGTAATATTTCTTTCTCCACGTTCAACATCGGATAAATAAGGCGCTTGAAAATCACATTTCTCTGCTAGTTCATCAATTGTTAACTTTTGTACCTTTCTAATTGATCTAATGTTCATACCTACTCGTTTTGTTAAATCCATTTTGCATCACCTCAATTTAAGCCTATGTGAGGTAAAACAAACATTACATACCATTGAAATATAAAAAAAATAACTTATGAGTTAAATTTAATTGATTTATATTATCTTTTGGTATTAAAATGATATTAATTAATATAAAAGGAGCAGAGTAATGAGTAATAATTTACCATCAAATATAGCGATAGAGAACGTAATTCAATCGAAAATTCGAGGACGGGTTGCTTATCAAGGGTTTGTTTCTTCACAAGTAGCTGTTAATTTTTCATATTCAAAGTTATATAATGATCCTTCAGGAAAGGGGTATCAGCGACCAATTAATAAAAAGCGTTGCACGGATTTTGCGAATTATTTATCTAAAGGGGAGGATTCACTATATACACCGATATTATTAAATGCAGCAGGTAATTGGGAATTCTATGCATATGATAAACATCGACCAAACTTAGGAAGGCTAATTTGTAAAAAGAAAGCAACCTTAATGGATGGTCAACACCGTCTTGGTGGAATAAAGGAGTATATTAGGGAAACTGATAGTACATTAAACGTTCCTTTTCTGGTATTTCATTATTTAGATGATGATGAGGAAATTAAGTTATTTGATGTCATTAATACGAAAGCAAAGGGAATTGGGACTTCATTAAGTCGTTATTTAAATCGTGATAACGATGATTTAAGTTGGGTTGCAACCAATCTAATATTAAAGCCAGAAAGTCCATTTTTTAGCAAGGGGACATTAACAGGAAAACGCAGCAAGGAAAAAAATATTACATTACAAAATTTATACAACATTGTAAAATTGTTAACGAAAAAATCTAATCTTGAAAAGCTTTCGAAAGAGAAAAAGTTGAATCTTTGCTTGTTTTATTTTAATACTATAAAGGAACTGTTTCCAGAGCAGTGGGAGGACAACAAATTATATAGAATGACGCATATAACTTGTTTAAATGCACTTGCTATAGCGGGTAACAGAATCATAAATGATAATTATTTAGTTAAATCGCAACAACCAGATTCTGCGAAAATTGCTAACCTTCTAGTGAACTTAATCGAGATTGATTGGTTGTCTACTGGAGACTTAAAGTATTTAAAAGGTGCGGCAGGGTCAAAAGTTTTAGCAAGTGATATTTTAAGTTGTTTAGAATCTTAAAAATAAAAAAAGAAAGGATATAGAACGGGTTTAATCCAGAGGTGCAAATAAGTCAATAACCAGCTAATACGCACGGTATTTCTCATAAGAAATCACCGTGCATTTTTTATTATAAAATCAGGTTTTATTGCATTTTATTTGATTTTTCACGTATGAAAACACAAAATAAAACACTAGACGGAAAAATATAGTAGTGTATGTGAATTTGAATGTGATTTATATGGTGAAAAACTTTATTCAACTAACAAGTTACTTGAGTTGCATAAGGTAGCCTTTTTTCGTTATTGAACTATCGGTGCAGTTTAGTTGAAGAAATTAGAAATTCGTATAGTGACCTTGGCAAATGAATTGGAAGATTACAAGATTGGTGAAATTGATCGGTTTAGTCACCCGAAGAAACTGGTTGCCCTTGCAGGAATAGATCCCAGTATTCACTCATCAGGAAAGTTTACTTCCACAACCAATCGTATTACAAAGCGAGGCTCCAGTAGATTACGCCATGCTTTGTATCTTGTCTTATTGTGCGGTATTAGAAGATCAAGAAACAAAAAGCTGAAAGATTTCTATGATAAGAAGAAATCAGAAGGAAAACCAGCCAAAGTAGCGATAGTAGCCTGCATTAACAAACTGCTTCATTGGATTTATGCTTTATTAAATAGTAAGGAAGTTTTCCTGGATATAGCGTAATTAACGGTTACAAGTAATAAAGAGAAAACCTTCCAAAAGGTTTTTGGAGGGCTATTTGTCATGCTCAAAATAGTATAACATAAGGTTAATTAGAATTTTAGAGAAAAATATTGACATCCTATTAGCTGGTTTAGTTGAATAAGATAGATAAACCAGAAGCAACAATCTTTGAGAAAACAGCCTAAATTTAAAAGGGGAGTGTACTAACTGATCTCAGGAGATTTAATGTGAGGAGATGATTTTTTTGGTTAGTGTATTGGGAAACATATTCCAAGTATCAGGAATAATATTACTTCTATATTCAGTCTATTACTATAGACACTTTAAGAAAATTAGGAGAAAAAGAAAATTAACTTTGCTTGAATCTTCAATCTACGTCATAAGTAAAGTTACAATTTATCTTTGTAATGGATTTCTTCACTCTGGTTTTTCTTTTAAGCAACAAATCTTTCACAATAGGTGACTGGGCTAAATACTTTTTGAAGGTTTTCAAATTAAGAAAAGTTATGATTATAAACATAAGTTTTATGTATTCAAAAAGATTCTTTTGTGGGCGTTCGGCACACCCAAGACATGCATCAAAAGAACCTTTTTTGAGTTGGAGGAGAAGGTTTCGACAATAATTTTGAAGATAAAAAGGATACAAAAAACAGTGGAGAAATTGTGCCTATATAAGTGTCCCATCGTCATGTGGAAGATTTAAATTTCCAAAACAGTTCTTTTTTTGTAAGCAGTAATTTTTTTAAAAATTTTTCCCATATAACTATTGCAATTTAAGAAATGGAAGCATAATATAAGCGTATAGTTATATATTGATTTAATCACCTGGAAGTATTTGGGTGATTTTATTTAAAATAAAAATATAAGCAAATGGTTATATAAGGAGAGCGGATATGGAAAACACACTAATAGAAAAACAACTAAAGGCAGCAGCTGATTTGAACCGTATTAAATTACTTGCATGTATGAAAAAAGGGGAGGTATGTGTATGTGATTTTGTGGATGTTTTAGGCATTTCACAACCAGCAGTTAGTCAGCATCTTCGGAAATTAAAGGAAGCAGGTATTATTACCGAACGAAAGGTTGGTACATGGAAACATTATCGTTTAGTGGAGGAACAGACGCCACTTATGGAGGGCATTTTAGAACAAATTGAGCCATTAAATGGATGTAATTGTGGCTCTGATTGTACACATATAGGGGAGGGAGATTAATGGGTAATGAATCTTTAACAAAACAGCTTTCGTTTTTAGATCGCTACCTTACTCTTTGGATTTTTGTTGCTATGGGTATTGGCGTTTTATTTAGTATTACAATGCCCAATATTGGTGAAGCATTAGAATCCATGTCGGTTGGTACAACATCCATACCGATTGCCATAGGACTTATCGTGATGATGTATCCACCACTAGCGAAGGTGAAATATGAGGAAATGTGGCGAGTGTTTAAGGATTGGAAGGTACTTTTACTGTCGTTATTTCAAAACTGGTTACTTGGACCGTTCTTAATGTTCTTTTTAGGGATAATCTTCTTACGAGATTATCCCGAATATATGGCTGGGCTTATTATGATTGGTTTAGCTCGATGTATTGCTATGGTAATCGTATGGAATGATTTAGCGCGTGGAGACCGTGAATATGTAGCTGGTTTAGTTGCATTTAACTCAATTTTTCAGATCTTAACATATTCGATTTTTGCCTACTTTTTCTTAAATGTATTACCTGGTTGGTTTGGTTTAGAGAATTTTAATGTGTCAATTTCAATGTGGGAAATTACGAAAAGTGTTCTTATTTACTTAGGAATACCATTTGCTGCCGGAATTCTAACACGATGGATCGGTATCAAAACAAAAGGGAAACAGTGGTATGAAGAAAAATTCTTACCTAAGATTTCTCCACTTACTTTGATTGCACTGCTTTTCACTATTGTGATGATGTTTGCCTTAAAGGGCGAGAAATTAGTGGAACTACCACTTGATGTAGTACGAATTGCTATTCCATTATTTATTTACTTTGTGATAATGTTTGCAGTTTCATTCTTTTCTTCACGTAAAGTAGGTGCATCTTATCCCGTCACAGCAGCCCTTTCTTTTACAGCCGCTAGTAACAACTTTGAGTTGGCAATTGCTGTAGCTGTAGGCGTTTTCGGACTTCATAGTGGCGTAGCTTTTGCCGCTGTTATTGGTCCACTTGTCGAAGTACCAGTACTCATTGGACTTGTATGGGTTGCTCTACGATGGCAAAAGAAATATTTTAAAACTATTAAATTATAAGAATCATAAGGAGCACTTAATATGACAAACACACTTTATTTCTTATGTACAGGAAACTCATGTCGTAGTCAAATGGCTGAAGGGTGGGCAAGAAAATTATTGCCTAGTAATTGGACAGTTAAAAGTGCTGGTATAGAAGCACATGGAGTAAATCCGAATGCTATCAAAGCTATGGCGGAAGTAGGAATTGATATTTCGAATCATACATCAGACCTAATTGATATCGAAACATTAAACAACGCAACGCTAGTTGTTACACTTTGTGGAGATGCAGCTGACAAATGTCCGATGACGCCATCTCACGTTCGGCGAGAGCATTGGGGATTTGAAGATCCTGCGAAAGCTACAGGTACAGAAGAAGAGAAGTGGGCAGTTTTCCAAAACGTACGCGATGCTATTGGAAAACGTATTGAACAATTTATAACTGAGGAGCTGAAGTAAATTGAAAAAAATTCATATTTATGAGCCAGCAATGTGCTGTTCTACAGGTGTATGTGGACCATCTATTGATCCAGAATTATTACGTATGTCATTTGTGATGAATAATTTAAAGAAAACAAATATAGAAGCTGAACGATTTAATCTTACAAATGAGCCTAGTGCTTTTGTAGAAAATGAAGCTGTTAATGCGTTATTAATGTCAGAAGGTATGGATGCCCTACCAGCAACATTTGTAGATGGAGAGCTAATTTGCAAAGGAAAATACCCTACTAATGCACAATTTTCACAGTGGTCAGGACTTTCTGAAGAAGAATTAGTACAAAAACCAAAAGTACGTTTATCACTAAAAGGAGATGCGTAAAAGTGGAACGCTTTACAAGAAGTCAATTTCCGGACACTCCTTTCCTCTTTTTTACAGGGAAAGGGGGCGTTGGTAAAACATCTGTTGCTTGCAGTTTATCAATAGCAATTGCAAGTGAAGGAAAAAAGGTGCTGTTAATTAGTACGGACCCAGCATCCAACTTGCAAGATATTTTCAATCAAACGCTTTCTAATACACCGACAAAAATAGAAGGTATAGATAATTTATTTGCCTTAAATTTAGACCCTGAACAGGCAGCCCAACATTACAAAGAGCAAATGGTTGGTCCGTACCGTGGGAAACTTCCTGATGTGGTCCTTCAAAATATGGAGGAGCAACTTTCAGGCGCATGTACAGTTGAGATTGCAGCATTTAACGAATTTGCAACACTATTAACAGATCGTTCAGTGATTGAAAATTTCGATACAATCGTGTTTGATACAGCTCCAACAGGGCATACATTACGTCTATTACAACTACCTTCTGCATGGTCTACGTTTTTAGATGACAACACTACTGGTACTTCGTGTTTAGGTCCGTTAAAAGGACTAGAGCCACAACGTGAAATCTATAAAGAGGCAGTTGAACGTTTGAAAAATGGCAATCAAACGACACTAATGCTAGTGACACGTCCAGATGGAAACCCTTTAAAAGAAGCAGCACGTGCTTCTCATGAACTGTATGAAATCGGTATTCAAAATCAGATTTTACTAATTAATGGATATATGGAAAATGTTAATTCTTATGATGAAATTGAGAAAGCATTCATTGCTCGTCAAACTGAGGCATTAAAGGTGATTCCTAATGAGCTAAAACAGTTTGAACAATATTACTTACCGTTTGTACCATACTCATTATCAAGTATTGAGCGTATGCAAGCATGGATGACAGACCAAGATATCACACATGAAAATGAATTAGAAAAAGGAACAACGATTCCTGAAGTTGAAGAAATGATTGCCGATTATGTAGAACGTAAACCGAAGCTTATTTTTACGATGGGTAAAGGTGGGGTTGGTAAAACAACAGTTGCTTCGTATATTGCCCTTCGATTAGCAGAAGAGGGTATGCACGTACATTTAACTACGACAGATCCAGCTGCTCATTTAAATTGGACATTTGGTGATGACCAAGTTAAAAATGTAACGGTAAGTCGTATTGATCCGAAAGTAGAAGTTGCAAACTATGAGGCAGAAGTGCTTGCAAAGGCAAGTGAAACGATGAATGAAGAAGGCATAGCATTTGTTAAAGAAGATTTGACTTCCCCTTGTACAGAAGAAATTGCCGTATTCCGAGCTTTTGCCAATGTTGTAGAAAATCATCAAGATGAAGTCATTATTATTGATACTGCACCAACAGGACATACATTGTTGTTACTAGATGCGACTGAAGCCTATCATCGTGAGATAAGCCGTTCGCAAGGTGACATCCCTCCAGCTGTTTCAAACCTGTTACCACGGTTACGTAATGCGAGTTATACAAGTGTAGCAATAGTAACATTGCCTGAAGCAACACCTGTTTTTGAAGCAACACGATTACGGGAAGATTTACAACGTGCTGGATTATCCGTTGATTGGTGGGTTGTCAATCAGACATTTTCATCTATTGAAACAACTAGTCCAACATTAATACAAAAGCAACAAGCTGAAACAAAATGGTTAGAAGAAATCAAATCCATCAGCAACAATCAATTCGTGGCAATTCCATGGGTAAAAACGCCACCAGTAGGAACAAAAGGTTTACATGAACTTAAAGGAGAGAACATCAAATGAAAATGAGTCCAGAAGGTAAAAATTATTTAGAGCAAGTATTAGCTGATTCTGAGGTAAAAACACTGCGTTTCTTCGGCATTCCAGGATGCTGTGGAGTTAATTTAGGTGTGGGCTTAGAAGCACCAACAAATGAAGATGCTGTACAGACAATTGAAGGTATCGAAGTTGCAATCCATCCAGATATTGCACCGCAATTAATAGAAGTCACAATTCATGCAGAAGAAGAGAATGGCGAACTAGGATTAGTGTTATTAGGGTATTCACCAAAATCTTGCTGATGAAGTTGATATTCCGCATCAATGAGTAAAGGTAAAAAATACATTGTCACAGCAAATTTTTAAGCTGATAAATAGGGGGATGAAAAATCATGACAGTAAATCATGCCAGTAAATCATGCCAGTGTGTTAACAAAAGAATATTTCATTTCCTATTTGACTCTTATTATGACTAGTAGGGAATATACAGTAGCTCAAGCCAATTCGTTTGCTTTTGATTTCTTCTTTAAAGGAGATAAAGAACGGTATGGTTCTTCAACATGGTCCCAATTCGAGAAAGCTAAAATAGAAATTGAGAAAAAAATGTGTGAGATTGAAGCATGTTGATTGCGTCAGGAAATTTTGAATAAAAATACACTATATATAAGAAAATGCTTATGTTAAAAATTTATAGAGAAGAAGGGTTTATTTATGAAAACACTTAAAGTATTCAAACAAAATGATTCTTGTTGTACTATTGCTAAAGACATTGAGGTAGAAGAAACTTTTAATGATTTAAATAAGAATTTACCTATTGTGATAATTGGTGCTGGTCCAATCGGGTTAGCTGCAGCTGCTCATTTAGTGGAACAAAATCAGTCCTTTATTTTATTAGAGTCTGGTAAAGAAATTGCTCATAATATTCGTACTTGGGGTCATGTCACATTATTTTCTCCATGGCTATATAACATCAATAAAGCTGCTAAAGCTTTACTGGAGGGTACGGATTGGAAAGAGCCTGACTTAGAAACTATACCGACAGGACATGAGTTAATTGATCTCTATTTAAAACCTTTAGCAGAGTTAGCACAAATAAAATCTTACATTCAACTAAACTCAAAAGTAGTGGGGATTTCACGTCAATTGAATGATAAGATGAAATCAAAAAATAGAGTAAATCAGTCCTTTAAGATTTATGTTGAAAAGGGGGAAGACGTAAATATCATTGAGGCGAAAGCTGTTATTGATGCAACCGGTACGTGGGGGAATCCGAATCCAGCAAACTCAACAGGTGTTTGGCTACAAACTGAAAAAGTATTAGTAGATCACATCGAGTATGGAATTCCTGATATAAAAAGGAATTCTACTAGATACGCGAACAAAAAGATTGCTGTTATTGGAGGCGGTCATTCAGCTATCAATACCTTATTATCTTTGGCTGAATTACAAAAAGAGAATCCTTCAACGAAACTTGTTTGGATTATGCGTAAAAAATCTGTAGAAGAAGCATATGGTGGCGAAGAAAAAGATGCGTTGGAAGCACGTGGTGCTCTAGGTATACGTATTCACGAATTAGTAGATACAGGTAAGATTGAAGTAGTTACACCATTCTTTATTTCAATGGTGAAAAAAGATGGAAAAATAAATATTGTTGGTACTTTAAATGGAGAACAGAAAGTATTAACAGGATTCGATGAGCTCATTGTAAATGCAGGAAATAGACCAGATTTTACAATTAACAGCGAACTACGTCTTTCCGTTGATACTACAACGGAGAGTGTGCAAGCATTAGCACCACTAATTGATCCTAATGAGCATAGTTGTGGAACAGTTCGAGCGCATGGAGAAGAAATACTACGACAACCAGAAAAGGACTTCTATATTGTCGGTGCAAAAAGTTATGGACGCGCACCAACATTTTTAATGGCAACAGGCTATGAACAAGTCCGTTCAATAACTGCGTATCTTTCAGGGGATGATGAAGCTTCCCAACGTGTAGAATTAGAGTTACCGGAAACAGGGGTATGTAGTATTAATCTTGTAAATAAATCAAATACATGTAGTTAATTGGAATGGGGGATATGTTTGTTTGATCAGCTATTTATAGTGGGAATATATTTGTTAATTATTTTAATGCTTTCATATTTTACACTTGAATATCTGAAAAATAAAATAAGTAAACAACATTTTCTAATATGGTTAATTGGTGTTTTTTTAACTGGACCTATAGCGTTTATTATATATGTCATTTGGGATAAGAAAAAAGAAACATAACTAGTACCAATATAAAATAGGTAAGTCCGATGTGGAAAATCTATAAAGTTTAATTACTTGACTGTTAGCGAAAGCTAGCAGTCCTTTTGAACATAATAAGGGGGATTTGAATGAACGCAGTATTTATTCGTAAGATGGAGCAAAAAGATTTAGCAGAGGTATTAAAGATTTATAAAGAAGGAATAGAAACAGGGATGGCAACCTTCGAAACAAATATACCAAGCGAACGAGTATGGGACGAAAGGCATCATGTAACTTTACGCTTTGTGGCAGAAATCAACAATAGAGTGGTAGGTTGGATTGCGATTTCACCTGTATCTACTCGAGAGGTTTATAGGGGAGTTGGAGAAGTAAGTATATATATATCGAATGATAATAAAGGGAAAGGGATTGCTTCAAAGTTGTTTTGTATGTTGATTGAGGAGAGTGAAAAACAAGGTTTTTGGACGCTCCAATCATCTATTTTTGCAATAAATACCCCTAGTATTCAATTACATAAAAAGATGGGTTTTAGAATAGTGGGTACGAGAGAAAAAATTGCTCAGATACATGGGAAATGGCATGATACGATTATAATGGAGAAAAGAAGTGTGAAAATAATCTAGTGAAATAGAACATATTTTGGATTTCGATTTCTAAATTATCCTCTATTTGGTATAATTTTTCGATGGTGGAAATACAAGAGGTCTGATTAAAGGACTTGTATTATAACCGTTAGAATTATAATTTTAAATCCTATATGAGAAGATAGTTCATAAAAGGGGTTATTCGGGAGTTGATATAAATTGGAATTTGGTATGATTGAAAACGGAATTGATTCGTATAGATTTTCACTTGAACAATATCAAAAATATGTGAGTTTTGATAATAAATATGAACATGCAGCAGGTACTCATTTAAAAGCCAGTGTTATATTTTTACAGCATGCTTTGGAAATATTCAATAAATTGATTTTAAGTAATCACAATGATTTATTGATTTTTGATATTAGCAAATCAGATGATATATTAAAAGTTATAAAAGGAAAAGAAAAATTAGGCTTAAATGGATCTTTACATGAGTTTGTATCACTGGTTCAAAATTCTGGTGTTAAAACTATTACTTATGAAGAAACAATAAATAGAATTGAGTTTCTATATGATTTAAAAGATTCTCATGTTGTACAAACAATGAGAGCACTTAATAAAGTTCGTAATTCAATTACTCATTTTGCATATGTTTCCGGAATGCAGTTTTATAAAATAATGGTGGACATTGATAATGCTTACAGACTTATTAATGAGTTCTATTTAAATTATTTACATGTTGACTCTGAATCCATTAAACATCTTCAAAAATCTTATAGAATGGTTATTAGAATTATTAGATGTAACCGAATTTTAAATACCGGAGTATTGGGAAAGTTATTTTGATGATCAATTAGAAAATATTAATGGGATATTCACCCTATTAAAAGGAGATAAAGATTTTCAGAACGAATGTTATAAGAAGAATGTTATATTAAAAATAAATAGCCCCAAATACATATTGACTGATTATTTCGACATTGAAATCGTTAGTATCCATGATAATAGAATAATTGATAGAATTTCACCAATGCTGATACCAGCCCTGGATACAATAGCATTCTTTTAAGAGGAAAGTCCTCATCCAGTAAGACTATTGATAAGGTTTGATAATGATATAGAAGTGCTTCCTGAGTTGATTTTCAGTAAAATCCCTTTAGAAATAGATTGTATTGATAGTTTAGGATTTAGTTATAGATATAAGGAAAATAAGAAAGCATACAAGGCAACTATCCAATTAGAAACGTTGAAAAGGGTCATCCTATTATATATTGATTGTATAATAAACTAAAAGAAGAAGAGACTTATTTTAAAATGTCTAAGATTAATACATAAAAACAAGGAATCGTTGTTGGGGAGCAACGTAGCAAAAAAGATCAAACTTTTTAAATGTCCTATTCAATGAATAATTGAAAAGTATTGCCAAGGAGGATAGAACGATGGAGTATAGCAACAAAAAAGTATTTGTTCCTGATGATAAAGAAAATAAAAAACAAGGAATTGACCTTAGAAATTACACGCATATCCGTGCATATCATGCCTGTCGTCCTATTGATATGGAAAGCTACTTTGTAGAGGGGATAATACCTATTCAAGTAGAGGAAATGCGTAAAATTGCAGCTGACACTTTTAGAATATCAGTAGACATGGTTATGGATAATGACTCTACACTGCAAGTTTCCGATTCCAAGCATGTCTATTTTAGCTTGTTCAAGGAAGAACTACTCAACTTAAGCGGACACTTTTATGTTGGGGGAGTGAATACCTTGCCGCAATTGCTGGGCAATTAGATAAAGGCATATATGGGGAATATCACGATATGTTGTCCAATAGCGGAATCCCTACCATTTTTGTTTGTGATATACCGATAGACTTATTACCGCAATATCAAGTAGATCTTATATCTGAACATTATAATCCTCGAAATAGCAACTTTGCAGTATGGATTTCAAAAACGTTAAAACCTGAGTATATTGTTACACATGAACATCCAACAAAAATATATAACCCTTTACAAGGATGTCAGTATATAAATAAACAAACTACGTGCGAATGGTGCGTAACTGTGCAAAAGTAGCATAGGGTCAAGTTGGTCTTCATATACGTTGGACACTACAAGAAGATTGAAAGGCTTAGGAGATATTCCTAAGCCATTTTGATGTCTTCTAATATAGCACTTGTTTTATGTATTTAAAAAGATTCTTTTGTTGGCGTTTGGCACACCCAAGACATGCATCAAAAGAACCTTTTTTGAGTTGCAGGAGAAGGTTTGTCAGGTAAATCATTTTTACTTTTCTGGATAATCTACATGTAATGGTGGTGGCACTAACCAACCTTTAGTTTTATTAAGACGAAAAGTTTAGCGCCGATTAAAAATAAAGGGTCACTTGAAATAAAAGTGACCCTTGTACAAAAAGTAGAAGAAAGGCTAGACATTTTCAACTTGCGATTAGGTAAAAATTAATCATTAAGTTTGTGTAATTAATTCTACAGCTTCTACTACTAATGGAGTTCCGGCTGAGATTGTGCCAGTAACACCGTTAAAAGTTAGCTCTGTTGCAGAAATGGTATACGAACCACCTTCTTGTAATACACCGTTGATATAGAAATTATAGTAGCCGTGTGTTACTACAGGAAAAGCAGTCGCAGCAGTCCCACTATCATCTAGAAAGGCAGTTGCAGGGACTGTAGTACCGTCAGCAACTGTTAAATCTGCTGCTAACACATCAAAAAATCTTGTGGAAGTACTATTAACGTTTACATGAATATTAATAATGGAAAGTGCCATTTTTTTCACCTCCTTTCAAAAGAAAAAGAATAATTTAGTGGATTTTTATATCACATTTGTTGGAAACCCAATGATTCAATAATGATGGGAGTTCCAGCGAAAATTGTTGCACTAAATGGATTAAGGATTAACGAATCAGGGGTTACTTTATATGCACCGCCCTCTTGCATCACTGCATTAATGTAAAGATTGACATAGCCATTGGGATTAAAAAGTTTGAATTCTGATACTGGATCGCCATTATCATCTGTAAATAAGTTAGCTAGAAGGGTTACTCCATTTGTTAAATCAATATCTTCTGTAACAATATAGAAATATCTATTTATCGTTGGAATAATAGTTCCTTCAGGGATAACCACTGGCGGAGGTTGAATAGAACATATGTCAACAGCTTTTATACGGGGCAAAAATATTCGGTTATTTTCACAACAACTGTCACAAATCAAATTTTGTGGGTCCACTTTTTTCATTATTTGTCACCTCCATTTCGTAATATGTTGGTAACCCCGTAAGTTATAGGCGTTTGTTACTTATTAATTAAGAAAGCTCATTCACTAATATTTTATGAATTAATGTGGAAGGTGATTGGTAATATGTCTATCAAAGAGAACTAAATAATTTTTTTATGAAAAGATGGGATTTTTTCAATACCTAAAATAAATGAAAGCTATGAAAATATAATTTTGAAGAATACGGGGGAACATGCTAATTGTGTTGTAAAGTTGGCAACATTATTACTTCCTATTTCTTTTCCGCATAAGTATGGTAGATTTTTTGAAGACGAAGAATATAAAATGAATGATAACTTTGCAATAAGGTTTGTTAATAAAGATATCAAAGAAAATATATTTAAAATTGATATTTGTTTACTAAAAGATAAATTGAACTTTGAAGGTAAGAAATATACACTTCAAGATGGAACGAAAGGAATATATTTTGAACACCGAATGTTTAACTTTTAAAAAAAAAATTTACAATATATACTCGGGATATATAAAGAAGAAGCCAATAAAGTAACACCTGAAACATTCGGTTAAATTGCAAATTCAATTTAATCTGATGTGAAAGGATAGATGAGATTTTAAAAAATGAATGAAGGCTTAGGAGATGCTCCTAAGCCTTTTTGAGGTCTTCTAATGAAAGAAAAGTTATGAAAATAGCATTTTTTTATGTATTTAAAAAGATTCTTTTGTTAGCGTTTGACACTCCGAAGATATGCATCAAAAGAACCTTATTTTGTATAATAAGATGATGTTTTTTCAATAATGATTTAAGAAAACCCTATAATTAATTATCTTCAATATTCCATAATTTGTAATTCTGAATGTGATTCCAGAATATTGTGAGGACCAAAAGAAAGATATTGTTCAGTATTTACATAAAGCTAAGAAATAAAAGAAACTACCGAATAGTCGGTGATGGCTCCGTCAATATTGGTTAATAAAGAATAAATACCAAACTGCGTGATTCTGTTCGTCTGAAGCATTTGAACTAAATTGATTCCTGATATACGGAATATTAGATTCTCTAGCTACACGGTGGTAAAATTCAACTGCTTCTTGTTCATCTTTAAAAGCAGTTACGATGCCACTTTTAAAATCAAGTGGTAATGGCTCGGTTATTTGTGGAGAAGGTTGTTGACCAGTAAGGTAAGTATAAGTATAAACAAAGCCTTTGTAATGTCTTATTTCATCTTCTCTTATTTCTAGAATACGATTTTTAACTTCCTCATTTGGAGCAAGTTGAGCCAAATGTTCGTAAAATCGAATAGCATTATATTCGCCATTAATGGCTTTAACAAGATAGAAAATTTATTGTTTGAATTTGGTTGTACAACGTTTTGCAAAGATTACACCCCATTTTTTAATGTTTCAAAACCACTTTTTAAAAGGAACTTACAGTTATCAAATCATTTTTTTTACTTGTTTTAATTCTTTTATTAAAAAATCTATCTGTTTTTGAAGATCATCTAGCTCCTTAGATTGATCACTATTTTGGTTTTGAAGATTCTGGTTATTCGATTTTTCTAAAGCATTTAGCGCTAGACCTGCTGCAACAGCAGACAGACCGTCGCCTAATGTTGCGATTGAAGCTCCGAGATATGCAAGTCTGGCTATTTGAATTTCTGTTGGTTCTAAAGATTGTTGTGGATATTTTTTATAATTATTCATTACATTATCCCCTTTATTTTCATAGTGATAAATTACCTCAACTGTATGTTATGTATTAAAGGAAATAAAGGTGACGATATAAATTTTATTGTAGGCTTGATAGTGGTACTGATCAATATGATGTATTAATGAAAAAAAGAGCGATTGAAACATCGCTCTAAAAAATCATAAAATCTCATGTTCATTGGATAAGAAATACAACAAATAGTTTTTGATAACCATGAAAATGTTTTCATACCTGTGTGGAATTGATCGCACTTTAGATCAATATCTTCCCTAGTTGAGATCCCCATAACTTGACAGCATATAACTGGTCCAGCAGCAATGTCACCTGTTATAGCAGCGCTAATTTCTGGATCATTAAATTTAGCGCCATGAGGGATATCCTCAATTCGTGCAACTGGTCTCTCCGGTGGTGCAGGTGGGAGAGCAACGCCGTTAGTTTTTAATATTTTTTTTAACTGTTTTGTTTCTTCTCTACAAGTGTATTGATATCTTCGATTATTTAGTAGGAGAAAGCCCACTACGTGGAAAACTTGAAATCGAAGTTGGTGGTGGTTCTGGTTATCGTAGGAAATTAAATTATAAAAACTAAAAACGAGTACATTTTACAAAAAAAGCATGGTATTTGCGGTAAAATACCAAATTGGTTTATTTTTTATACGCTTGGTGTCTATTATGAAAGTTTAGTTTAAAAAGGAATAATCCTACGGGTTCTGGGAAGGGATACAAATTATAATAACAGAACAGTAGGGGATAGAAATTAAGGATAAGATAGTAAAGTTATTGATTATTTGGTTACAATCACAATAGAAATGAAACCAAATAAAATTATAAAAGGACCGATGAAAGGAGTAAATGTTCAAGCATAATACCTTCAGCTTTAATCGTACTTTGTTTCACAAGAATTAATAATGCTACATAAAGTGTGGAAAGGAGTGATGTGTAAATATGAAAAATGATGACCGTTTTATTAAGTCTGTTAACATACCTAACCCATTATATCAATCATTACAGGGTAGATATTTTGTTGGTCAAACTGAACCAATTTGTTTAGGAAAAGGAAAAAATGCTTGGGGGAGCTTAAGTAACCCTCATCATTCGAATGTAGATTTATTTGTAAATGTATTTACCATTACGAATCATTCTAACCAACCTTTTGTTGCTGAAATTTGGTTTAATGCAATACCTCCTGGAAATTCAGTGATTTCGAAAAACGTGACATCTGCAAACACAGCCCTTTCTCCAGTTCCAAAGCCTAAAGTAAAAATTAAGTTTGCTGAACTTGTTGACGGGTTTCCTAAAAAAGGGGTAAACGCATTTAAGCGAATAGTACCCCCGCAAAGTACTTTGGCGAGTGATGAAGATGGAAAATATATTTTCCCATCAGGAGAATCATTTATTATTTTTTTAGTTTCAGCAGACACAGACAATGAATATATCGAGGCAGAAATGGCATTTGGATGGTTTGAAAAAAACTGTTAAGAAAAGATTAACTAGAACTTTAAAGTTAAATATCTTATAAAAAGACCACTCTGATGAAAGTGGTTTTTTTGTTGGATATTCAATTTAATTGTGGAGGCCGAAGCTCGCATAGAAGTCCTGTGCCTTTTTATAACTGGCTTTAACAACGTGAAAGCCGTACATAAATAACTAACAGTTCAAATATAGAAAATTGGCTGGAACGTTAATCGCTATAAACTATTGGGGTGATTGGAAAACGGAGTTAATCAAACTAATGTTCATAGCGATTCCCCCTAACATATTTTAGTATTCACTCAACAAGTTTAATCTAAACAATCAATTACTCTAAAAAAGATATGTAAATGATTCGAGATACTAAAAATAGTCCAAAAAATGTTCAGTATAGTATTAGCATGATTTTCAATACTAAGCCTTTTTCAAAAATATTGAGGAAGGAGGCTTTTATTAGTGAGATTTTTCACATGGGGTGTAATTGGAGCTGCTATTTTGGGTATAGCTAGAGGGTTGCAAAATGGTACTCTTCAACAGTTCACAAAGAATATTTCCCACAAAATAAATCTACAGAACGCACAACAAATGATGCAGCCATTACAACAAATGAATCAACCTTTACAAGCTGAAGCAAATAATTTAACTAGTAATTCAAAACAATAGGGTATAAGTTCAATTCTTCTTCTATAGACCTAAACAAAATATTGTTTTAATCTATAGTTACTAAGTTACTACGAAAATTAAAAAGAACCAATTGTTATGACTTTGGGGGAGTCATATGAAAGTTCGAAAGGGAACTTCATAACAATTGGTAAATACACAATTAAGTATTTACATTGTAAGTCTTATTTAAACTCATAAAATATTTCACGTTTACAATGAGACTTTTGAATTGAAGTTTTAAGGGTGATATAGATTTTAAATCTAACTTTTTTGTCGTTAAAAAATATTGTATGCGTAAAAATAATTTGGACAATAATAAAGGGAATAAAAATTTCTTATAATGGGGTGAATACATGAAAAAAATAATATTAGGTACGTTTTCAGTAATTCTATCTACTGGATTATTGTTTGGATGTAATACACCTAATGATGAAACTGAGCCAGCTCCAACTGAAGAACCTTCTGAACATCAAGAAGATCTAAAGCAAAATGATAAGCGTAATAATCACGAAAATAATAACCAATAGTTAATAAGTTGCATTAAATATACGAGTTCTTCAGTTAAATATCTCAAAAAAAAACCACTCCGTGATGAACTGCCCCGTAAAAGTTAGACATCAATCTAACTTTTACGGGGGTTTTTTGTCTTCGTTAAATTATCGGTAGAGGACAAAGCGTACAAAGAGCGTCAAGTGCTATTCTACAATGGTTAGAATAATATCGCTATGTCTGAAGCTACACATTCTTTCAACAGACTGCATAATATAATTTTATAACGTTGAGAGGATTGAGGTAAATGCACTATCCTTATTATGGTATTGCCCCTACGTATTATTATAGTTATCATCCAGTTTACTGGACCTATCCAAATCAGTTAGAGCACACAGGAGGAAATCCTTATTTCGAGGAAAGAAACATACTAAAGGATTATGGACCTAAACCCTATGTTATTGATATTGAAAAAATAACTAAACAAAACAATAATTATCGTACAGCATTATGGACAGGATCAAAATTACAAGTTACTGTAATGAGTCTACAAGTAGGTGAAGATATTGGTTTGGAAATGCATCCTGATGTTGATCAGTTTTTACGCATAGAAAAAGGTCAGGGTGTTGTTAGAATGGGGGCGAGTATTGATAATTTAAACTTCCAAAAAAATGTCTATGACGATTTTGCAATAATGGTTCCTGCAGGAACATGGCATAACGTCACGAATACAGGGAATGAACCATTAAAGCTTTACACGATATATGCTCCTCCTAATCATCCATTTGGTACTGTACATGTTACGAAGGCTGATGCAATGGCAAAAGAAATAGACCATGGTAAAGAAAATACTAAAATTTTTGGCAAGACTCCAGATGAATGGATACAGCACACGGAATTTTTGGTGAATGAAGGGTTAGAGGATGTTAAGAGAGGAATAAATTCTACACACATTCTTCAAGAATTTATTCTAATGGGAGTTCTTGTAGGGAAAGGGTATTCTCCTGAAAAAGCGTATGAGACAGTAGAAGAGTGGGAAAGAACAGGAGAATCTAAACTCCTTCAACAAAGTAAAAATATGTAGAAAATGACTAGTAGATAAAGCTAAGAGAATGAAATATTTTATTTAAATGTTATTTGATTTAAGTTGAGCAGTTATAAAACAAGATCACTTCATGATGGTCTTACACCTGCCAAGTAGGCATCTGAAAAAGACTATGCTGCCATCTTTTGTCGATATTCAATCGGTGCTTGATTGATGATCTAGACAATTTAAGAAGATTGAAAGGCTTAGGAGTTATTGAGGAGGATGTATTTATGGTATTGCCATCATATAATCAAAGAGTTTCTCCCCAACAAGCAATGCAGATTGCCGTGCAAAGAGTACCAGGTCAAATCATACATTATGGTATGGATATGGAAAACGGTACTTTAGTATATGAAATATTCATTTTGACTTCTCAAAATAAGATATATGAAGTAGAAGTAAATGCGAAAACAGGGGTAATTCGAAAAATAGAAGAAGAAAACGATTTTGATTAAGCTAGATAAACAAAAGTCCAGGCACTCACTGAAAGGTGAGTACCTGTGCTTTTTGAGCTTATTCTTTAATCGTTTCTTGAAATGTTTTTCTGCCTGGATTTATTTTGTTAACAGTTACATTTATTTTACTAATCGAATCTTTAGTTAAAGGTACTTTTCCATCTTTCTCTAATCGCTTCCATGCTTTAACATTATCTCGATAAAGGTATTCGGATAACCGGTAAATATCAACGTCTAAATTCACTCCTGCTTCATATGTTGTTTTTATTTCTTTTGATAGTTCCTTAATGATTCCTTTTCTTATTTCATCTGATGTAACTTTACCTTTAAAACCATTAACTGTAGCATCGACTTGGATATCTATTTCAAATTGCACTTCATTACTTTTTACAATTGGTTTTATATCAAGAGCACGTTTTTCTAAATCTACGGTTAAATATTCCTCACTACTGTCTAACTTGAAGGTTAAATCCCCCCGGGTTGTCTCTTTTCGCATCCATTGAGCACCTCTAGCTTTATCACCTTTTATCATTCCTTTAAATCCATCTTTTGAAAGTATGCCTATACCCTGTAAGTGAGTTTCCTTTGATGATTCTTTTTCTGAATCTTTCCATTCCTTGTTTATTGAAATTAGGGGTAACGCAACTTCATGACTTGGTTCATTTAAGTCGACAATTAGCTTTCGAAAAGTAACTGGTTCAATATATGCTTCCAAAAAACCGGTTTTTAATGGACTAGATAGTTTCGAATTAGGTAGTGATTTATCTAATATAGGTGATATTAAAAGAATCTCTTCTAGCGGTTCTTGTGTACAATGTATATACATTTGATATCTTGTTTCTCTAAAACGTAAAAAACTATCGATTACAGGAATAGCAAGTTCACTTTTCATAGCTTCTTCTGTAAGTACTAGATAAGCCATATGTCCCCAAAATACTTCTTGATCAATGGATCTATATAATTTATAAATAGCTTCTTCTAAGTTTTTTCCTTTAGCACGACCAATTTCTGCCTTTGCTGCTTGCGTATTCATCGATTCAGATTTTGCAACATCGGCAAAATTAATTAATTGTAAAAAAACTTCATATTGATTATCTTTAAAATCCACACCGACTCCATGGACATAGTACATCCTCTGCGGTTCAGTGACATCCCAACATCCAGAGAGTAACAATATTACGGTTAAACTTATGATTAAAATAAATTTACTCTTCAATTTATAATCCCTACTTTTAGTATTTTGTATTTAAAAGTTGCTACTTATAGCATAGACAAAATTAGGGATGGTTATAAGGGAGAATTATGAAAGTACATAAAAAACAGACAACCAATATTAGTTATCTGTTTCCTCGTTAGTCTCTGATTGTATAGCTTTTTTAAACGCTTCATCAAAAGCTTCTTTAATTTCCTCAATTGTATAGCCTGCCTGAAGTAATGCATTTGTTGCTTCTTCTAATTTGTTCATTTAAATTTCCTCGTCTTCTACTTTGTACTTCATAAACATAAAATATATAATATTTAATTCAGATTATGCAACAAAAGAATTTTTTTAAAATTACACTACACTATTAATAACGAACTTATTATTTTTTAGCTCCTTCATCTTTTATGAAAACATTTATATTAAATCTCTCGATAGAATTGTCAGTAATGGAATTTAATTCATCTATAGTCCGTGATTGGGACTTAAAACGATAAGCCTTTTCTGAAAAATTGAAGATATCAGAGTTTATTTCCAAGCCTTTATTAAATGTACTTTGAAACTGTGATATAACAATGTTTTTAATATCGTTTTCAATTGTTTCTTTTTTAATATTTTTTGGATTTTCTCTGATTGATGCTTTTATTTCCAAATTAATATTGTATTTAGGAATTTTATTATCCGTAATTTCTATGTCATAATTTATATTATCAATAAACGTAGAAACAGACTTATCCTTTATTGATAATTTCATGTTATTAAAATCTTTATTAAACCAATCTAACCCTGATAGTTCTTCTTCGTTTATCCAACCATTTAATTTTTGACGTGGAATAAAATAGGCACCACTTATTTTTAATATTTCCTTGGTTTTACTATCCTCCATCCAATAATCATTACTAATTTTTATTGAGGGGACCATAATTGATCCAACTGGTTCATAATATCTTTTAATCATATCTTGTACAGTACTGGTTGAGATGAATGAATTAAAGAATAATTGTTCATTTGGATCATAAGGAAATGTTAATAAAGGTGGTTTATAAAAGAGACCATGTACATTCATTAACTCTTTAATATCATCTTCAAATCCATAAACTAGAGTATTGTAACGTAGATAATAGTCCCTGCTAAAAAAATCAAAAAATTCATCCAGATGCCCATCCAAAACATTTTTGGAAATAAAGAAAGTTTGTATATGCCCATAATACATAGGGTTAACAGAATTCTTTTCAATATCATCAAATGCTCCCTGAATAGTTTCACCTTCTCCATGACCAACAACAATTGGAGCAGGCTCTGTTGCAATGCCAGGATCTGAGCCCGCAACATTAGTAAATCCGAAAGCTTGAAAATATAAATGATACGTATCATTGGAATAATCGATACCAAGGGCGGTAATATAAACTTCACTTTGTATTTCCTTCGTACCTAAACAACCGCCTAGAACAAATAATAAAGGAAAAATTATTGTTAATTTGAATGTGGAAGTATAGTAATGGGACATTTATAAACTCCCTTCTGCTAAAAAAGCAGTCAGTCTTTTATTTTGTTTCTAAATGGCATTTTAAAAAAACCTTTAATAAGATTTGGTATATTAACTTTATATAATGTAGAAAGGTAAGGATGTCCGAAACTTTCTAATGAAGAGATATATGTTAAGAAAAATATGACGCTTAAAACAAAGCCGTACATTCCAAAAAAGGAGGAAATTATTAACGTAGCAACTCTTATTAAAAATACATTCCCTAATATATTTTGATTAATTAGTGTATAGCTAGATATAACTGTAAGTGCTCCAATTACTAACGTTGATGGCGATGTAAATCCTGCCCTTATGGCAGCATCACCAACTATTAAACCTCCTAAGACTGCAACGGTTTGACCTACAGCTTTAGGTAAACGTATTCCAGCTTCTCGAAAGAGGTCAAAAAAGATGAGCATTATAAGAATTTCGAACGAAGAAGAGACGGGCAGTCCAATTTTAGATGCAGATATCGATATTAATAAGGGAAAAGGTAATTGGTTAAGTTGATGGACAGTTAATGCAATCCAGAAACCAGGTAAAAATATACTTGTTAGTAAAGATGTAATCCTTAACATGCGTGAAAAACTCACAAATAAAAAATTAGTTTGATCATCTTCTGGTGCTTTCAAAATAAGTAATAAATTTACTGGTCCAATTAAACAGCTTGGACTTCCATCTACCAATATGACAAAACGACCTTTATTAAGAGAATTTACTGCAAAGTCTGGTCTTCCTGAATAATCAAGGAGGGGAAAGAGGCTCAACTTATCATAAAGTAATTCTTCAATATGGTAACTACTTGCAATATTATCTACTTTTATTTTATTTAGTTTGTTTTTTACATTAATCAAAGTGTTTTGATCAATACAGTTATCAATGTAGAGTAATAAAACTTTTGTTTTACTCGCGTCTCCAATTGTGAAGTTTTCACTTGTTAAATTTTTACTCTTTAATCTCATTCTTATTAATGAAAAATTTGTATCTATATTTTCAACAAACCCATCTCGTGGACCTCTTAATGAAACTTCCATATTTGATTCTTCAATTGAACGTTCAGGTAGTTTAGCTAAATTGGTTGAATATAACCTTTTTGATTGAACATGATAAAAATATAAAAATCCTGTGAAAATTTGGCTATTTATTTCATCTGTTGAGTACTCTTTTATCTCTTTTACCTCTAAATAACGATTTATTATTTCTTCATCATATAAATTCCCTTGTTCAGCCAGGAGTCTAATATTCGGTAATAAAGAATTAAAATAAATAACACTATCAATTAAACTATGGCAATATATAAAAATCACTTCGTGTTTTTCGTTATTAAAAATAAAGTATTTACTACTTATCGTTACATTGGATTGATGACTAAATTCTTTATAAAAAAAATCCTTATTATTACTAACTTCAGTCAAAGTTTTTAACTCCCTTTTGCTTTTTTTCTAATACATAGATACCAGTAATAAATAAGAATAAAAACACAAAAATAAAAAGAAGATAAATGTTTTTTATAAATGATAAAAAGTCAGAAACAGACCAAGGAATTAATAATCCTATTGTTAAACAAAGATAGCAAATGAATAATATTAATTTTCGGTTATTAAAAAAGGTAGATACAATATACATAAATAAACATATTCGAATAAAAGCCATTGATAAAATTTGTAGAACAGATAAAGAATCCATTCTTGTAAAGTACTTACCGAATGACAAAACTCTCCATTGTTCGTTTATAGGAAAGAGCATTTTTTGAGTTATATAAATGCCAAATTCTGATATAGTAGTCACAATTGTAATAAAAACAAATAATACAAATAGTATATAGAAAACGAATATTCCTTTACCATTCAACCTCTCTTTTACATAACCATTTAAAACAATTAAAATAAACCCCACTTCTAAAATACCGATACATATGTATAATATTCCCCATAAAACGGACGGAGTATTACTTGTATTTACTGGTAATATTAGTTCGTATTCATTGTTCATTGAGTTCCCTAAATTGAGGAGTATAAACAAAAAAATGTATAGTGAACAAATAACCAATGATTGGATAGCTATGGTTTTGATACCTTTTAGAGAACCATAAAAGCATAATAATATAAATAAAATAACTGTTATAAAATATGGGTAATCAGAGTTAAAGCTTTCTTCAGCCCAAATAATTGTAAATTTGAGGGAGACGAAAGTTGATGAAATTAAATAAAATATACATGATACAATTATTAATAAATAGAGTGGTCTATTAATTTGGACTGAACGGACTGAACTTAATTCAAGGAATGGAATATTATTTAATGAAGATGTAATTCTAGAAATAAATAATGCAAAAAGAAATATTGGAATTAAACTTGCCAAGGCGCTTATCCATGCTTCTCGTTCGACTACTGTGAAAATCGTGGGAATTAAAACAAAATGCGCTAAAAAACTAACGGATAAAAATAGCAAACAATATACATGTATTGGTTGTATAACTTTGTTCATTTTATCTTAAACCTCCTCCTAACAATACTCTCCATGTTTGTTGCCAAATAACTTAACCGGACATGTCTTAGTATTTATTATTATTGACTCAAATAAACCTTCTTATATCTCTAAATAAAACTTTCACTCCATAATAATTTGAGATAGGTTTAAAAGGAGAAGTTCTTTTATTTACAGGGTTTTGGAAAAGGACTATGCGAGAAGAAGGAATTTACGAATGAACGGCTTAATCGTTATGCTATGGAATTCGATAATTTGATATTCCCATATTACAATCTGTTTCATTACTATCATGCGATTTAGTATGGGGGGATATTAGCGTCAGGGCATTTTGAGCAACGGATAGGTTTCGCGCAATGGTCGAAGGAATATAGAGGTACAGCCGATATGTGTAAAAGTAGGTCTTAGTCATCCTTTTATGTCCAATGCATTCCTTTGTTTTTTGATAAAATTCCTTCATTTTGATCTATATAGCAATGGAACCAAATCACGAAACAATTTAGTGGACATTAATCATACATAATATTAATTTTTTTCCCCCTAATTCAAAAAATCAACAAATCCCAACTATCTTTTGTAGAAAATTAGGATTTGTTTTCGTGAAAGAATATTTTCTTTTTTAAGCACTTTACTACATTTAATCTTTATTTAAGACACTTCTATTGATTTTATTAACCCAAGTGATAGCAAATAAGTAACCGATAACTGGTGATGTTCCGTATCCCATGATTGGCATTGGGAAATTCCCAAAGAAAGTTACAATCATTGTCATTAGAAAATAAACTCCTAGCGATAGAGAGACGATTGTTACTTTACCGAAAAAAAAGAATGGAAATAATAACAATATGAGCGACAGAATACCTAAAATGAACCAGCCTTCTCCCATATCTGCAACTAAAAAAATAATTTGTTCTACATAAGGAACTGGTGCTAAATCATCGAGAAGTATCCATGATACGATAACCATAGTAGTTGTAAGTGTTAGAATAAGTAACCTTAACGTCTTATTAATAATCTTTTTCCACAAAATAACTGTAGCTGCACACGCAAATGCGGTTACTTGCCCTGCATCTGGATGAAAAAGCAATATTGTTAATGCAATAAAAGTTAATCCTATTACATAAATTTCATGATGGTTCAATAGTAATCTCCATAAATATACAATAAATAAAGGTAAAAAAACACTTGCTACATAAAGATTTATTGGTCCAAAAGACAAACAACGCTGAACACCATTTAAACCAATAAACCAAAAAGGCAAGACTAATACAGCTATTATCATAATGATGGGTATAGAATTATTTTTATTTAAATGTTTTTTCCTGGATCTAATTAAAAAAGTACAACCTAAAACTGTTCCTAAAATCCAGATTATTATATTTTGCATCCAAATAGTTGACGTAACACCATACGATATCATTGCTAGAGTCCCTATAAAGATTGAGGGCAACATAAGAAAATAAGGTGCAAAGTTTTTTAATTTAGTATTCTTCATGTTTGTAGTCCTTTTGTCATTGGTGATGAGCTTGTTTTCACCTTTTCAGAGAGCCCAAGAATTGGGTTTGTTAAACTGGGACTTTTAAAATTCTCTACCCGAAAAATACGTAACTCTCTTCTGGGGATATCAGCAGTAATTGGGGTATTACATGTTCTTATTTTAATTGTTCTGGAAATACCCCGAAAATCATCTATTCTTCAAAACCAAAAGGGTTTTATTATGATTTTTGGTGAAATCCTCAAAAACGATTTCTGTAGCACCACCTGCATCAATTGGTGGTACCCTCACTATTTTAATACATACGGTTACAAGAACAACTACATTTTTTACATCGTTTACATGTATGACATTTATTCTTGTTGTTACAACTCTTGCAACAGGAACCACATTTCTGGTTATGATCTTTACCAGGATAGGATATGCAAAACGTTTTACTCCCAATCAAAGAGATAAAATTCTGACTGGAAGTAAGGTTTGTTATAATAACGCTTTCAAGATTCTCTACCTGAATTGCACGATCATGTGGATTAAGGCGATTCCCCTCGACGATTATTGTCTTCGGCAAGCAGCCTCTTGTTTTAATTGTAAAAGCAGCGCTCCTGAATGCGTTGAACGTTAATAGAGTTTTATTGTGATTACAAGTAAAATCTTCAAATAATATTAGTGTAGTCTCTTCTGAAAAAATCGCATCGATATCAAGGATGTGTTTTCCAGTAAATAATTCTCCTACTCCTTGATCACAGGAATGAAACATTCCTTTATCATCATCTTCACAACAAATACAGAGAGTTTTTTGTATACTATATTCAACTTCAGCAGGAAGTGTAGAAAGGTTGGTCAAAGTTAAGCTTTCAAAATCTTCTATTTGAAACGCTCTTGAATTAAATGGAGTGATCACCGCTATAAGCGGAGGATCACACCCTTTTGTCTGAATGGTAACTTGAACAGGTTGGGCATCAGTTTGGACATCTGTTGGCGTTACAGATGTAACAGTAATTAACGTTTTATTGTGATTACATGTTTCATCTTCAAATACAACTTCTGTTTCCAAACCGTCTAAAAACATGTGATTATCAAAAAGTTCGTGAGTATCAACAAAACATTAAGTTACCATTTTCGGTGCCAGTGGTACTTGAATACATGGCTTCTCTTGAGATATTTGACATACATCTCTTGCCGAATTAAAGAAATAGGATATACATTGGGAGGAAATTGGGATTATGATCGGGGATGTTTTGATTCCATTTTGTGGAGAGAAGGAGGAGAAACCATTTACTTAGAGTTCCATTTTCAGTTTTGGAAGGAGAGCTCGACGAATACGATGCATCCATTATTTTCAGCAAACCATACGTTATAAAGCACGTCGTAAATATTGGTTTGGACAATGATAAAAATTCTTTATTGAGTGCCACGGGATTTAACCAATTTCAAGATCCTCTTGATAAAGACGGTTACATTAGGAATAAAAATAAATGGGTACATGCGGGAGAACAAGCTATAAAAAAGTTTATTAGCTGTATGTAATGAGGTAGTAGATCGGGTCAATTTGGTCTGTTGTACGGTTAGACACTATAAGAAGATTGAAAGGCTTAAGTTTAAAGGATAAGAAAAAACCGATTACCTGTATATGAACTGAACTCTATTTTGTAGACAGTTTAATAAAAAGGGATGTAGTTGTAAGTTAAGCCGCAATGAGACGGCTTCGGTAAATTGCCGGAGCCATCTTTTTTAATGTCCATTGCTTTCGTGTGTGATTATAATGGTCCATATAGTCCATCACTATTGTGTGTAATTCTGCCAAACTTTCTGCTTGTTTATAATCTACTTCATCTTTGAAATGACCGAAGAACGATTCTATTGGCGCATTATCAAGACAATTTCCTCTGCGGGACATTGACTGGAGAAGTCCCATTTCTTTTACACGCTGCTGATATTCTGGGTGTGTATAATGAATACCTTGGTCCGAGTGAATCATCGCTTCCGGATGGAGATTGCCATCTAGATGTGTTTTTAACTTTTCAAGCGTCTTATAGACAAGGGACATTTTTAACGTAGTAGATAATTCATATGCTACAATTTCTCGTGTTGCGACATCTTTCACGCATGATAAATACGCCCTTTGACCACCTCTATATTGCAGATACGTAATATCTGTTAAGAATACTTTTCCTGGCTCTTCTTGCTTAAATGTACGGTTTAAATGGTTCGGTATACGGCGATGCGCCTCTGTTGCTTTTTCTAACAGACGATACGGATTGGCACGACGTACTTTCGCATATAAATTGAACTTACGCATCAGACGAAGAATCTTTTTATGGTTCATCGGTGTGTCCAGTACATCTACCAGTGCCATATAAAATCCACGATAACCAATTTTCCCTTTCGCTTGATCATAAATTGATTTTAATAAGATGTAATCTTGATAATCAGCTTCTTCATGTAAAGCGTGTTTCTCCCTATTTTGAAGCCATTTATAATAGCCGCTTGGACTGACATTCGCTACCTGACAAAGATGGCGAGTCATATTTTTTAATTGATATAAACGAATCGTTTCATTGATGGCTTGGTATTTCTCTTTTGGTGTTAAAAACGATTCTTCTTCGCCTACCTTTCCATTTCGTCGAGCTTTTTTAGCAGATTAAGTTCTGCCTCTAATAGTTGAATACGCGCTTCCGCTTTATCAAGTTTTTTTTCTGCGGATAAGTTTTCAAGGCGTGGACGACCAGTACTCTCTTTTCCACGACGTTCCTCTAAAAAGCCTTCCTTACCATGTGTTTGATATGTTTTCTTCCAACGGCTAATTGCACTTTTAGCTTTCTTAATTCCTATCAGCTCTAAGTCAAATCCCGCTTCTCTGAAGATTTGGACTGGACCTTTTCCTTGTGAATTTTCCTGAACAGCTTTCAATTTAAAGTCGGCTGTATATTGAATTGAGCGGTCGGATACTGAGGCGACATTTGGATTCGCTTCAATTTGTCTGCGTTGATGTTCGTTAAAAATTATTTTACTCATGATGTTCTCCCGTTCATAAATGGTATGGATAGTATAACGGGGTTTTCAAACGTTGAAAATAGAAAAAACCCGAATAGGTCCACTTTTTTTAAAGTGTCCACTATTCGGGGTTCAGTTCATTAGTTGGAAATCGGTTTTATTTATTCAAATTATAAAAGAGATAGAAATACCATAGGGTATTTTTATAGCTAAGTTTTATTGTAATATAACCAAAAATAAATTGAGCTATTTCTCACTATGTTTTTTTATGAAGGCAAGCGTTTTTCCTAGCGTTTGTTCAGCATGTGTAGTAGTAAAATCAAATTGATACTCATGACCTAGGTCAGTATTTGTTCCGTCAAATAGAACACTTTCTACTTCCACACCATTTTTTTGGAGAACATCTATAAGCTCCGTGGATTGTGGAGCTAGTGGATCAGCATCTCCAACTGTCAAAAAAGTTGGAGGGTAATTAGGTGTTATATGGTTAACTGTAGACATCTCATTTAATCTAGAGAAGGACTTGAAATCTTTTTTTCCTGTATATGCCCAAAATACTGATTGTATACCTTTTTTTATTATTGGAGATGATTGAACACCTATTTTCTCCATGTTATAGACACCACAGAATAAAAGAGCACCTTTTACCTGTTTTTTATCAACAGAAGGTTGAATATTCATTGATTTTGCTAGAACTTCATTAGTTATTATTGCAATTGTTTGACTGGCAATTTGAGCCCCTGCTGAATCACCGCCAATAAATAATTGATTCATATTGCCGCCGTATTTTGAGACATTGTCCTGTAAATATTTAAGAGCCTGGTTAGTTTGTATGATTGGTATAGGATATTTTTGTCCCGGTGCAATAGCATAGTTTATATTTGCTACAACATATCCTTCATTTGCTAATGCCATTCCATATTCTTGCGTTTGTTCTTTACTACCCGATACAAATGCACCACCATGTATCCACATGATAACAGGAAGTTCTTTTTTAATATTTTTTGGATAGTAAATATCTAAAAGACTATTCTCAAATCCATTTTTATCGTAAATAATATCTTTTTCAACATGGACTTGTCTTTTTATTTTTTCAATGTTCTTAGGGGATGAAAAAGAATCAGCTTCGAAAAGCTGCTTAATTATAAAGGTATTAACTACAGGTGTAAACTGTCCAATCATAAATATAAACAGAACAGGAATGACAAAAATGTAGACAGGAATCATCCACCGTTTTTTCTGATAAAACTTTTTATTTGTTTTCAAATTGATTAACCTTACCTCTTTAATTTTTTATATGAAATTCGCTAAAGGAAAAAGATGAGGGTTGATAAAGACAAGAGTGATTATTCTAACCTCTCCTTTTTTTTACCTCCTACCTGAAGATTTATCTAATCAGATGTAGACAGTTAACAAACTATAAAGACGTTATCGAACCTCATATAAAAATATTATATCAAGAATTCGAACCAGGAGGTAACCAAATTGGAGAGTAAATCACAGTTAGTAAAACGTGCCAAGAAAGGTGATTCTGGAGCATTTCAAACACTAATTCACCAAGAAAAAGAAAAAATGTACAGAATGGCATATGTGTATATGCAAAATGAAGACGATGCTCTAAAAGTGTTTCAGGAAAGTCTATATAAAGCTTTTATTTCGATTGATACTTTGAAAAACAACGATTATTTTTCAACTTGGATAATCCGAATACTTATTAACACAGCTATAGCAACTCTTAAAAAGAAGAAAAAGGTAATTCCGATTAGTAATGAATTACTTGTTCACAATGGGAATACTGTATTTTCAGAGTGAGGAGCATCTTGATCTTCTTCAAGCAATGGACGAAATTGATGAGAAGTATAAAACGGTCCTACTCTTACGTTTTTATGAAGATTATACAGTTAAGCAAATTGCAACATTGCTCAATTGCCCAGAGGGTACTGTGAAAACGAATATCCGTAGCGGGCTACAAGTATTAAGGCAAAAATTAAAGGGGGTTTACATCGATGACAGACAAAATTCGATTGTTTAAAGAAGAAGTTGATAATATTCACGCCCCAATCGATAAACTTGACGAAATTATTTTGAAAACAGATAAATGGAGTTCACGCAAAAGAAAAGAGTCTATTAGAAAGAAAATGTTTTATAGCGTAAGTTCTGTTGCTGTTGCAACCATGTTATTAATTAGTTCGACATTTGTTTCACCTGTAATGGCTAATATAGTATCAAAAATTCCGTTTATAGGTACAGTTTTTAGTGAATCTGGAGATCCTGGTTTAGAGCAGGTAAATGAGCAAGGTTTAACTAATAAAATTGGCGCTACGAAAAGTACTGGGAAAACTTCAATCACACTTGATGAAGTTTTCTATGACGAAACACGTTTTACAATAGGATTTTCAATAACATCCGAGGAACCTTTTGAAGAATCCTTTTCAGCCCCTAATATCACAATCAATGGAAAAGGAATTTCACATGCTGGTACTTATTATGAATCTGAAATATCATCTACCCAACGAACAGGCATCATTAACATAGATTCATTGATGATTTGCCTGAAGCATTTACGCTAGGTGTAAACTTTACAAGTATTGACGGTAAACAGTGGGATTTTTCTACTCCTGTTAGTAAAAAATCTAAAGTCCGATCCGTTGCCATTAATCATTCTCAGAATGTTGAAGGCATAGAACTAACAGTCTCTGATTTAAAAGTAAGTCCAGCAGGAATGCAATTTACCTTTAGTGCAAAATCAGAACAAATAAATTACTTATCTAATGGATATTTAGATTATAAAGTAATTGATGACAAAGGAAACGAGCTGAAGTCTCATTCAGGTGGCAGTAAAATACAAATAATCGATGGCAAGGAACATTTAACTGGTACTCGACTAATTGACCCAATCACAGATAATGTAAAGTCATTGACAGTTATCCCGTATATTAAATTCCTTGATGGAGGAACTAGTGTGGAAGTTGATATTGAAGTTAATGAAACGAAAACTGAAATCCAACCTTATGAAGGAGCTGATGTCGAATTTAAAAGCTTTTCAGTAACTCTTCCCTAATTATGGTAATTGCTTTTTCTTTAGTCTCGATATCTATATATCAAAACAATTACTGGAATTAATTAAGGTATACCTCTGCAAATTAACAGAGGTATTATTTTTATCAATACCCGACTTAGATGTGTCTTTTGAGTTTGGCGGAATAAAACCTGGAGTTATTGGATTAACGGTTAGATTTAAATTACGATTACATTATCTTAAGTAATGACATAGAGAATGAATGTTTTTCTTAAATAAGAATATACAGTTTCTATTTAATCTTATTATAGAAAAATTATCTATTTGTATTCCGACTAATTAAAAATAGTATTTAACAAATTGAGAAGGAGGGAGTGATTAATTCCCGTCCTCTGCAAGTAGAGTTTAAAATTGAAGGCTATAATGTTGATAGGTTTTTTTTTTAAAATAGTCAAAGGCTCCGTAAACGTTCGTTTATGGGGCTTTTATCCATGGACTAATGAATTAATTGACTTTTTTAGTTTTGTTCAACGATCGGGCCATATTTCTTACTCAACTAAAGAAATATACTTTATAGAGAAAGAAGAACCTAAAGTTGTAATGGTGAGATCGACAAACTTGTGAATGTAAGTGTCTAGACAATTACTATGTTTGAAAAACAAAGTGATTTATTCAGAGCTAAACACCGAAAAGTTGAAGAGTTTCTTATTTTGGAAATATTTAACTTGTAAGACCGTTAATGTATTAAAAGTGTACGAAAAGAAATCAAATTTATCAAGATTATAGGTGATTCGCTTCAAGCATTGTGTTTTACAAGAAAGGCGAAGTGTAATTTACTGTCAATAATGTTTTAGTAGGCAGTAATGATAGACAATGGACTAGAGGATAATTAAAAATCAATCTTTAAGCTCAAAAAACTCTTTTATTAAGATGAGTAAAAATGTTAGTAAAACGTCCATGCATAGATTTGATTGCTACATATTCTAGCTATATAGAGACCTCTTTATTACTATAAAGAGAAAAGGGAATTTTTTTGAGTAATGAATTGATAATCAGATCCAACCCTCTCCCCCCTTATCCCGTATCATCAACTGAACAAACACAATTATATAGTGCTAATACTCCAGTAATCGCTTCACCACTTTCCACTCCAATTATTAAAATACCGTTGGTTGTTGCAGAACCAACCCTTTAAATAAAATGAAGACATTGATCTGGAGCGTACAAAAAATAATTATGACCTAGTAGAGTCAGAGGGAAATTTGTATAAGCAGCGAGTGGACGAATTAAAAGAGAGAGGAATTCGGTCGTGATATACTCCAATATTTTAACGATCCCTCAAGAGCAAGCTGAAAAATGGGGCGAGAAAAAAGCAGATGATTATTTTAAGGTTGCTACGAATTTTTCTGTAAGGAGTTCGGAAAAGAGAATGACATGCATTTGTACTTTGAGAAAGTCAATAAAGAGAACTGAAAATTGCAGGCAAGAGTGGTAATGAACAAAGCAAAAATTAATTACATTCATGGTGCTTTGCCGAAATTTTTACAAGAGCGTAGCTTTGATGTTGTGCGTGCCAGTGGCAAAATGAAAGAGAACAATATCGAAAACTTTTATGAAAATTGAGGTTCCCTACGAATTTTCGAACGGCGTCCATGCTTGGCTGTTAAACTTTGAAAAATGTTATCGCGATCGTTATGGATAAAGATACAGGAGAAAAAAACTTATTCCTTATAAAATATACTACTAAGATAAAGGAGTATGACTTGTATATGAGCCTAAATAACAAAAGAAAATTCAAACTTCATGCAATTCCTTGTTCTATGTGTTGTCCAAAAAGAAATTACAAACTTCATGCAATTCCTTGTTCTATGTGTTGTCCACCTCCTGAATCATTAGCTACTAACATCCATGCTTTTATAGTAAACTTCACTACTACTGGACTCATTCCTCAGGGTACAGGGATACCATTAGATACTAATCTAATATTGACACCAGGAATAACACATACACCGGGTTCTAGTGTTATAAATATAGAAGCTGGTACTTATTGGGTAGAATATACTACCAAATCATCAGCCCCAACAGCTAATTTTGTATCTACTAGAGCTCTCCTTAATGGTTCTTCTATTGTTGGAGCCACTGTTGTCAGTCCTCAAGTAGCATCTGGAACGTTTCAAACTTTAAGTTCGGGGTTTCTTGTTGTAGCACCTAATCTTGTTAATACTTTGGAAATTGCAGCGGATTCACTAGGAGGAAATATTTATAACTCTCAGTTTGCAAGCATTCCAAATGTATCTGTAAGAATTGTTAAAGTAAGTTAATAATAAAAAGAACATGAACCACTATGTTCAAGAGATTGTGGAGTAGAAAGAAAACACGCCCCAAAAAGGCGTGTTTTCTTTCTTTTTCTGGGAGTTCGAAGTTTTGCGTAGCAAGGTTTTGAAAGCCTAAAAGCAATGGCAAATGATTTAACCGTTTGATGAAATATAAAAAAGTATCTCAAAATATGATGATAAAGGAGTTGATCTATATTTGTCATCTAAGAAAAGGATATTTAAAATAGAAATAGTATGTGAGGATTGGGCTTAGGAGATATTCCTAAGTCTTTTTGATGCTTTCAATGAAAGGAAAGTTATGAATATAGCATTTGTATTATGTATTCAAAAAGATTCAATTGTTGGCGCTTGGCACACCGAATATATGCATCAGAAGAGTCTTTTTTGTATTACTGGAGATGGTTCGTAAATAATTTTGAAGATAAAAAGGAAACCCAAAAAACTCCAGATAGTATGGGTAAGATAATAATAATTATGTTGGCAAGGTAGCGTAAAAAAAGAACCCATATTTACGAGAAAGAAGATTAAAAAGAGTAGTTTAGAATAAAAAACCAACTCAACATTAATAATATAGGGTAAATAGTATAATAAAATAAAACCAGACCTTATATTTAGAGGATTTGAGTTTGATTATATATAACCAAACTTTATAATCAAACTTTTATTTGTATATAAAAATACATCCACTAAATCTTTATTGAGATAATGGATGTATTTTTTATTGTGGTCTTTTAATAAAGATTGATAATTTATAAATAAATTTGATCGTTTATAATAAAGTTTGATAAAAAACCTGTATGGAATGCAGGTTTCTTATTCCACAATCGGGCCATTATCTTGAAAAACTTATGTGCAAAAATAAAATATATTTCTTTTTCACAGTTATAGCTTAATAGTGAAGTAAGTAGCCAAGATTTTTGTTCGGTTTTGAAGAATAATTCACTTCAATAAATAACTCGATATGCAACTTTTTAAAATTTTTTCTTTGATATTTAGAACGAGCTATGAATTTCCATGTTGTCGTTTTTTCATTGACTGGCTAAAGAACGTACCTGCAATAACGAATAAAGCACCCACGTAATGGTAAACAGTAAGCATCTCATTTAAGAATATTGCCGATAAGATGTAACCGAAAATAGGTGTTAGAAATAAAAAATTATTTGCTCTAACAGCATCAAATTTAAGCAGGTAAAACCAAAGGATCATGGCAATAATAGAAGTCATAACAACCTGCCAAAAAAGTCCGATCAAAAAATATGGATCAAACTGAATATAAAAATCCGGCTCTAATAAGAAAACAAAGGGGAATGCAATTAAACTGCCGAAAATAATTTGCCAGGTATTAACGACAATTTGAGGCAGATTCAGTTGTATTTTATTATAAAACACACTTCCAATGCCCATGGATAATACTCCTACTCCCAGAGTAATTAGCCCAAATAATGTGGCATTCAATGATTCTAAATAGGGAACAATAGCAATCATGATTCCAAATGCAGAAATGGCCATTCCTAGAATTTCTTTTTGTCCTATCTTTCTATGAAGAAAAATGGAGGAAAGAAAAGCTACAATAAATGGATTTATTGTAATAAATAAATTAAAAATTGTGGAATCCACATATGCAAGGGATAGGAACGAGCAGCCAACATAAAGAGTTGTATTTAAAATACCAAGTATAATTAAATTTGCCCATTCCGACCCTTTAGGATATCGATAGTTTCTGAAGATATATACGAACAAAAACAGTATAACTCCTGCACATAGCAATCGTACAGAAGCAAAAATCAATGGGCTGGCTGAAAAAAGACCTATCTTTGTTGCGATTGCTCCACTCGCCCAAATAAAAGCATAAAATATCCCAACTATATTTATTTTCATCATTCATCACTGCCTTTATGTAATATAACTTCAAGTATAAGTATTTGCATTCAATTAATAAAATTGATAATTTGAATTATATCCATCATGTTTTCTGATGGATTGAAAGGAGGAATTGGTTAATGGAAATACGCCATTTGAAAACTTTTAAAACGATAGTTGAAACTGGTGGATTTACAAAAGCTGCAGACAAACTAGGATATGCACAATCAACGATCACTTCACATATTAAATCCCTTGAAATTGAACTCGATCAACCACTTTTCGATAGAATCGGTAAACAAATCATTTTAACAGAAACCGGAAAACAACTATTACCCTATGCCAATAAAATGCTTCAACTTTACAAAGATATAAAAGAAGTCACTTCCGTAAATGGAGAGGTTGGTGGAGATATTGTTATTTCGGCACCTGAAGCATTATTGATCTATCGTTTTCCACCGATAATTAAAGAATTTAAGGATAAATATCCAAATGTAAATATTGAATGGCATCATTTAGATCCAATGAATTTTAAAGAAGAATTAATTACTGGGAATGCAGATATCTCGTTTTTATTGGGGAATGAATTAAATGATGTAGACATACTGACAGAAAAACTTTGGGATGAACGGATGATGTTTTTGTATCCGAATGATTTTGATTGGAATAATACTTGTAGCAATTTACTTTACACAGAGAAGGGGTGCAGCTATCGTTTTCTGTTTGAACAGTATATTCAGGAATATAATATTCCTTCAAAATCGACTATTGAATTCTGGAGTATTGAGGCTATTAAACAATCAATAATCAGTGGACTTGGAATATCCATGCTTCCATACGTTACTGTGGAAAATGAGCTTAGTGAAAAAAAATTATCGGGGATGGAGTATCAAACCGGTGGTAAAATTGCTACTTATTTGATGTATCATAAGAACAAATGGTTGTCTCCTGCGGTCAAAGCGTTTATTGAAATGGTTAGAAAACATGTACAGGAATGACTGGAAAACCAGTTTTTTTAACTTACGGGCGCTTTTCTGAAATTGATCTGCACCCCCAATGTTAGATTTGTGTCTAACATTGGGGTGCAGATCTAGGCTAGTTATTTATATCATTGCCTGAAGCAATCTGAAACCAATGGAAAACTCAATCGTATATTAAATATTAATTTTTCTGGGGAGATGTTAAAAATGTTAGAAACAATTTTAATATTTTTTTAACTATTCCATTATATGCGATATTAATATGGAGTTATTTCTACCCACAAGAGAGCTTATTATGGGGAAAATGGTGGATGTACAAAGAAGAACCTGAAATCGGATGGTGCAATCCGTTATATAAAAGTTGCATCATTAATCAGTGTAATAGGATTGACGTTAGTTTTCATTATTTTGATACTAACTCAATATAAAAGATGATTCTTCGATACATTTCTTGTTCAAAGAAATTAGGTCTAAAGATAAAATGCATACAGGGGGACTTTCGAGTAATCCAGAATCTGGCGCTTTTCTGAAATAAGGAAAGCGTCTTTCTTCATAAAAGGCCCATTTAATAGAGGAAGAATATTAAAAGAAATTAATATTCTTATAATGATATTGTGCTTAAATGATAGAAGAAGTTAAAGAAGGATGAGGTATATTATTTTGAATATGCCTATTGTTATTTTTGTGAAAATAACAATATTACCCCTGAATCATTTATAGATTGATAATCGAAAATAACATATTTTTGTAACGTAATTAAATTCTAAGAGTTATATAAGTGAAAGGGGTGAAAATAGGTGGACTTTGAGGAAATCTATCACGAATACTTTAAAGAAGTTTATTTATTTATCCTATCATTAAGTCACGATGAGCGCATAGCCGAGGAAATAACACAAGAAGCATTTTTTAAGGCATTAAAAGCAATTAAAAAATTTGATGGTTCTAAGGATATTCGAGCATGGCTTTTTACAATTGCGAAAAATACATATTTCTCACACTACAAAAGAAAGAAACGACAAGTAGACTCAGGTGCAGTAGAAGAATCAAGTATGGAAGTGCAAATTGTAAAGCATTTGATGAATGAAGAAGATGCCTTCATGGTTCATCAGTTTCTTCACTCGATGAATGAGCCATATAAGGAGGTCTTTTCATTACGTACTTTTGGAGAATTACCTTTTGAAAAGATAGGACGTCTTTTTGGAAAAAGTGCAGGGTGGGTAAGGGTTACCTTTTACAGAGCGAGAAAACAAATTATCGAGTATATGGAGGCGATGAATTATGAAAGAGATTAAATGCACAATTATTCAAGATGTTTTACCTCTGTATGTTGATGAGGTAGTTAGTCAAGATACAAAAGAAATGGTAGACGAACATTTACAGCATTGTGAAAAATGTCAAAAAGAATATGACGCCATGAAACAGGAACTTTATATCCCAGCAGAAAATAAGGCTTTTCAATTTAAAGAGATCAGTAAAAAATGGCGTAAGAAAAAAGTGATCATTTCCATTACTTCCGTTTTCATAACGGCACTTATTTTATTGGGGACCTATTTGTCTGTTTTCTATTTTGAAACGGTTATTCCTTATTCGGAAGATTTGATCAAAATCGAAAGACAAAATGATCATCAGTTGGTTTCCCGATATTATGGCAAAAGCCGTGCAGGTGTTCACGGAACGTTTCCTATGGGATTTGAAATTGATGGAGAGAAAAAGATTGTGAGTTTTATTTATTATACAAAAACAATGGCTGATTCGCCTTCGAGAAACCTGATTGATGATGAAAAGAGGCTTGGACAAGAAGATACCTTCGTTCTACCTGAAAGTGGAAATAACGATGCGGTATATTATGTTGAATTTGATTCAGAAGAGATGGTTCCTGGAGGAAAGGATTCTTGGGATTCAGCTTTAGAACGTGCTGTATTAATTTGGGAGAAATAATCTGATTGAAATCATATTTAGTTATTCCATTATCTGGCGCTTTTCTGAAATAAGGAAAGCATCTTTATTCATGGAAAGGGCCAGATTGTGAAGTGAAAACTAGAAAGACAACAGATATTAAAAGTGTCTATATCCGTTGTCTTTTTGTTTGTTTATGAAGCATTCCTGCTTTGAAATCTTTTATAAGGCAGAATGGAAACCAAGAGCAGTAAAACACCAAACAGCACAAATAAAGCAGAACCAGGCAGTACATGATATAATGCGGAGGACATTCCACCAATCGCCATTCCTGAATAACGGACGAAGTTAAAAACTCCTAAAGCTGTCCCTCGGTGCTCGCTGTACTCATTGCTAATAAGCGTTGAGAAAAGGGGGGCGGAAAATCCAACCATAATTCCATAACCAAATAGGATAATACTTAACGCCACAAGTGATTGAGCGTGAAGTACACCAAATAGTACGACCTGCAATGGCATAACAATTAACAGTGAGATAAACAAAGTATTTAGGGATATTTTTTTCTGCAACCTTTTAAATAAAATACTTCCGACAATCATGCTGACTGTCAAAGGTAAATATAATAATCCAATGAACTGTAAAGATACATGATAATGATCATTGAGCAAGACAGGCAGATAGACGAGAATAGCAAAATAGATGAAAAACACTAAAAAGCCGACGGTCATAATACTTGTTCCAATATAATGTGAAAAGACTGCCTTATAGGAATGGATAAATCCTTTGGACTGTTTTACTTCAGTTTCATCCTGTTTTTCACTTGGCAGCAGATAAACAATGAACATCAGCAAGGAAACCGCCATGAACAAAAGAAAAAGGAAAATTCCCTCATAACCAAAAAACTCTCCAATAAAACCTCCAACCACAGGTGAAACGGCGGGTGCAAGGGTAAGCAGGATTTGATACGTTCCCATGGCACTTCCTCTTGCTTCACCTTCAAATAACTGTGCAATCATACTGATTGCAACTAAAGGGATTATCCCTGCCCCGATTGCCTGAATCATTCTGAACAGCGTAAACAACATAAAACTGTTGGTGTAAGCACAAATGACTGCTGATACGCCCATCAAAAGAAGGCTAATGAGCAATAATCTTTTTTTATTTTGATGATCAACCACAGTCCCCAGAACAATCTGTATCACCGCAATAATAAAGATAAAGCTACTGACCGTAAAATTCACCCAGCTGATTGAAACTTCAAACGAATCCCGAATAAGGGGAATGATCGGTGTATAGATGTTCTGGTTTAAAGAAGCAAAAAACGTGCTAATACTCAAGGCATATAAGACAAACGATTTTTCTTGCGCTACACTCTTTTGCATATTTATTCTCCAACTGGAACGTCATCATCTTTTAGTTTATCAGTAATCATTTCTAAAAAAGTTATAATGGTTTCTAACTCGTCTGTATTGAAACTATCCAATAGGCGCAGGTATCGATTTCTTGCCTTCTCATGTAATTGTTCGTGGATAGAGGAAAGTTGCTTCCCGAAAGCAGTAAGGAGATAGTGAACTTCTTTTTGATTGGCCTCCTGTCTGGTCTCGACAATAACGTTCTTCTCGAGCATTTTTTTGATTGCCTTTGTAATGGCTGGCTTGGAGACGTTTAACGTTTCCGAAAGGAATGTATTATTCGCAGAACCCTGCGCCTTGATGGCTGAAACAATGTGTAATTGAGTGAGAGTCCAATCCATAATAATGGAGTTTTCCTCATTTTTTTTACTGAAGCTTTTTCTCTTTTGAACGGCTTCTCTTTCTTGGATAAGTCGTTGCAAAGCATTCAACGCTTCCATTTTTTTGTCTATATGATTCATAATGTATCACCTAACTTTTTATTTTTTGTTAACTGGTTAATAATATTAGTTTACCGGTTAACAAAGATAAGTGTCAAGTGTAAATTAACTGTTCAACAAACGGGCGCTTTCCTGGAATAAAAGGAATGGCCCTTTTTTGCATTGGCTATTTTCTTATAGGTTGTTTTTTGTAAATAAAACTTATAGTGTACTTCTATTGGTGAATTTTGTAAATAAATAATATTTTTTAATGGCTTTTTTTCAAATTGAATAATATAATAACTTTTTATTAAGAGGGGGATATGTATGCAAATTCTGCAATTGTTTTATCAAAAAAATACAAAACAGCAGCGACTATTCTTAGCAGTCTTTTTTTGTTTTGCTATAGGCTCAATACTATGGGTACATCATAATTATTCTTTCTACAACAGCTCTATTGCAGAAATTATAGAGGTTTCAGAGAATAGCTCAACAAAAGTAGAAGATAATTATCAAAATAAAGATGAGTTATATCAACAAGAACTTATTGCTGAAGTAAAAAATGGGGTTGAAAAAGGCTCACGCATTTATTTAACAAATGACTATTCAATGTCACAAGGATTTGATCAGAAATTTGAAGTTGGTAGTGAAGTGTTTGTATCTATTGATTCAGTACAGGAAGAACATCAAATACAAACAGGATCAATAACAGGTGTAAAACGAGATAAATATCTCGTCGTCGTTTTATGGGTATTTATTTTTATCCTACTTGCAGTTGGTAAAAGACAAGGTCTATTATCTGTTATTAGCTTGGCTTTCAATGCAACATTGCTATGGATTGCACTTGATATTTATATTCAATATGCCAACCAAAGCTTATTATGGATATGTGTACTGAGCATTATCATCTTTACAATTTTTTCATTATTACTTGTAAATGGCAGAAATGAAAAGACATTTGCAGCAATTATTGCTACTTTAGTAGGCACATTTTTATCACTTGCCATTACATACTTATGTTTAGTGATCACAAGTGAAAAGGGGCTGCATTATGAAGAATTGCAATTTATAACGCGACCTTATAAAACCGTCTTTCTAGCTGGATTATTTATCGGCTCTTTAGGAGCAGTAATGGACGTTGCAATTACGATGTCTTCTTCTATATTCGGATTGTATGAAAAAGATCCAACGATTTCAATTAAGGCACTGACTAAATCAGGTTTAGAAATTGGCAAAGATATAATGGGTACAATGACCAATATTTTATTTTTCGCATATGTCAGTGGATCGATTCCAACCCTTTTACTTTATTTTAAAAATGCGGCTCCCTTTGGATACACAATGTCCATCAATCTATCCTTAGAGCTTGTACGTGCATTATCTGGTGGGATTGGTATTGTTTTAACGATTCCAGTTGGATTATACACTGCTATATTTTTTATCAATAGAAAGAAGGCAAAATCATGAATGTATTAGTTTTACTTTCGGGACTATTATTCGTTTTAATGGCGATAATAGGGAGGAAAAAAGGGATTCGTTCGTTTATTGCGCTATTTTTAAATTTTGGTGTAATCGTTATGGTGCTATTTTTCATGAATGTTCCAAATTTCAATCCAGTTATCATCACACTAATTGCCTGTATATTCATTAGTTGTATTAATCTTTTTTATATTAATCAAGTTAACTGGACAACAAAAACAGCTTTTTACGCAACAATCGTAACAACCATTGTATTAGTTATCTTTATTAGCATCATCACGAATAGTGCGATGATACAAGGGTTTGGTGAGGAAGAAACCGAAGAAATGGGAATGTTCTCATTTTATATTGGTATTGATTTTGTGAAAATTGCTGTATCAGTTATTATTATGAGTACGATTGGTGCGATTACAGATGCAGCCATTGCGATTGCTTCTCCTATGCGTGAAATGCATATTCATCATCCGAGTATTGAACGAAAAGAACTATTTCATTTCGGACTAAGCATCGGTCGTGATATTTTAGGAACAAGTACCAATACACTATTTTTTGCCTTTTTTGGAAGTTACTTAGCTTTACTCATATGGTTTAAAGATTTATCTTATTCATTTGGAGAAATCTTCAATTCTAAGGTATTCAGCAGTGAATTGATTACCATCTGTTGTTCAGCTATCGGTGTAACCCTTGTTATACCTGTTACAGCTTGGATTACAGCTTACTTTTTAACACGAAAAAAGACAGATATAATATCTTGAATAATAAAAAATAAATATCTATTTTATGTTAGTGAAATAATGCTAAAATTAATTTTCATAATTCAACAAAACCAGCTAATAGTTGTCAATAATTTTCATTAAAAATAATAAAAATATCATGTTATACTAAATTTGTGTATACCAAATAACCGTCCAAATACTTAATTTGGAAAGTTCGGGTCTACTTAGTTAAATTGTTAAATCAAGCTAAGTCTTGGAAAGAAGTTTTGCTTTTTAAAAGTGCATAAATCCAATGTAAGAGTTTGTTTGCACAAGCTATTACAGCTACTCTAAATGGTTTCCCTTCTTCCCGTTTTTTATCATAAAACGCCCGTAATTTCTTATTACGAGGAAGGATTTCATCCGTTGTTTTCTGTTTTCGACAGTCACGAATAGCACATTTAACAGCCATATACAAAGCTTGCCGTAGTCTGCTAGAGCCTCTTTTGGTTATTCGGTTGTAAGTACCTTTGAATGTACCAGATTCAAAGACACTTGGATCAAGACCGGCAAATGCGACTAGTTTCTTAGGATGATTAAACCTTTCAATTTCCCCAATTTCAGATACAATCGTGGCAGCGATTTTTTCTCCGATACCGGGAATTGATCGGATAATCTTAGATTCTTCAATACTTTTTGATAAAGCATCTATCTCATTTTCAAGCATGGATAGATGTTTTTTATATTCAAAGAGCATATTAATATACATATTTAAGCTTAGGGCAAGACTAGAATATAAAGTTTTCTGAAAAGGGTTTTGAGCTGCTGCAGTCATTAGCTTTTCAGCCTGTTTGTATGCCCATTGTAAAGAACGAGAATTACAGAATTCTTTTATTTTAGTTGCTAATACTTCATTATTGGCTTTCAATATATCCTCTGAAGTAGGAAATGCATGTAGTATTTTCAAAGAAACATCCGAATATAAGTCTCCAAAAACATTACTATATTCAGGAAAAACTTGATCTAAAACTGCCTGAAATTGTAGTTTAGTTTGTACAAACATGCCTGTAATATTATCGTGCTGTCTCGTAAGGTTACGTAAGTTCGTAAGTTGGATACCACGCTTTTTATAAGGCTCTAAATCCTCCTTATAATACAGCTCGCAGAGATGATTAGCATCAATGATATCTGTTTTTACCTTTCGTAAACTAGAATTTTTTGCTTTATAGGAGATGAGTGGGTTTACGATAATTATTAAATAGCCTTTGTCCTCAAAATATTGAACAATTGGTGTGTGATAATGGCCTGTTGATTCCATAACAAGAGGGGGACGCTCTCCTGATATATCTTCTAATTCTTTAATAAAATCTAATAAACTAGCTAACCCATCAAGATCATGTTTTACTTTGAAACTTTTCTTGTAGGGCTTCTTTCTTTCCAAGTAAGCTTGAACCTGACTTTCGCCTTTTGCTACATCCAGACCGATGACTGGATTCATTATAATTCCTCCTTCAAAATGATAATTGCCGGTAACCCCTAAATCCTCTTTGTAGTGTCATAGCTTCGCTTGTTATACGAGATCATTGTCCCAACTAGCCTCAAACATATTTCTACAAGTAGGGGGCGAACAGTTTTGCGGACGGGGTCTTAGCCCCACGGGCGCGAACGTTCTACCCCGGCTACCGTTATCATATATCGATATAAAAAATGGTCAACCAGAAATATTTTCTGGCTGACCTTATAATACGATCGGTCGCGATTATGAAGTAACGCTGTAGAAAATGATCAAACTTTTTTATAATAGGCAAACTAAAAAATGCTAAAGAAGCATCCATTTTGATTAATCTTTTTTCAAAATGATGCTTCTTATTAATCTTAGTGTAAGGATTTACGAGGTGTTTTTGTTCAAACTTTATTTTAAAGCTACTTTTATATTCCATTAAGAATTTTTTGTATGGCAGTTACATATCCAGCCTTATATATCTGAATCCCGTTTTCTTTAACTCTGCCATAATTATCGGTAGTCCAACCCTGATGGCTCATAAATTCGTTTGATATGGCATATCTAAGAGCATCTATTTCGGTATCTGTCAGTTTATAAGAAGGCTCGACTATAACAACATCCTTATTTTTGCTAAGAGTGTTTATAGGACGCATATCAATCGTAAAGGTTGTTTGTTCTTTAAGCAGAGAGTTTTCTCTTTTGAGCTTTTTATTCTCTGCCATAAGCATACCAACCAATGCTTTTGTTGTTGGTTCGGAGATACTTGCTAAGATATCATCGTTAATGGTTATTTTGCTTATCTGTGCCATCCAGTTAAGTCGTTCTTCATATCTTGTGGCTTTTCTCCAAGGGTTTAATTGAACAGCTCCATATTCTTCATATAACCAATCTGATAACCCATTTAAAGCAGATAAAAGCATATTCGCTGTTTCAACTCTTTTTGGTAACCAATAAAGTCCCGATGGGCTAACCCTTCATCATTTATTGTTCCTGAATAAACAGACTCCGTAAATGTATCAAAGAATTCTTTTGGGGAAGAATAATAATTCTGATTAGCTTCCATATAATCAAGTAATAGTCCAACAGCTTGTACTAACTTCTTATGCCAACTTCTACTTTTACTACGATTCTTTATTTGATATCTGTGTAATTGCTCAAAAACCATTGTCTCTCCATTAAACTCTACTAGAAGAGTAGGAAAGTCTATGCTCCTGCCTGTATTATCCCTATATGATTTTGAAGATACCTGAACATATCTCATATATATTCACCTATGCCTATAGTTTGATTATAATATTACATATAATACCATTGATATTTACTTATAACTACAATAAAAAGGTACTACATCATTAAAATGTAATACCTTTTTAATAGTTTGATTATAAAGATTTCACCTTAGATAATAATAATATGAGTTGGTTTTCGTTTATTTAATTTGAATTTAATGAAATTGGTCTTTTAGTCTCAGGATCAAATATTGCTTCTTTCCTTTTCTGACTTTGATATTGTTACAAAGACATACACTTGCCTATTAGGATGAAAACCTTGTCCACTGGATCTTGATTAATAACCATTGATATCTGCTTTTGATAGTATGGTATTAATATCTTTAAAAGAAGTTTTTTTTCGAATATTCAATTGAGCATCTTTAAATTCAACATACTGTTCTTTATCTAGAGAATCATAAAATGAATTTACATCTTCGAATTTTGTTTTTGAATTATCAGGATACTTACTCCAAGGTTCTTCATCAGAATTAGACTGGGCAAATCCTTGTATGTTCAAGGTAAATAGTGTAACTAATAAGGTAATAAGAAAAATGAAAATTTTACTCATAAATTCTATCTCCTTTTTGGTAAGTTTTCTAATAAGTTAAACATTTATGTATGTAAAAAAACAAAGGTCAAGTTAATCTACAAAATGTGAAGAATCAACTTGGTCCTTGTGTATTAACAATAAACTTTGAGAAAACAGCCTAGAATTAAAAAAGGATAGATAAACAGGAAGATATCTCCGTTTATTACACTTCCGAAATTACGATATTAAAGCAACAGGAATTGATTTTAAAATAAGGTTAAATGCTACCCTAGAAAATCCGTGTTGTAACATTTTTTCAAAAAGTATAAAACGAAATAATGTTTTTTTAAATAATCCATTAATAATAAGGTCAAAAGTGAGATGCAGAAATAGCAGTGGAATTTCTGAGCTTTAGAATACTTATTGTATTTAACATTAATAGCGAAAAGGAAAATGAACAATGTATAAGAAATCTATAAAAAGGATAACAGGATCTTTGATGAAATTGAAAAATCGTATATATACCTAGCAAAAATAGCCGATACAAAAAGAGATAGTTTGTACAGAAAAATAGTAATATATAATAGAAGGGATATTTAATAATTAGAAATAATTTCTAATGTTTTTATAATCATTTAGAGAACATACAATTATCTTAATAAACTATAAATAAAGTCATACATTTTAGTATGAAAAAGCGATAGATTAGCCTGAGTTCAGTTGGTTATACTTAGACATATTTAATTTAACGTACTCAGACAAAAAATAGTCGATAGTTAGGTTGAAAACTTAGGGTGTCATATGTTTCAAAATAGTCACCTTATTTGTGTATGAGTTTAAAAAGTGAAATAAGAAATGGACCGTTAGCAGGACCAGTAGTAACCGCTGCTGTTATTTTACCTGCAAACTGTGAGGCGCTAATCGGCTTAAATGATTCAAAGCAATTATCAAAAGATAAACGCAATGCCTATGCTACTTTAATAAAAGAGTATGCATTAAGTTATTTTATCCATTTTCAACCAGCGCAACAAATTGATGCGTTAAATATTTACGAAGCGACGAAGCAATCGATGAAGACAAGTGTAGAATCGTTATCTATGAAACCTAATTATGTGCTAGTAGATGCTATGACGCTGCCAATCTCTATTCCGCAGGATTCAATCATTAAAGGGGATGCGAAAAGCCTAGCGATTGCAGCAGCGTCGATATTAGCGAAAACGGCGCGAGATGATTATATGGATCAATTGGACGAAGAATTTCCTATGTATGGTTTTGCTCAGCATGCAGGGTATGGCACAAAACAACATTTAAAAGCACTTGAAGAATTCGGTCCAACTAATCATCATCGTAAGTCCTTTGAACCGATAAAGTCAATGCTCTAAGTGATAAGCCAAATAAAATAGAAAATTGATGAAAGGAGTATGTATATGACAGCCACATCTTTTAATCCGATTCAAATGCAACAAGCTGCAATAACCTCAGCTAATCAGCCACTTACTTTAAAACAAGGACAAATATTTCAAGGAACAATCAAACAATTATATCCAGATCAAATGGCAGAAATACAGGTTGGTCAACAAAAGTTTATTGCTAAACTCGAAGTGCCGCTAAAAGCAGGTGATGCACATTTCTTTCAAGTAACTGGTACAAGCCCACAAACCGAACTAAAAGTTGTTACGGGTCCTATGGCGCAAACGGCTTCCCAAAGTCAACAGATTAATCAGTTACTTGAATCAATGAATTTACCTAAAACAGCTGAATCACAGCAGCTTCTAGCTCATTTTATGAAGGTGCAGCTTCCGATTTCAAAAGAGCAGCTGATGCAGGCAGAAATGTGGTTAAAGGCATTACCTGAGGGCGTAACAAAAATGGATGCCCTGCAAGCCATTCAAAAAATGGTAGAGTTTAAAATGCCAATGACAAATGATGTGTTTCAAGCTCTTCTAAGTGGACAAAAAACTGCAGGCATGGTTTCCATAATGGAAAACTTTACACAGCTTTTAACGAAGGATATAGCTTTACCAGAAAATCTTAAGCAAAATCTAATGCAACAAATACAAGCAATTGCAAAGCCTTTTGAAGTAGAAACAGGTAGTTTAGTCCTTGCTAAGTCCATACAAATATTAACTAATAGTGCGTCTTCTATGAGTGAAAAGATTCAAGCTATGAATAGTTTAAAAGAGGCGGGGATACTACCTCAGCAGGCAACCTTGCAAAATTGGTCCAGCCTTAGCGATGTAAAGCCTATACAGTCAAATCAGCTGCAACAGGCTGGAGAAGTTATTCAAACAATTTTAACGACAAAACCTGACAACATTCATCATCTTGTTGATCAGCTTAGATCATGGACAGCGAATCAAAGCTTGTTAACTAATGAACAAAAGCAATCATTAAATGAACTTATCGATCGATTTAAACAGCTACCAGCAACTAAACAAACGCTAGAGATTTTTGCAAAACAAATGCAAGAACACCTTATAAAGGCATTTGCAGAAAATTCTTCGGCGCGTTTATTTACACAAGACGCTAATGCTCTTTCTATGAAAGACCATTTATTATCGCTTTTAAAGCATGAAGCAACTACTCCGCTACAAAACGAAGCATTTATGCGAAATCTCATGAGAAATAGTGTTGAATCCCCACAAGCAATGATTCAGCAGATTGTTACACAAGCGGATGCTCATGTACAAAATTCTATGGACAGTAAAGCAATGGAACATGCGCTTAAAACGGTATTAAAAAATTTAGGAGTTAGCTATGAAGCGACTCTTAGTAACAAGTCAGCCGATTTACAGCAGATTGCACATCAATTAAAACCGCAATTACATACATTATTGCAGGAAGCGCACGTTACTCCGCAGCTGAAGGAAGCTGCAGAAATGTTAATGGCACGTATGAATGGCATGCAGCTAGCCTCAGGAGAAAATGGCCATCAGCATCAGCTTATTATGCAAGTACCATTAGAATTTTTCGGCAAGAAAATGGATGCAACATTACAGTGGAATGGACGCATGAAAGAAGATGGTAAAATTGACGCCAATTACGCACGCATATTATTTTATTTACAAATGGAATCTATGAAAGAAACGGTTATTGATATGCAAGTCCAAAACCGTGTCGTTTCTGTGACAGTATTTAATGAAAACAATGATATTATTCCGCTTGCAGAGCCACTAAAAGCAGCATTAAAAATAGGATTAGCAGAAAAAGAGTATCAACTTTCAGGCGTTTTTATTAAACAATTTGAGAAAGCTCAACCTGAAAAAAACCCTGTAGTAGAACAGCAGGAGGAACATAGTGGGGTGGATTTCCGCATATGAGTGAAGAAAAATTTACTCGAAAAGAGGCTATCGCCCTCACTTATAAGTTAGGTCGTTTTGATAGTCCGACGGTAGTAGCAAAAGGAAAAGGGAAAGTAGCAGAAAATATATTAGCGCGCGCGAATGAGCACGATGTCCCGATATATGAGGATCCTAACCTTGTTCAATTACTCGGACAATTAGATTTAAATGAGTCAATTCCTGAAGAATTATACGAAGCCGTCGCTGAGGTTTTTGCATTTATTTATCGTCTAGATCAACAACATGCGCAAAAATATAGAAAAAATAGAGAATTCTGATTTTCGGAAATATCTGTTTTAGTACACGAAGTAGAAAAAACCGTCATATTTTTATGTAAAAAATGAATAAAAGACAAGGTATAGACTTTATCAGAATCTTTCGTTAGAATAGATTATGTTAGTAAAACAATTTTGCAAATGTTTGATGGGAGGATGTATTATGAATATCCATGAATATCAAGGGAAAGAGATTCTTAGAAAATATGGTGTAGCTGTACCAAACGGAAAAGTTGCTTTTTCCCCTGATGAAGCTGTGAAAGTAGCGAAGGAACTTGGCTCTAATGTAACTGTAGTCAAGGCGCAAATTCATGCAGGTGGACGCGGGAAAGCAGGGGGCGTAAAAATCGCTAAAAACCTTGACGAGGTGCGTACATATGCAAAAGAATTAATAGGTAAAATTTTAGTGACTCATCAAACAGGTCCTGAAGGAAAAGAAGTAAAACGCTTATATATTGAAGAGGGTTCTGATATTCAAAAAGAATACTATTTAAGCTTAGTATTAGACCGCGCAACATCCCGTGTAACAATGATGGGATCTGAAGAGGGCGGCATGGATATTGAGGAAGTAGCGGAATCACATCCAGAAAAAATCTTCAAAGAAGTTGTGGATCCTGTTGTGGGGTTAACAGGTTTCCAGGCACGTCGCATGGCGTTCAATATGAATATTCCAGCTAACCTAATAGGGAAAGCTGTTAAATTAATGTTAGGCTTGTATCAAGCGTTTATCGACAAGGATGCTTCTATTGTAGAAATTAATCCACTTGTTATCACTGGACAAGGAGAAGTTCTAGCATTAGATGCAAAATTCAATTTCGATGCAAACGCGTTGTATCGTCATAAAGATATTGTCGAATTACGTGATTTTGATGAAGAAGATCCAAAGGAAATCGAAGCATCAAAATATGACCTTAGCTATATTTCATTAGATGGCAACATTGGCTGTATGGTTAATGGAGCTGGTCTTGCAATGGCTACAATGGACACAATTAGTTATTATGGCGGAAGCCCTGCTAACTTCTTAGATGTAGGTGGCGGTGCAACTGCTGAAAAAGTAACAGAAGCTTTCAAAATTATCCTTTCTGATCCACATGTAAAAGGCATCTTTGTAAACATTTTTGGCGGAATTATGAAGTGTGACATTATTGCTGAGGGTGTCGTAGCAGCTGCCAAAGAACTTGGCTTAACTGTGCCTTTAGTTGTACGTTTAGAAGGTACAAATGTAGAGCTTGGAAAAGAGATTTTAAATGCATCTGGTTTAAACATCGTTGCAGCGGATTCAATGGCTGACGGTGCACAAAAAATTGTGGGACTAGTAGGCTAAGGAAGGCGGGGAGAACAATGGCTGTATTTATTGATAAAGATACGAAGGTAATTGTACAAGGTATTACGGGGGAAACAGCGCTTTTCCATACGAAGCAGATGCTTGAGTATGGTACTAAAATTGTTGCTGGTGTAACGCCGGGTAAAGGCGGTCTTGAAATCGAAGGAGTGCCTGTATTTAACACTGTAGCGGAAGCTGTGGCTGCAACAGGTGCAACAACTTCAGTTATTTATGTACCTGCTCCATTCGCGGCAGATGCTATTTTAGAGGCTGTTGATGCTGAATTAGAATTAACAATCTGTATAACTGAGCATATTCCTGTACTTGATATGGTTAAGGTAAAACGTTATATGGAAGGTAAAAATACGCGTCTAGTCGGTCCTAACTGTCCTGGTGTTATTACGGCAGATGAATGTAAGATTGGTATTATGCCTGGTTACATCCATACGAAAGGGCATGTAGGAGTTGTTTCACGCTCTGGTACATTAACATACGAAGCGGTACACCAGTTAACACAAGCTGGTATCGGTCAAACTACAGCTGTAGGGATCGGTGGAGACCCTGTCAATGGTACAAACTTTATCGATGTTTTGGAAGCGTTTAACAACGATCCAGAAACATATGCAGTTGTGATGATTGGGGAAATTGGAGGGACAGCTGAAGAAGAAGCAGCTGAATGGATTAAAGCGAATATGACGAAACCTGTCGTTGGCTTTATCGGTGGACAAACAGCCCCTCCAGGTAAACGTATGGGTCACGCTGGTGCTATTATCTCAGGTGGTAAAGGAACAGCAGCAGAGAAAATTAAGGCTATGAATGCTGCTGGTATTGAAGTAGCAGAAACGCCATCTGTCATTGGTGACACGCTTATTAAAGTAATCAAAGAAAAAGGGCTATACGAAAAGTGTAAAACCCATTAAAATGGAAGATGTAGCACATTGTGGCTACATCTTTTTCTTTAACTTCTTTCAGCGGGTGTTTGGACACATGCTGAAAGAAGTTAAAGCTTCCGGCGGATGTCATGGACTCTGCATTAATATGTTTCTAACTTCCTACTTACTTTTTAGAAAAAGCGGTGTCATTAAAAATGCGGTCATTTAATTTCTTCTATTATAAAAGGAGGCTCTTAAATGATTTTTTCAGTTGATACACAAAGATTGCTAGCTTTACATTATATATACCCATTACCACTTCAAAAACTTCAGCGATTATTGTCCCCGGTGGATTTACTAAGTTATTTTGAGGAAGCGCCCCCCTACGAGATTGCAAAAGCTCTGCAACTATCATCGAGTAGAGCTTTGGAGATATCCAAGAGTTTTCGACAAATTATGACATTGTCGTTTGCAGAAGCTTATGAAAGGGCCAATATTTCCCCGATACCTTTTCAGCATCCTTTTTACCCGGCGCAATTATTTGAAATATCCAACCCACCTACTGTATTGTATGTGAAAGGTCGGTATTCTCTATTGACGAAAGAAAAACAAGTAGCCATTATAGGTTCTAGAAAGGCTACATCATATACAAAAACTGCGATGGACCTAATCGTGCCACCTCTTGTTGAACACGGATATACAGTTGTAAGCGGGCTTGCAAGAGGGGCAGATACGATCGCTCATGAGACAACTATAAAAGTTGGCGGTTCCACAATTGCAGTGCTTGGTCACGGGTTTAATTATATATACCCTAAGGAAAACCAGTTTCTCGCTGAGCATATGGCGGAGCATCAGTTACTTGTCACAGAGTATCCTCCATATATGAAGCCTGAGAAATGGCATTTTCCAATGCGCAACCGAATCATTAGTGGATTGTCCAAAGCTATAGTTGTAACCGAAGCGGCATTAAGAAGTGGCACGCTTATTACAACGGACAATGCATTAGAGCAAGGAAAAGATGTATTTGTTGTACCGGGTCCAATTAATGCGGAGCAATCAAAGGGCACAAATAAACTACTATTAGAAGGAGCTATTCCAGCGTGTAATGGTCACGAAATCGTTGAAACACTTACGCTCTTTTCTAACAAAAATTGAAAAAAAGTTGCATTATCTTAAAATCTGTTATACATTTTGCAACAGGTAACTTAAAAAATTAGCAATAGACCTCGCTAAGGGGGAGACATAGATGGCGGATTATTTAGTGATTGTAGAATCACCAGCAAAAGCAAAAACAATTGAACGATATTTAGGGAAAAAATATAAGGTGAAAGCGTCGATCGGGCATGTTCGTGATTTACCACGTAGCCAAATGGGCGTTAGTCCAGAAAATAATTATGAACCTAAATATATTACTATTCGTGGTAAAGGGCCTGTTTTACAGGACTTAAAGTCTGCGGCTAAAAAAGTGAAGAAAGTCTTTCTAGCGGCCGATCCAGACCGCGAGGGAGAAGCGATTGCTTGGCACCTTGCGACTGCATTAAATATCGATATTCAATCAGATTGTCGTGTCGTTTTTAATGAAATTACAAAAGATGCGATTGTAGAATCCTTTAAAAACCCACGTCCTATTAATATGGATTTAGTAGATGCACAGCAAACACGTCGTATATTGGACAGACTTGTTGGTTATAACATTAGTCCGATTCTTTGGAAAAAGGTTAAAAAGGGATTATCAGCAGGGCGAGTACAATCTGTAGCACTACGCATGATTATTGATCGTGAAAATGAAATTAAAAACTTCCAACCGGAAGAATATTGGACAATTGAAGGTTCTTTTGAAAAAGGGAAGAAAACGTTCGATGCGCTTTATTACGGTAATGGCAAAGAAAAAATTAAATTAACAAATGAAGAACAAGTAAAATCTATTTTAAAAAATGTTAAAGGTACAAGTTTTGAAGTTGTTAATGTATCGAAAAAAGAACGTAAACGAAATGCAGCACCTGCTTTTACAACATCTTCTTTACAGCAAGAGGCAGCACGTAAGTTAAATTTCCGTGCTAAGAAAACGATGATGCTTGCGCAACAATTATATGAAGGTATTGATGTTGGTAAAAAAGAGGGGACAGTCGGTTTAATTACTTATATGCGTACCGATTCTACACGTATTTCAGATACAGCAAAAACAGAGGCAGTAGCCTACATTGAATCCAAATACGGCAAAGAATTCATCTCAACAGAGTCGAAGCAGGCTAAAAAAGCATCAAATGCACAAGATGCCCATGAGGCTATTCGTCCAACTAGTACGATGCGAACTCCGGATGAATTAAAGGCAGTGCTTAGTCGCGATCAATTGCGCTTATATCGTTTAATTTGGGAGCGTTTTATCGCAAGTCAGATGGCACCGGCCGTACTTGATACAGTAGCTGTTGATTTGCAAAATGGTGATGTTTTATTCCGTGCAAACGGCTCGCAAGTTAAATTTGCCGGCTTTATGAAACTCTATATTGAGGGTACAGATGATCAAACAGAAGAGACAAACAAGCTTCTACCTGAAATGGAAGTTGGCGATCAAGTAAAATCACTTGAAATCGAGCCGAAGCAACATTTCACACAGCCACCACCACGTTATTCAGAGGCGCGTCTTGTAAAAACAATGGAAGAGTTAGGTATAGGGCGCCCGTCCACATATGCACCGACCCTCGATACAATTCAGCGCCGTGGCTATGTCGTATTAGATGCAAAACGATTTATGCCGACAGAGCTAGGAGAAATCGTGCACCAACTCGTACTTGAGTTTTTCCCTGATATCATAAATATCGAATTCACAGCACAAATGGAACAAGATTTGGATGATATTGAAGAAGGCGGTCGTCAGTGGAAAGAAGTTGTACATGAGTTTTATAAGGATTTTGAGGTCCATGTAAAATATGCAGATGAGGCAATGGAAAAGGTTGTTATAAAAGATGAACCGGCTGGCGAGGATTGTGAGCTTTGTGGATCTCCAATGGTCTACAAGCTTGGACGATACGGAAAATTTATGGCTTGTTCAAACTTCCCGGATTGCCGCAATACAAAAGCTATTATGAAACCTATTGGCGTAAAGTGTCCTTCTTGTGAAACAGGCGAAATTGTAGAACGTAAGAGTAAAACAAAGCGTTTATTCTATGGTTGCAATCAGTACCCTGAGTGTGAATTTGTTTCATGGGACAAGCCAATAAATAGACCTTGTCCGAAATGTAGTGCATTATTAGTAGAGAAAAAAATTAAAAAAGGTGTTCAAATTCAGTGTACGAAATGTGACTATGAAGAGACACCTACTCAATGATAGAAAGATGGTAAGGACATGACTGAACAAGTAGTAAATGTAATAGGCGCAGGGCTTGCAGGCAGTGAGGCTGCTTGGCAAATTGCTCAACGTGGTGTAAAAGTTAAACTTTATGAAATGCGTCCAGTAAAACAAACACCAGCTCACCATACTGATAAATTTGCGGAGCTTGTTTGTTCGAACTCCCTACGTGCAAATGGACTAACGAATGCCGTAGGTGTGATTAAAGAAGAAATGCGTATTTTAGACTCTGTAATTATGAAGGCGGCCGATGCATGTTCAGTACCAGCAGGCGGTGCCTTAGCAGTGGATCGACATGAATTTGCAGGCTATGTGACAGAAGCGGTGAAAAATCATCCTCTTGTGGAAGTTATTCATGAAGAAGTCACTGATATTCCAGAAGGTATTACTGTTATTGCCACAGGACCACTAACATCGAAAGCTTTAGCTGAAAAAGTTCAGGGCTTAACAGGTTTAGATTATCTATATTTCTATGATGCAGCAGCACCAATTATTGAAAAAGATAGCATCGATATGGAAAAAGTTTATTTAAAGTCTCGTTACGATAAAGGGGAAGCAGCTTATTTAAACTGTCCTATGACAAAGGAAGAATTTGATCGTTTCCGTCAAGCGTTAATCGAGGCAGAGGTTGTGCCATTAAAAGAATTTGAAAAAGAAATTTACTTTGAAGGATGTATGCCTATCGAAGTAATGGCTGCTCGCGGTGAGAAAACAATGTTATTTGGACCGATGAAGCCAGTAGGTCTAGAAGATCCAAAAACAGGGAAACGCCCTTATGCAGTTGTCCAGTTACGTCAAGACGATGCAGCAGGAACTCTTTACAATATCGTTGGCTTCCAAACGCACTTAAAATGGGGACCGCAGAAGGAAGTACTACAATTAATTCCGGGATTAGAGAATGTTGAAATCGTTCGTTATGGCGTAATGCATAGAAATACATTCATTAATTCGCCAAAGGTTCTAGAGAAAACGTACCAACTTCGAGAGCAAAAAAATATTTTCTTTGCGGGTCAAATGACAGGTGTAGAAGGATATGTTGAATCTGCTGGTAGTGGATTAATTGCCGGTATTAATGCAGCTCGATTAGCATTAGGACAAGAGCAAATTATCTTCCCATTTGAAACGGCTTTAGGTAGTATGGCGCGTTATATAACAGAAGCGCAATCGAAAAATTTCCAGCCGATGAACGTTAACTTTGGAATTTTCCCTGAACTACCACCAGGACGTCGTTCGAAGCCAGAGCGTGCAGAGATGCATGCTACACGTGCAATAAGCACAATTCGTAATTTTGTGAATTCACAAACAATTTGATTGCAAAAGGCCTCTAAAAGTTGGTATACTCTTAGAGGCTTTTTCTTTTTTTGTAGCAAAATGCTAATTTACACGTGTTTTATTATTTTGTATGGAGATTTTCTCAAAATATAAACATTTTCACTTGCTATATGACGAAGATAGGTATAGTGTCAATATGTATGTTTTCTACATTAACGATACCCAAAGTGACAAACTAAAGAGGATCATCGAAAATCGACATTCTTTTAATGGCAAGTGAAAGCACTTTAGGCTCATCAGCCAACGTTGAATGGCATTTGTAAAAAACGTATGCCATGTATATAAGTTGATTGGAGTAGAGGCTGGGCGACTCCTTGGGGATTAGCGAGATAGAGGAACGAAGGCTAAGAGTATCACGTCCTGTGATAACGCCTTCGTGACCAACATTATGCCACTGTCGCTACGTTAGCACTACGCTTTCGCGCAAAAAATATCTGTTGGCCCAAGCGGCTCATCGGACGCCCCCAGGAAGCTTTGCTCTGTGCGAAAGCGTAGCGACAGCAACAACAAATGTTTTAACTGTGCGAAAGCGTAGCGACAGCAACAAAGCGCCCAGCCGGAACGGAAATCAACCCCACGTTATGGTGATGCCCTGTAATTAGAGAAGATTATCAATAAATCTATTGGTGGTGAATCTTTTTATGTTAGTTTCGTCCCAAGATGCACTTGAACAGTTTATGCTTTATATCCAAATTGAAAAAAACTTCTCTGTTCATACAGTGCGAGAATATGAATCGGACCTACTAGATTTTTTAGCGTTTTTGCAAGCGGAGGACGTAAATGATTTAGCTAGTGTTGAGTATATACATGCACGTCTTTATGTAACAAAGTTGTACGATGAAAAGAGAGCAAGATCATCTGTATCAAGGAAAATCTCCTCAATACGCTCCTTCTTTCGCTTTCTAAATAAACAGCACGGATTAGATGATGGGGCATTTCGATCACTTTATCATCCGAAAAAAGAATCACGTTTACCTAGTTTTTTCTACGAAGAAGAATTGATGCAGCTATTTGATGCGAATGTCGGCGATGATTTGAAATCATTAAGAAATATGGCTATATTGGAGCTGTTATATGCGACAGGTATTCGTGTAAGTGAGCTCACCTCAATTCAAGTAGAAGATGTTGATTTCCATTATTCGATTATTAGGGTAATGGGAAAAGGGCGAAAAGAACGCATTATTCCATTCGGGCAATTTGCGAGTTTAGCTATGCAGGATTACATAGAACAAGCTCGTCCACGATTGATGAAAAACACAAGTCATCAGCAATTGTTTGTCAACATGCGCGGTGGGGAACTTACTCCACGAGGTGTACGTCATATTTTAACTGAAATGATTGACAAAGCCTCGCTCCATACGAAAATATATCCACATATGCTTCGCCATACTTTTGCCACACATTTATTGAATAATGGCGCAGATTTACGTACGGTGCAGGAGTTATTAGGCCATGCTCATTTAACTTCTACACAAGTTTACACTCATGTAACAAAAGAGCATCTACGTCAAACATATATGAATGCTCATCCAAGGGCATAATAAGCTAAGGAGGAAAGCGAATGGGACAAATTCATGCGACAACGATATTTGCAGTTCATCATAACGGGGGTTGCGCGATGGCAGGTGATGGTCAAGTGACCCTGGGAAATGCGGTTGTTATGAAAGGTACAGCAAGGAAGGTCAGACGTCTGTTTAATGGTCAGGTGCTTGCCGGGTTTGCGGGATCGGTTGCCGATGCTTTTACACTTTTTGAAATGTTTGAAGGAAAGTTAAATGAATACAATGGCAACTTACAACGTGCAGCAGTAGAAGTTGCGAAGCAATGGCGCGGTGATAAAATGCTACGTCAATTAGAGGCTATGTTACTTGTAATGGATAAAAGTACACTCCTTCTTGTTTCGGGTACGGGAGAAGTAATTGAACCGGATGATGGAGTTTTAGCAATTGGTTCAGGGGGTAACTTTGCATTATCAGCAGGTCGTGCCCTGAAAAAGTATGCAGGTGATACAATGTCTGCTCGTGAAATTGCAGAAGCGGCATTAGAAACCGCTGCTGGAATCTGTGTGTTTACGAATCATAATATTATAGTGGAGGCGCTTAACTAATGACACAAAATAATTTAACGCCAAGACAAATTACTGAGCATTTGGATCGTTATATCGTTGGACAAAATGAAGCGAAGAGAGCGGTAGCTATTGCACTACGTAATCGATATCGTCGTTCGCTGCTAAGTGATGAGATGAAGGCTGAGGTAATTCCGAAAAATATTTTGATGATTGGACCTACAGGTGTCGGAAAAACGGAAATTGCACGAAGAATTGCAAAGCTAACGGGTGCACCATTTGTAAAAGTTGAAGCAACGAAGTTTACAGAAGTAGGATATGTAGGACGAGACGTAGAGTCAATGGTACGTGATGTAGTAGAAGCTTCACATCGTCTTGTAAAAGAAGAAATGATGGAGTCTGTGAAGGACCAAGCCGAAGAATTAGCAAACGAAGCTATAGTTAAGTTGTTGGTTCCTTCATTACGAAAAAAACAGTCCATGCAAAATCCGTTTGAAATGTTATTTGGCGGAAAAGAACAGCAAGCCAATGATGATTCTTCTTCTGAAGAAACTGAAGTACGCTCCAAACGTGCGCAAATCGCTATCGATTTACGTAATGGTAAATTAGAAAATGAATGGGTTACAGTTGAAGTAACTGAACAAAATCCTTCTATTTTTGATGCGTTACAAGGAACGGGTATGGATATGTCTGCAAACAATGGTATGCAGGATATGCTGTCTAGTTTAATGCCTAAAAAGCAGAAAAAACGTCGTCTACAGGTGAAAGACGCACGTCGTATTTTAACGATCGAGGAAGCAAATAAACTCATAGATGCAGACGAAGTTGCTCAAGAAGCGATTTCAAGAGCTGAACAATCAGGTATTATTTTTATTGATGAAATTGATAAAATCGCTAGTAAGGATAGTAACTCCTCTGCAAACGTATCACGTGAGGGTGTGCAACGTGATATTCTACCAATTGTTGAAGGTTCTACTGTAACGACAAAATACGGTGCTGTAAAAACTGACTTTATGCTTTTCATTGCTGCTGGAGCGTTTCATATGTCGAAGCCGTCAGATTTAATTCCTGAATTGCAAGGTCGATTCCCGATTCGAGTGGAGCTTGAAAAATTAACGAAACAAGATTTTGTACGTATTTTGCAAGAGCCAGATCAATCACTTATTTTGCAATACAAGGCATTATTAGAAACTGAAGGCGTGGAGATAAACTTTACGGAAGACGCGATTGAGCGAATTGCAGAAATTGCAACTGAGGTCAATCAGGAGACTGATAATATTGGAGCTCGACGTTTGCACACAATTTTAGAACGCTTATTAGAAGAATTATCATTTGAAGCTGCTGAAATTGCACCTGCAAATATTCCAATCACTGCTACGTATGTAGATCAAAAACTTGCGGGTATAGTAAAAAACAAAGATTTGTCACAGTTTATATTGTAAGATAAGGCTGAATAGTTTCATTCAGTTGAAAAAACATTTAGAATATTAAGAAAAATACTCTTCGGATTATTTATAGGAGGAACATATAATGAATTTATTAGAAAAAACGCGTAAAATTAACTCGATGCTCCAAGCATCTGCTGGTAAACCAGTAAACTTTAAAGAAATGGCAGATACATTAGGAGATATTATCGACAGTAATGTTTATATTGTAAGCCGTAAAGGGAAGCTTTTAGGTATTTCAATTCACCAACAAATTGAAAACGAGCGTATGAAAAAGATGTTCGAAGAGCGTCAATTCCCAGAAGAATATACACATAGCTTGTTTACAATTTCTGAGACATCTTCAAACTTAGATATTAATGACGAACATACTGCTTTCCCAGTTGAAAACAAAGAGTTATTCCAAAATGCATTAACAACGATTGTACCGATTGTTGGTGGTGGTGAGCGTCTTGGTACATTAATTCTTGCTCGTTTATCTTCACAATTCGAGGATGATGATTTAATTTTAGCTGAGTACGGTGCAACAGTAGTTGGTATGGAAATTTTACGTGAGAAATCTGAGGAAATTGAAGAGGAAGCTCGTAGCAAAGCTGTTGTACAAATGGCAATCAATTCACTTTCATACAGTGAGTTAGAGGCTATTGAACATATCTTTGAAGAGCTTGATGGCCATGAAGGCTTACTAGTTGCTTCAAAAATTGCAGACCGAGTTGGTATTACACGTTCAGTAATCGTAAACGCATTACGGAAATTAGAATCTGCAGGTGTAATCGAATCTCGCTCTCTAGGTATGAAAGGTACTTACATTAAAGTACTGAACGATAAATTCTTAAATGCATTAGCTGAAATTAAAATGAAATAATAAAATAGCGTCCTTTTGGGACGATCTGAGGCATCTGGAATAATTTTGTTCCAGATGCCTTTTATCATATAGAGAATCAAAATGGCGAAAGGAAACTTTGTGAATGTTGTGGCCTTACTATTCCCTTTCCGGGCTTCTTACTTTCCTATGACGAGCGTCGACCACCACTTCCTCCTCTTTAGTCCCTATATTGGCACTACGCTTTCGCACAAAAAAACTGTGTCGCTGTCGGTACAATAACACTACGCTTTCTCACAATAAAGCCTTCGGCGGATTTGACACAAAAAATTCATTGGAAACAGAAAGGTATCTGGGATAATCTTGTTCAGATGCCTTTTGTAATTCGACGAAATTTCGACGAAATTTGCGGTTGGGTTTACATGCTTTAATTATGTCGAATCATGTTTTAGTACTAAATATGGGGGAGAAATCATCTATCTTTTAATCCTTTCGCTTATTTTTTATAGGTAAGTTTTCGACCCTCTTAGTCGCTAATGTCATTGCTTTATCCCTAAATTTGTCTTTTTACATATGCGCTACTTTTTGCGTAGGAGATAAAAACATATGCTCCAATTGTTACTTGTAAGACAGTATGGAATAACTATTCTGAATTTTGTGTAATATTTTAGCCTTATGTTTAAATAGTAAAAAGGAACTCTAATTTAGACATTGTGTCTACTGTTGTTTTGGTAAAAAAAGGAATAAAATAGATCCTAAAACCGTAAACACTGTCGAAATGGTGTAAATTGACTAGTGTTGGGTAGGGTGGCTATGAATCCAGTGGTATCAAGGGATGCAGAAGTATTGTCCTGGTTATTTGCGTGTAAAAATGGGTCGTTTATACTATCAAAAAGTGACAAAAGACAATAGACACTACGTATCATCTTAATTACAATTGTATTATTGGATAAAATAAGAAGTACAAGAATGAGGTGAGCTTTTTGGATTTGTTTGGAGGAACTATTAGTAAGCTGGAAAACGGACTTTCTTATGCAACTTTGAATCATAAAACGATCGCTAATAACATTGCGAATGTCGATACGCCGAACTATAAGGCGAAAAATGTAAGTTTTAAAGATATGTTGGAGAAAGAACAACAAATGTCAATTTCGGCATATCGTACGGATAATAGACATTTTGATTTCGCGATTCGACAATCAACGCCTGGTGTGAATAATATAAATGGCTTGCGTTATCGAAATAATGGTAATGCCGTAGATATGGATGCTGAACAGACAAAGCTTGCGGAAAACCAAATTTATTACAACGCATTAATTGAACGCATGAACGGTAAGCTAAATACTCTAAATACGGTTATTAAAGGAGGTAAGTAATAGATGTCTATTTTTCATGGAATGAATACTACTGCCTCAGCATTAACGGCACAGCGTTTACGAATGGATGTAGTTTCGTCAAATATGGCAAACATGGATTCAACCCGTGCTAGGCAAGTGAACGGGGAGTGGGAGCCATACCGCAGAAAATCTGTAACGTTTACAGCGCAAGAGGGACAGTTTTCAAAGTTCTTTAATGCCGCAGTTGGCAAAAATGCAAAAAGCGGTGTTGGCAACGGCGTAAAAGTTACACAAATAAAAGAAGATAGAGAAACACCTTTCAAACTTGTGTATGATCCAACTCATCCAGATGCAAATGCAGATGGCTATGTAAATATGCCGAATGTAGATCCATTAAAAGAAATGGTAGATTTAATGTCAGCTACTCGTTCCTACGAGGCAAACATAACTGTATTGAATGCAAATAAATCCATGCTGACAAAGGCTTTAGAGATTGGAAGATAAATAAGAGGAAGGGAAGATACATAATGACAATTTCGTCCGTTTCACAAATGACACCTACGCAGGTTGTAAATGAAACAAATAAACTTAATGTGACACCTTATGAAGCACAACAGAGCTTTGCGAACTCGTTAAAAGAAGCAATATCGAAGGTTAATGATCAACAAATTACTTCTGATAACCTTACTCAAAAGTTAATTAATGGTGGAGATGTAGAGTTGCACGAAGTGATGATTGCATCACAAAAGGCGAGCATTACATTAAATGCAACAATTGAAGTTCGCAATAAGGTGATTGAAGCTTACCAAGAAATAATGCGTATGAGTGTCTAACTTTAATTGAATAAGCTCTATTGAAGTAAAGAATTTATCCCATATTTTAAATGGATGATTGATGTGGAGGTTGGATGACTCCAGAGGGATCACGTTCATGATATAGAAGGTGATAGCCTTTAAGTGAGTGAGACAATAGAAAAGCGAAGGCATTTACATCATGTATTGTGATAATGCCTTCGTGGCCAACATCCTGATTGCCCCAAATGGTTTATCGGACGCTCCTAGTCGAAACGGAAATCAATACGTTATGGTGATGATAATGATTGAATGTTATGGGATATCACTGTTTTCGCGAATTATTAGATGGATAGGTTGTTCACTATAACCGGAGGATTCATAATGAATGAACGATTGACGAAAATAAAAAACGACACCAGCCAATTTTGGACAAGTCGTAGTAAAAAACAAAAAATTGTAATGATTGGTTCAGTGATAGGGGTACTAGCACTTGCTGCCGTTATTACACTTTTTGCTACAAAAATTACATATGTACCACTTTATAAAGATTTATCGACAAGAGAAATCGGACAAGTGAAAGAAGCGTTAGATACCCAAGGTGTTAAATATGAACTTGCACCGGGGGGGACATCGATTTTAGTGCCTGAAGAACAAGTTGATTCATTGTTAGTACAGTTGGCATCGGAAGGATATCCGCAAACAGGGTCGATTGATTACTCGTTTGCAAATAGCTCTGGATTTGGTATGACAGATAATGAGTTTAACCTATTGAAAAAAGCAGCGACTGAAACAGAAATTGCAAAGCTCATTAAAAATCTGGAGGGTGTAAAAGATGCAAAGGTAATGATCAACGTTCCAGAAGAGGGAGTTTTCCTAAAGGATGTAAAAGAAGATGCGACAGCATCTATTGTTTTGAATACTGATCCTGGCTATAAATTTACTGAGCAACAAATTGCCACTATGTACAATTTAGTTGCCAAAAGTGTTCCGAATTTAAAGACGGATGATATTGTTATTTCTAACCAATTTTCTGAGTACTTTGATCTAAATGCTACAACTACTGATGGAACTTCAACAGCGACAGCTGAAGGTCAGTTACAAGCGAAAAAATTGGTTGAACGTGACCTGCAACGACAAGTTCAAAGTATGCTAGGTACGCTTATGGGACAAGACAAAGTAGTCGTTTCTGTGACAACAGACATTGATTTCAAAAAAGAAAATCGTGAAGAAAACCTAGTGACGCCAGTTGACGAAGAGAATATGGCCGGAATAGAAATTAGTGCTCAACGTATTACAGAGCAATATTCTGGAGGGGGTGCAGCTACTGGTACACCTGAAGCTGAAACGACTACAGATAACTTCACAACTTATAACGAAGGTGTAAATGGTAATGGAGAATCCGAACGTACTGAAGAAACAATTAATAATGAAGTAAATCGTATACGCAAAGAAATCCAAGAGGCACCATATAAAATTCAAGATATTGGGATCCAAGTAATTGTTGAACCGCCGACAGCAACTGACGCAGCAACATTACCAGATGGTATTCGTGAGGATATCCAGCAAATTTTAAGTACTATTGTTCGTACGACGATTTCTAAAGATGTAGCAACTGAACTTACTCAAGATCAAATCGATGAAAAAGTAGCTGTTTCAGTGCATCCTTTAAATGGTAAAGCAACAGAGACAGCTAGCGAAAAATCTGTTATTCCATGGTGGGTTTGGGTAATTGGTGGCATATTACTTGCTGTCATAGTATTGCTTGCATTCTTCATTGTCCGTTCACGAAAACGTGCGCAGGAAGAAGAAGAACTAAGTATCCTAGATGAACAAGAAGAACTAATGATTGAAGATATAAATGAAGAAATTGAAACGGAAGCTACAATGCGTCGTAAGCAGCTTGAAAAAATGGCCAAAGATAAGCCAGACGATTTTGCGAAGTTACTGCGTAGTTGGATTGCGGAAGACTAACTAGGAGGTTCGGCTGTGTCCAAGAAAGAAAAGGAATTAACAGGAAAACAAAAGGCCGCTCTCTTGTTAATTTCATTAGGGCCTGAGGTTTCAGCTTCTGTCTATAAACATTTAACAGAAGAAGAAATTGAACGTTTAACATTAGAGATTTCAAGCGTTAAAAAAGTAGAAGCAAATGTGAAAGAGGAAATTATTGAGGAATTTCACAATATTGCACTTGCACAAGATTATATTACACAGGGCGGTATTGGTTACGCGAAGACAGTATTGGAAAAAGCTCTTGGTGTAGAACAGGCGCAAACAATTATTAATCGCCTTACATCTTCTTTACAAGTACGTCCTTTTGACTTTGCGCGTAGAGCTGATCCAGCACAAATTTTTAACTTTATTCAAAATGAACATCCACAAACAATTGCCCTTATTCTCTCTTATTTAGAGGCAGGGCAAGCGGGTGTGATTTTATCTTCATTGCCACAGGAAGTACAGGCTGATATTGCTAAGCGTATTGCTGTAATGGATTCAACTTCCCCAGAAGTTATTAGTGAAATTGAATCCGTTTTAGAGCGTAAGCTATCATCGACTGTGACACAAGATTACACTGAAACGGGTGGAATTGATGCAGTTGTTGAAGTGTTAAATGGTGTAGACCGACAAACGGAAAAAACGATTCTCGATGCACTCGAAATTCAAGATCCAGAGCTTGCAGAAGAAATCAAAAAACGTATGTTTGTATTCGAAGATATTGTTACGCTCGACAATCGTTCGATACAACGTGTTATTCGCGATTGTGAAAATGAAGACTTACTGCTTTCAATGAAAGTTTCAAGTGAAGAAGTAAAAGACATTATTTTCCGCAATATGTCACAACGTATGGCTGAGACATTTAAGGAAGAAATGGAAATTATGGGTCCTGTTCGTCTGCGTGACGTAGAGGAAGCGCAATCTCGAATTGTAGCGGTCATTCGTCGCTTAGAGGATGCTGGTGAGATTATTATTGCCCGTGGTGGAGGAGATGACGTCATTGTCTAGAATCATCCGTTCTGTACATACACAGTCCAATGGCGATCATGTCAAAAAGATTCAAATCCGTGAAATGTTTGAGTTGCATGAGATAGAAGATGGAGAAATTCAACCTCAAAAACAGATTACTATGGAAGAAGTGCTAGAAGAACGCGAGCGCTTGCTTGCGGAAGCTAGAGCTACTATACAGGCTGAACGCGAGGCTTTTGAACAAGAAAAGCAAATATTCTCCCAGGAAATTGAACATTTAAAGCAAGACTGGGAAGAAGAACGACCTAATCGAGTGCAAGAAGCTTATGATGAAGGATTTGGTCAAGGTTATGAGGATGGGACAAACAAAGCGAATGAAGCGATGGCGCAATCTCTCCAAACGGCCAATGAAATAATTATTCAAGCGGGGGAGAATGCTCGGAAATATATTGAAGATCAAGAATCGGTTATTTTAGAGCTAGGTTTAACCGCCGCAGAGCGAATTATTAATACATCTTTAGAGCGAGACAACGAATTATTTGTGTCAATCGTTCGTAGAGGACTTAAAGAAGCAAGAGAAATGAAAGAAATAAAAATCTATGTTTCACCTACTTACTATGCATTAATAACTGGTAATCGTGATGAACTAGCTGAAATGTTCCCAACTGACGTACCATTTATGATTTTTGTAAATGAAGATTTAGAAAATGAAACAGATTGTTATATTGAAACAAATCATGGTCGTATTGTTGTAAGTATTGATGAGCAATTAAACGAACTAAGATTGAAATTACATGAAATATTAGAAAGTAAGGAATGATCTAGATGAAAACGGCTCAATTAATCGAACAAATTCCTCAAATACCAACCTTTAAAAAGTTTGGTAGAGTTACTAGAGTTGTCGGCTTGATGATTGAGTCGCAAGGTCCAGATAGTTCCATTGGTGACGTTTGTAAAATTTATGTGGAAACTTCTAAAAACGGTCATCAAATTATCTTGGCAGAGGTTGTAGGTTTCAAAGATGAAATTGTCGTCTTAATGCCTTTTACCTCCCTAAGAGAAATATCAATTGGCTGTCTAGTTGAAGGTACAGGGGCACCACTTGAAGTAAAAGTTGGCCCCGAGTTAATTGGTAAAGTACTTGATTCTATGGGGAATCCGATTGATGGAACTTTATTGCCGAAAGGATTAATGTCAGTTCCGACAGAGCAGGATCCACCAAATCCGCTAACACGCCCACCTATTAATGAAAGACTCGAAGTAGGCGTTAAAGCAATTGATGGCATGCTTACAGTGGGTAATGGACAACGTGTTGGTATTTTCGCAGGATCTGGGGTCGGGAAAAGTACACTGCTCGGTATGATTGCGCGAAATACACAAGCGGATTTAAACGTAATCGCACTAATTGGAGAGCGTGGCCGTGAAGTTCGTGAGTTTATAGAGCGAGACTTAGGGCCAGAGGGTTTAAGTCGTTCTATAGTTGTTGCTGCCACTTCCGATCAGCCTGCACTGATGCGTATTAAAGGTGCCTTTACCGCAACGGCGATTGCCGAGTATTTTAGAAATCGTGGCTTAAATGTCATGTTGATGATGGACTCTGTGACTCGTGTTGCTATGGCACAGCGTGAGATTGGTCTTGCGACAGGTGAACCTCCAGCTCAAAAAGGGTACACACCATCTGTTTTTGCGATTTTACCTAAATTATTAGAGCGCACAGGCACTAATGAGAAAGGCTCTATTACTGCATTTTATACAGTATTAGTAGATGGTGATGATATGAATGAGCCGATTGCAGATACTGTGCGAGGGATTTTAGACGGTCATATAGTCCTTGATCGAAACCTTGCCAATAAAGGTCAATATCCAGCTATTAATGTATTAAAAAGCGTCAGCCGTTTGATGAATCATGTGGCAGAACCAGAGCACAAAAAGGCTGCAGAACGATTAAGAGAGCTTTATTATACATATGACAAGTCTGAGGATCTAATTAATATCGGTGCATATAAGAAAGGAACGTCAAAAGAAATTGATGAAGCTATTTACTATGAACCGCTCATTACCGCTTATTTAAAGCAAGGTTATTTAGATAAAGTGACCCTTGTGGAAAGTATGAATGAGTTAATTTCATTATCGAACGGTGGTGGACGTTAGGGTGGTAAGTTATATTTATCGTTTTGAAAAAGTGTTAACCATTCGAGAGCAGGAAAAAAATGAAACTGAAATTGCCTATAAAGAATCTGTACGTTCTTTTGAAGAAGTAGCGACAAAGTTATATGAGTTGTTAAAAAAGAAAGAAGATTTAATAGAGTTTCAACAGGAGCGTTTAGCTGTCGGTTCATCAATAGAGGAAGTTCATCATTATGCACGTTTTATTGATAGCCTCGAAAAAACAATTGCTGATGTACAGCAGAAAGTTGTTCAAGCTCGTGCGAAAATGAACTGGCACGAAGAAAAATTATTAGAAAAAAACTTGGAAGTACGTAAATTTGAAAAAATGCGAGAAAAAGATTTCAAAGTGTTCCAGCAAGAGCAGGATCGAATCGAAGGCATTTTTTTAGATGAGATTTCATCGCTTACGTATAACAAGAGAGAAATCAGGTGATTTCATGACGAAAAAAGACAATCGACTTAAGATGGAATTAGAAGAACTACCGCCTAAACGTAAATCAGGAGGCATTCGAAAGTTTTTTACATGGTTTGTAATACCAGTTATGTTTGTAGCGGCAATTCTACTTGTTGTTGCAACCCTAATGAATACGAATGTCTTTGATTTAGGGAAGAAGGCATTTGAAAATTTACCATTCGTACCTTCAGAAGAACAACAAGCAAAAGATGCCGTAGTCAATAATGATTCGAAGGTTGTAAATTTACAGGCTGAAATACAAGAAAAAGAAGCAGAAATTGTACAGCTACAAAAAAAGATTGATACATCAACTGCTGAAAAAGAAAAGTTAACGACAGAAAATGAACAGCTGAAATTTGAAGTTGAAAAATTAAATAGGGAGCAAAGTGACGTAAAGCGAGACTTTACTGATATTTTAAAAACATTCGATAAGATGTCCCCTAAAGCAGCAGCGCCAGTTCTAATTAAAATGAGTGATACAGAAGCACTTCGTATTTTAACAAATTTAAAGCCAGATAAATTAGCGGCGGTTCTAGAAAAAATGGAACCACAAGATGCAGCTAAATATACAGAAATGATGGCTAAACAATAAGAACATCTGAAAGGAGGTGAAATGATGGATGTAGCAATGATGCAAATGATGTCTAAGGCTATACCAACTAAAAACGCGGTTACTAAGCCTTCAACAACAGGCGATTCCAATATGAAAGCAAATGGACCGTCGAACAAAGAAAAGTTAGAAACGTTTGGATCAGTGTTTGGAAAGGTTATTTCTTCTTCAAATAACATACAGCAGCAAACACAGTCAACAGATACAAAAGATACCTCTGACTTAGCAGCAGTTTTAAATGCTGAGTCTATAGAAGAAGTACTAGATGTACTAGGTATCCCACATGACGATGGCTTGTTAATGCTTCAAATTGGTGAAGAAGGTAAAGCTGTTGCAATAGATGAAATGCTAAATCTTGATCACTTAATGGATGCATTGGGGATTGATACTGAGCAACTCCAACAATTAGTACAACAGTTGCTAGGGGAAGATCAAGAAGCGAGTGATATATGGGAGCTTTTAGCAATAGTAGACGCGCAGGCACCAATGCTCCAAACACAAATCATAGCAGCTATACAAGGTGAAGGACAAGTGACACCGAAAGAAATAGCGCCATTGCTTCAAGTGTTAAAGTTAGCACAGCTAGTTGGACAAAAAACAGACTTAACAGCTTCACAAGAAAACGTGTTAACTAACGTCAAGAGTCTTTTGACAACGATGCAAACACAAGTTGAGACGCTTCAAACGGCACAGCAAGTAACGACGAAAACAACAGTAACACTTCCGTTACAAGGCTTTCAGAAAGTAGTTCAACAAGTTCAAGTTACAAAACAGACGGACACAAGTGCTAATGAAATGGTGACTTCCAATACAGTCCAAACAAAAGCAGATTCGTTCCAAGTGACACTACCTGCTGCAAAACCGGCGCAGTCAGAGGCATTATTAAAAGAGATGCAAGCAATTATCAATAGAGCCCAAATCTCGAATGCACAAGGTATTACACGTTTAACATTGAAATTGTATCCAGAAAATCTAGGGACAATTCGTATCGAGCTTGTGCAAAATGACGGTGTCATTACAGCACGCTTACTTGCTTCAACGGCTCAAGGTCGTGAATTACTTGATAGTCAGGCACACCAATTAAAGCAAGCCTTTGTACAGCAAAATATTCAAGTGGATCGTCTTGATATTGCCCAATCATTACAAGATGCAGATCGTCAACAACGCGACCAAAGCTTCTTCAATAATTTCTTTAAGCAACAACAGCAAGATGAGGAAGAGCAAAAAAACGACGATGACGATGAAGGCAAGTCCTTTCATGACTATCTAATTAGTGAGGAGGTGTAAATATGGCAGATACAAAGACTGATAAAATGACTGGAAAAATAACGGACGATTTTTACTATCAGAATTATAAGAAGCCAGTTAGGGAAACGGGTAATAAGGAACTCGGTAAGGATGCTTTTCTGCAATTATTAATTGCACAATTAAAACATCAGGATCCAACAAATCCTATGGACGACCGAGAATTTATTTCTCAAATGGCGCAATTCTCTTCTTTAGAACAAATGCAAAATATGACAAAAGCGATGAATTCATTATTAGCTTCACAGCAACAAACACAGCTTATGAGTTATGCAACATTTGTTGGAAAAGAAGTAAAATGGCATGAGATAACAGATGAGTTGGATGAAGACAAGAAGCCTATTATCAATGAAGGAACAGGCATTATTGAATCGTTGAAATTTGTAGACGGAGATATAGTATTCGTATTAGCGGATGGTAAGGAAATAACGCCTGGCAATATTTCAGCTATTTTAGGCGGTTCTGGAACGAATCCGAGTGATAACAATACTGAAAAAGAATCTCCTCTTGTACAAGCAAGCAAGCTCATTGGAAAAAAAGTTACCTATAAAGACGGCGAGCAAGAACTACAAGGACGTATCGTTTCTGTCTCGAATAAAGATGGCGTAATTCATTATGTCTTAGACAATGATAAAAAATTAACAGATAAAGAGTTTACCGTAATTAGCGAATAGAGGTGGAGAAAAATGATGGATCAGTTTTCAATACATCGTGTACCATTGCATCCATCTATTCGCCAGACACAACCTACGCCAATAAAAGCACAGCAATCGTTTAAAGCTCATTTACAGGAAGCTACCAAGCAACAAGAATTAAAAGTGAGCAAGCATGCGCATGAACGTATTATCGAGCGTAATATAGCGATTTCTAAACAAGAATGGCAGGTTGTATCAGAAAAGGTATTTGAAGCACACTCAAAAGGTGTCAAACAACCATTAGTCTTGATGGATCAAGCCGCTTTAATTGTCAGCGCTAAAAACGCAACTGTCATTACCGCGATGGACCGCACGGAAGCGAAACAGCAAATATTTACTAATATTGATGGCACAATCGTGCTGTAAAGGCTGGACCTGTAATAGGAGGCCTAGGTGTGCTGATTGATAGAAGCATACAATTAATAGACGAAGGGAGAACGACATTATGTTACGTTCTATGTATTCTGGTATTTCAGGTTTAAAAAACTTCCAAACAAAGCTGGATGTAATTGGGAATAATATTGCTAACGTTAATACTTACGGCTTTAAAAAAGGACGTGTAGTATTTAAAGATTTAATTTCTCAAACGTCAGCAGGTGCCTCTTCACCTACTCAAACTCGCGGTGGTGTTAACGCTAAACAAATCGGTTTAGGTTCACAACTTGCTGCAATCGATACAATTCACGGTTCAGGTTCAATGCAAACAACTTTCCGCGAGTTAGACTTAGCCGTCGGTGGTGATGGATTCTTCATGGTAGGTGATGCAAATGGTGCACCTGATGAAGATGGGGTACTAGATGCAGAGGGTTACAACAATATTCTCTATACACGTGCTGGTAACTTCTACATGGATAGGAACGGATATATTGTGAATGCCGATGGTAAATATTTAGTCGGTCACGCTAGTGATGAATTATCGATTTCTGCTGATGGCGATTCAATCGATGGTTCTGCAGCTGACGAACAAAAAGAAGGTAATGGACTAGCTGATTTAGAAGGTAATATCGCAGAGGGGATGGATTTCGCAACTGATATTTCACCGATTCGTATCCCTACAACAGCGCAATCAATGAATATTGGTCAAGATGGTACAGTTACGTATGTAGACTATAAAGGTGACCGACAATATGCAGGTCAACTTATACTTGCAAAGTTCCCAAATGCTGGTGGCCTTGAAAAAGTGGGCGGTAACTACTACCAAACTTCAGCAAACTCTGGACAACCATACGCTCAAGTTGGAACAGTAGGAGGGATGGGTGCCGTTCAATCTGGCATGTTAGAAATGTCCAATGTAGACCTTTCAGAGGAGTTTACAGAGATGATTGTGGCGCAACGTGGTTTCCAATCAAATACACGTATTATCACAACTTCTGACGAAATTCTTCAAGAGCTTGTGAATTTAAAACGCTAAGTAATTTGTAAGTAAAGAAATACTGGTTAAGATTACAAAGTGGTCAAAACTAAAAACATAATTTCATATGAGGGAGGGTCGGGCCGGCTCTCGTGCTAGACCCGGCCCTATTTCAATGATTGAACTAACACGTTTAAATGGCAAAGTATTTACATTGAATGCTTTATACATAGAAACGGTCGAATCTTTTCCAGATACGACCATTACATTAACGACTGGAACTAAAATCATTGTTTTACAGAGTGAAGATGAGGTGCGACAAAAGGTAACAGCCTTTTATAAAAATATACAAATACTATCAAACCCGCATCTACGAGGTGAAGAAGATGAAGAATAACAAAGTGTTAACGATGATTATCATCGTACTAGTAGCAATCATACTTATCGGGGGGATTGGGTTTGTGTTATATACCCAATTTAATAAGCCAGCAGGATCTCTTGAGCCAACCATTGATGAAATCGTAGAAGCTTCTGTAGAAATTCCAGAAATTACGACAAATCTAGCTGATAACAAAATTGTACGCATATCGTTAAAAATTCAAACAACAAATAAAGATGCTGGTACTGAGTTAACGAAGCGTGATTTCCAAGTGAAAAACATTGTTATTCAAGAGCTTTCTGAAATGGAGCAAAAGGATTTAGAAGGTAAGAAAGGTAAACAAATTTTCCAACAATCATTAAAAACACGATTAAATGAATTGATGCAAGAGGGAGAAGTTCAGGAAATTTATATTACCTCCTTCATCACACAATAATAAAGAAACTGCTTGAAATGGAGGTGGGCAAATGGCAGGAGATGTATTATCTCAATCAGAGATAGATGCGCTGCTTTCCGCAATATCAACGGGGGAAATGTCAGCTGATGATATAAAAAAAGAGGACGAGGTGCGTAAGGTTAAAGTATATGACTTTAAACGTGCACTACGTTTCTCAAAAGATCAAATCCGAAGTTTGACCCGAATACATGAAAATTTTGCACGATTACTGACAACCTTCTTTTCTGCACAGCTGAGAAGCTATGTGCAGATTACTGTTGCATCAGTGGACCAAATACCATTTGAAGAGTTTGTACGTTCGATTCCGAATATGACACTCATTAATGTGTTTGAAGTGCCGCCATTAGATGGTAATATCTTAATGGAAATAAACCCAAACATTGCCTACTCTATGTTAGATCGTTTAATGGGCGGTAGTGGGGCGAGTCATAGTAATGTGGATAACTTAACAGAAATTGAAACTAAAATTATGACAAACCTTTTTGAGCGCTCATTCGACAATTTACGCGAGGCATGGGAAAATGTTGCGGAAATTGATCCGATTTTAGTAGAACTTGAGGTCAACCCTCAATTTTTACAAATGATTTCTCCAAATGAAACGGTTGTCGTTATTTCCTTAAATACGATAATCGGTGAGACAAGCGGTATGATCAATATTTGTATTCCGCATGTTGTATTGGAGCCTATTGTTCCAAATCTTTCTGTTCGCTACTGGATGCAGGCAAATACAAAAGAGATGTCTCCAGAGCAAACTAAAATGCTTGAAACAAGCGTGAAACAAGCACAACTACCAGTTTCTGTTGAACTAGGTATTACCGACATTACCATTGAGGATTTCCTCACAATGCAAATTGGGGATGTCATTCAATTAGAACAAAAAATTGAAGATCCACTACTATTAAAGGTAGGAACATTACCGAAATTTACGGTTCAACCAGGAAAACAAGGTAAAAAATTAGCAATCCAGATTATCGACCCTTTGAAAGGAGGAGACGAAGATGAGTGATGAAATGCTCTCCCAAGAAGAAATTGAAGCGTTATTAAGGGGCGAAACGTTGGAAGATAAAAACAGCGGCACTGAAGCTTCTACAAATGAGGATATGAATGATTTAAGAGTAGAGGATTACCTCGATTCGTTTGCCCAAGATGCGTTAGGTGAAGTAGGAAATATATCTTTTGGAAGCTCTGCCACAGCGCTTTCAGCGTTACTAGGGCAAAAGGTAGATATTACTACCCCAAGTATTTCAATGATTAACCGAAATAAATTAGAAGAGGAATTTCCTCATCCTTATGTAGCCGTACAGGTTGAATATACAATCGGATTAACAGGTATGAATTTACTTGTTATTAAGCAATCTGATGCAGCGATTATTGCTGATTTAATGTTAGGTGGAGATGGCTTAAATCCGAAACCAGATTTAAGTGAGATTCAGCTAAGTGCCGTGCAAGAAGCTATGAATCAAATGATGGGTTCTGCGGCTACTTCAATGTCGACAGTATTTAATAAAAAAGTGGATATTTCTCCACCTACTATCGACTTAATGAATATTTCTCAAAATGAAGGACGAGAAAATATTCCTGAAGATGATTTACTCGTAAAAGTATCGTTCAGATTGAGAATTGGTAATTTAATTGATTCGAATATCATGCAATTATTACCGCTGAAATTTAGTCAAAACATTGTTAAATCTCTATTAGGAGAAACAGAATCAATCGAAGAACCTGTGGCTGCAACACTAGCACCTGAAGCGCCAGTGGCACCGTCGCCTGTCCAACCACAAGCGCCTATGCAACCACAAGCACCTGTAACACCACCGCCTGCGCAGCCAGTATATCAACAGCAGCCAGCGCCGGTGCAGCAACCAATGTATCAAGAGCAACAGCCGATTCCGCAAGCAACAAGACCTGTTCAACCGGTCAATGTTCAACAAGCACAGTTTGCTAGTTTTGATCCGAATGTTATCTCGCAATCTGAAGCTAGAAATTTAAATATGCTACTTGATATTCCATTGCAAGTTACTGTAGAGTTAGGACGTACAAAGCGTTCTGTAAAAGAGATATTAGAACTATCTAGTGGTTCGATTATTGAACTAGATAAATTAGCTGGTGAACCTGTTGATATTTTAGTTAATAGCCGTTTAATAGCTAAAGGTGAAGTCGTTGTTATTGATGAAAACTTCGGTGTCCGTATTACAGATGTTTTAAGTCAAGCAGAGCGTTTGAATAATTTAAGATAGTTTCAATTGGAGGAGTTAACCATGTCTAAAAGAATTTTGATTGTAGACGATGCTGCATTCATGCGCATGATGATCAAGGATATTTTATCGAAAAATGGATTTGAAGTTGTTGGGGAGGCAGCTGATGGTTTACAGGCTGTTGAAAAGTACAACGAATTAAAGCCAGATTTAGTAACAATGGATATTACAATGCCAGAGATGGACGGTATTGCAGCTCTTAAAGCAATTAAGGGCTCACATCCAAATGCAACTGTTATTATGTGTTCAGCAATGGGACAACAAGCAATGGTAATCGATGCAATTCAAGCAGGTGCGAAAGATTTTATTGTGAAACCTTTCCAAGCTGATCGTGTAATTGAAGCGATTCAAAAAGCTCTAGGATGATTGAATGCAAATGTTAAAATCATTTCGTCTAACGATGATTTTCGCATTTCTTGTATCCTTCCTGTTTTTGTACCCTACACCGACTTCTGTATATGCAGAATCTGACACGAATTTTGTGAGCGACTGCATTAAAGGAGATTGTAAAGAAGATAGTACTCCAGCTGCTAAGAAAGATTCAGATATACCAGCGGCTGGAGGCTTATCTGCGTGGGAATACATAAAAATGGTATTGGCGCTTATTTTTGTTGTAGCTTTATTTTATGGATTAATGAAGTTTTTAAATAAAAGAAATTTAAACTTTCAACGTAATCAATTAGTACAAAATTTAGGCGGTTTATCACTAGGTGCCCAAAAGTCAGTACAACTATTACAAGTAGGTAAAACACTCTATTTAGTTGGGGTCGGTGAGGATGTCCAGCTATTACGTGAAATTACTGATCCCGATGAAGTTGCAACACTTTTAGCACTATATAATGAACGACAAGAACTTGCAGCAACATCACCGTATATTGCAGAAGTATTATCTAAGTTTAAGAAAAAAAATAATGAGAGTTCATCCGTACAGCAAAAACAAACCTCTTTTGGTGAGCTGTTTGAAAAAAAGATTACCGAAATTAAACAGGAGCGCAATGAAGAACTGGAGAAATGGAAGCAAAAGGAGAATGATGAGAAATGAATGATGTAATCAGTATTTTTTCCAACAGCGATCCGACAAATGTCTCCAGCTCTGTGAAGCTTCTATTACTGTTAACAGTTCTTTCACTGGCACCGAGTATTTTAATTTTGATGACATCGTTTACACGAATTGTTATTGTGTTATCGTTTACGCGTACTGCATTGGCGACACAGCAAATGCCACCAAACCAGGTCATTGTAGGTCTTGCTTTATTTTTAACTTTCTTTATCATGGCCCCAACATTTCAAGAGGTCAACAAAGAGGCATTACAGCCATTGTTTTCTGAGGAAATTGGCCTTGAAGAAGCATATGATCGTGCCAGTGAGCCTTTTAAAGAGTTTATGAGTAAGCATACAAGGCAAAAGGATCTTGATTTATTTTTAAAGTATAATAAGGCAGAAAAGCCAGCATCTGTAGAAGAAATTCCTCTTACAATGCTAGTACCTGCTTTTGCATTGAGTGAGATTAAAACAGCGTTTCAAATTGGCTTTATGATTTTTATTCCATTCCTAGTAATCGACATGATTGTCGCAAGTACGCTAATGTCGATGGGGATGATGATGTTACCACCGGTTATGATTTCATTACCGTTTAAGATTTTATTATTTGTACTCGTGGATGGTTGGTATCTTGTGATGAAATCATTACTACAAAGTTTTTAGGGGATGATACAGTATGACAGGTGAATTGGTTATTTCAATTGCAGAGCGTGCCATTATGATTATCCTTCTAACAAGCGGTCCGCTACTATTAGTTGCTTTAATCACTGGTTTAGCGGTAAGTATTTTTCAGGCAACAACATCGATTCAAGAGCAAACTTTAGCATTCGTTCCAAAAATCGTCGCTGTATTAGCAGCCATCGTATTTTTTGGTCCTTGGATGTTATCACAAGTGACTAGCTATGCGAGAGACATTTTTGAGAATTTAACGCGTTATATAGGGTGAGTAGATGAATGAATTAATCCCGCATTTTACGGTTTTTTTATTAGTACTTGTGCGCGTATCGGCATTTTTTGTCACGGTGCCATTTTTCTCGTACAGAACGATTCCGCCACAAGTTAAAATAACTCTCGCATTAGTTTTAGCTTGGATGATGTATTACACAATTGACGTCGAACCATTTGTATTTAATGGTGATTACATACTTTTAGTGATGAAAGAAGCGCTCATTGGACTGTTACTCGGTTTAGTAGGCTATATCATCATGTCGGCAATTCAAATTGCCGGAAGCTTTATAGATTTTCAAATGGGTTTTGCCATTGCCAATATTATTGACCCGCAAACAGGTGCACAAAGTCCATTGATCGGACAATTTTTTAATACACTAGCATTACTTTTCTTACTAGCTATCAATGGACATCATATGATTCTCGATGGAATTTATTATAGTTATCAATTTTTACCGATGGATCAAGGATTTCCTAATTTCGCAAATGACGGTTATATAGAGTTTATCATCACAACATTTACGGCTGTTTTTGCGATTGCCTTTCAAATGGCGGCTCCTGTTGTAGCAACTTTATTTTTAGTCGACTTGGCGCTAGGGATCACAGCGAAAACTGTACCACAATTAAATATTTTTGTTGTCGGTTTTCCTATTAAAATAGGCGTTAGTTTTCTAGTGTTATTTACAATGATGGCTGTAATGATTCAAGTTATTCAAAAGCTTATTACCATTATGATTTATGCTATGCGTGATGTAATGGCTATTTTAGGTGGTGGGTAAAATGTTGCTACTTCTGGATTTAGATTTACAGTATTTTGCGGGAGAAAAAACGGAAAAGGCGACGCCTAAAAAACGACAAGATGCTCGAAAAAAAGGTCAGGTTGTCAAAAGTCAGGATATTTCCAGTGCAATTGTCATGCTCATGGTATTTATCTTTTTATTCTTCTTTGCAGGTTCATTGCGAGACGATCTTTTAGCTTTTTTCAGGCAAACTTTTATTCATAACATACGCGTAGAAACATTAACAATTGATAGTGTGATGAGCTTATTTACAGAAACATTAGTGCAAATGGCTTTTATTATTGTCCCAATAATGGGAATTGCGTTTGTTGGAGCATTAGTAGGTAACTTCCTACAGTTCGGTTTCCTATTTACATTAGAGCCGATGAAGTTTGATTTAAAAAAAATGGACCCGATCAAAGGGTTGAAAAAAATATTTTCTGTTAAAGCCATTATAGAGCTTCTTAAGTCAGTGTTAAAGATTGGCTTTATAGGTGGCGTTACGACAATTATCGTTTGGACAAATTTGCCGGAAGTTTTGGCGTTATCCTTTAAAAGCCCATGGATGACTCTTATTACAGTGGGTAAGCTTGTTGGTATCATGGGGATTGCTGCTTCTCTCGTCTTACTATGTGTATCCCTTTTAGACTGGATGTATCAAAAACATGATTACGAAAAAAATCTTAAAATGTCTAAGCAAGACATTAAAGATGAATATAAAAATAGTGAGGGCGATCCGCTGATAAAATCGAAAATCAAACAACGCCAACGCGAAATGGCGATGCGTCGAATGATGTCAGAGGTTCCAAACGCCGATGTTGTCATAACAAACCCAACTCACTATGCGATTGCCATCAAATATGATGATGAAAGTATGGATGCCCCACGCATCGTTGCAAAGGGTACGGACTTTATCGCTCAAAAAATTAAACTGATTGCGAAAGAACATGATGTGGTTATGGTTGAAAATAGACCATTAGCACGAGCGATGTACGATCAAGTAGAAATTGGCGATCAAGTACCAGAAGAGTTTTTCAAAGCAATAGCAGAAGTGCTTGCTTATGTTTATCGAATTAAGCGGAAAATTTAAAGCTTTTATTAGTAGGAGGGACACAAATGAAAGTTCGCGATATAGGGGTATTAGGTGCGGTTATTTTAATCGTTGCGATGCTCATCATCCCTCTTCCTCCGTGGATGTTAAGTTTCTTAATCGTCATTAATATTACATTAGGATTAATAGTGCTTTTAACAGCAATGAGTATGAAGGAAGCGCTAGACTTTTCTATTTTTCCTTCAGTTATTTTATTGTTAACTTTGTTCCGACTCGGACTGAGTGTTTCTACAACACGTGCCATTTTAGCAAAAGGTGATGCGGGTTCTGTTGTAGAAACGTTTGGGGACTTTGTAGTCGGCGGGAATGTACTAGTTGGTTTAGTTGTATTCTTAATTCTTGTGTTAATTCAGTTTATCGTTATTACAAAAGGAGCGGAGCGTGTAGCAGAAGTAGCAGCACGTTTCACACTTGATGCGATGCCAGGTAAACAAATGAGTATTGATGCAGACTTAAATGCAGGAGTTATTTCTGAGCGGGAAGCACGTGAACGACGCGAGAAAGTAGCGGGTGAAGCGGATTTCTACGGAGCGATGGATGGTGCCACAAAATTCGTAAAAGGGGATGCCATTGCCTCAATGGTCATGGTTATTATCAACTTATTATTTGGTATCATCATCGGTGTTGTACAGATGGGGCTTCCATTTGCAGAGGCAGCAAATCATTTTTCTAAGTTAACAGTGGGAGATGGTATTGTCTCACAAATTCCTGCGTTACTGATCTCTACAGCGACAGGGATTGTCGTAACACGTGCATCTTCTAAAGGTAGTCTTGGTGAAGATATTACGGGACAGTTATTTGCTCAAGCAAAACTGCTTTATGTAGCGGGTGGAACAATACTTTTACTTGGATTTTTCACACCTATACCTATCTGGATAACAATTCCAATTGGTGGTTCGCTAATTGCTGGTGCTTATATGATGGATCATAAGAAACCAGAGGATGAAGAAGAATTACTTGAAATTGAGGAAGAAGTGGCAACAGACGGCATGAAGAGCCCTGAAAACGTTGTGAATTTATTAAATGTGGACCCAATCGAGTTTGAGTTTGGCTATGGTTTAATACCGTTAGTAGATGCTGCACAAGGCGGCGATTTATTAGATCGAGTTATTATGATACGTCGACAGTTAGCATTAGAATTAGGGATTGTCATTCCAGTTGTCCGTATTCGCGATAATATTCAATTACAACCAAATGAATATCGAATTAAAATAAAGGGTAATGAAATGGCACGTGGTGAACTTCTGCTTGATCATTATTTAGCAATGAGTCCAGGAGATGATGATTCTATCGAAGGAATTGACACGGTTGAACCGTCATTTGGCCTACCTGCAAAATGGATTACGGAGCAAGTGAAAGAGGATGCCGAAATGTTTGGCTACACAGTTGTTGACCCACCAAGCGTTGTGTCGACTCACTTAACGGAAATGATTCGTGCAAATGCTTATGAATTACTCGGTCGTCAAGAGACGAAGCAGTTAATCGATCATTTACGTGAAACGCATCCAATTTTAGTTGAAGAGTTAACACCTGCTCCATTATCGACTGGAGAAATTCAAAAAGTACTTGGTAAACTTCTACGAGAAAATGTTTCAGTGCGAAACTTACCAATTATTTTTGAGACTCTAGCAGACTATGCAAAGTTAACGAGTGATACTGATGTATTAACTGAGTATGTACGTCAAGCGTTGGCACGTCAAATCACTTCTCAATACGTAGGGGACAGCTCATCATTAAAAGTTATTACTGTCTCCGGTAAAGTAGAGAAATTAATTGCTGATAGTATTCAACAAACGGATCATGGAAATTATTTAGCGATGGATCCACAAGATTCTCAAACGATTTTAGAGACCATTGCTGCAGAAGTGGAACGCGTTTCCTTTATGGAACAATCTGCTATTATTTTATGCTCTCCCGCAGTTCGTATGTATTTACGTCAACTTACGGAGCGCTATTTCCCGCAAATTCCAGTTCTATCTTACAACGAACTTGATGCTACGGTTGAAATTCAAAGTGTTGGGGTGGTGAATGTTGAATGAAAATGAAAAAATATTATGCATCCTCCATACCAGAAGCGATGAAGCTTGTGCGTGCTGAATTAGGTGAGGACGCTGTCATTTTGAACTCAAAAGTAGTCGTTACAAAAAAGTTTTTTGGAATCATTAAAAAGAAGAGCTTTGAGGTTGTTGCAGGTATTGATTCAATGGAGCCAAGTAATATGGCTCCAGCACCTGTAGCTTTACCTACATCAACAACTAAACATGAAAATGCAAGGTTACAAGAGATTACGAACGCTGTTCAAGCTAAAATACACCAAGTACAGCCGCAGAATGATGCGCCCTTACATGGGGAAGCTAGCATTTCTGAAGATTTGAGGAAGGAAATTGCAGATTTAAAATCTTTAATGCATTCGATGCATAAGAAGACTATCCAAGATCAATATCCAGATGAACTCTTATCCTTCATTGAATACTTAAGACAGCAAGAGCTAAGTGAGGAGCTCATCACAACGATTGGTGATGAGCTTTTTGCGCATGTCAAAGAAGCGTCAGACATCAATTTTTCGCAATGTAAGATGATTACGAAAAGTTTATTGCGCAAAGAATTAGAGGATCTACCAGTTGGAGGTATATCCTATGAAAAAAAATATATTAATGTGTTAGGACCAACAGGAGTCGGAAAGACTACGACAATTGCTAAAATGGCTGCTAGAGCAGTTTTAGAAAAAAAGAAAAAAGTAGGATTTATCACGACCGATACGTACCGTATTGCCGCAATTGAGCAATTAAAAACGTATGCTGGACTGTTACAGGCTCCTGTCGAAATTGCCTATAATGCAACAGATTTTGAACAAGCAATCCACCGATTGGCCCATTTAGATATAGTGTTTATAGATACAGCAGGCCGCAATTATAAAGAAGTAAAATATGTAGATGATTTGCAGCGTCTCATAAAATTTGATGATCAAGCAGAGTCCTTCTTAGTACTTGCAATGACAACAAAAGAAAAGGACATGGCAAACATTATCGAGCAATTTAAGCAATTACAAATTGAAAAATTCATTTTTACAAAGATTGATGAAACAAATTCTATTGGCACAATGATTAATTTAATGATTAAATATAATAAGGGACTTGCTTACTATACGAATGGTCAAGAAGTACCAGAAGATATTGAAGAAGCTGATCTAGAAGCAGTACTAAATTTATTTTTTCAAGGTGAAGAAAAATGAGAGACCAAGCTGAAACATTACGCTTGAAAATGTTGAAACAGCAGGGTGAATTAGGTAGAGCAATTGCGGTTGTAAGTGGCAAAGGTGGGGTTGGAAAAAGTAACTTCACGACGAATTTTGCCATTACATTGGCCAATAAAGGGAAAAAAGTTGTCATCGTTGATATGGATATTGGTATGGGCAATATCAATATTTTAATTGGAAAAAATGTTTCTTATAGTTTAAAAGATTACTTGGAAGGAAATGAGTTACTGGATGATGTAATATTTGAAGGTCCTTACAATTTAAGGTATATTTCAGGTGGGTCTGGTATGTCGGGCGTCTTAGAATGGTCAGAGGCAATGTTTGAACGACTCGTTCACGCATTTGAGCAACTTCAACAAACCTTTGATTACATTTTGTTCGATATGGGAGCAGGAGCTACTAATTGGTCATTAGATTTATTAACTTCTATAGATGAAATTATTGTTTTATCTACGGCAGAGCCAACATCTATAACAGACGCTTATTCAATGATGAAATATATTCATATGCGAGATGCGGACAAGCAATTTTATGTACTCTGTAACCGAGCTTATAGTAAAGAAGAAGGACTGGAAACCAATGAGCGACTAAAGCTTACGATGAAACGGTTTTTGGACAAAGAGGTTACGATACTAGGCTCATTACCTGAAGATTCTGCTGTGCGTAAGGCTGTGCGTGAGCAGGTGCCTTTTTCACTTGCCTATCCAGACGCACTTATTACAAAGACACTGCAACTTATAGTAGCGCGTTTTATGGAACACCGTGTGGAAGAAGTTCATGCACATGATCAGTCAGCAGGTAAATTTTTAACAAAATTAAGAAATATTTTTTCGAAAGGACGTGATTAATTGGACTTTTTACATAAAAGCAAGCTATTAGTTGTTGATGATTCTGCTTTTATGAGAAAGCTAATTAGTGACTTTTTTGTTGGCAACTCGAAGGTTGAGGTAGTTGGAACAGCACGAAATGGGAAAGATGCGGTAAAAAAGATTCAGACATTGCAACCAACAGTTGTGACGATGGATATTGAGATGCCTGAAATGAATGGGCTTGATGCTTTAAAAGAAATTATGACTGTATGTCCAGTACCTGTTGTTATGCTCTCTAGTACAACTCAACGAGGAGCAGAAAATGCCTTATCGGCAATTGAATTTGGGGCAGTAGATTTTGTCGCAAAGCCGAGCGGAACAATTTCTCTTGATTTAAATAAAATCCAAACTGAACTTGTCCACAAGGTTGAACAAGCATCGTTGGTACCTATTTCGAAATTAAAGAAACCTTCTAGTACTAAAAGACAACAAGAACAGCCATTACAAGCAAGTATCATTAGAAGAAATTCACTTAGTGAAGACAGGGTGACTCCTTCTGACAATGTTTTTCCGACAAGGGCAGAACTATCAAAGCCACATGTAGAATGGAGTAAAGTAGGTCGGAAAATTGTACTGATAGGTACCTCCACAGGCGGGCCTAGAGCTTTACAAGAAGTAATTACAAAAATCCCAAAATCAATTCAAGCTCCCATTTTAATTGTCCAGCATATGCCGGCAGGATTTACAAAATCTCTTGCTAATCGTCTGGATCAATTGAGTGAGATTACCGTAAAAGAAGCTGAGCAAGGTGATATTCTGCAAAATGGAGTAGCGTATATTGCCCCTGGTGGGTATCATTTAAAACTTAGAAAAATAGGTACCTCCTTTGGCATAGTCCTTGATAATAATGAACCACCTAGATCTGGACATCGACCTTCAGTAGATGTGATGTTTGAAGATGTTAGCCAATTTAAAGATTTTGATAAAGTGGCTGTTATTATGACGGGTATGGGCCATGATGGGTCTGACGGACTAAAAGCACTAAAAAGTACCGGAAATGTGATGGCAATCGCTGAGTCAGCAGAAACTTGCATTGTGTATGGTATGCCGAAAGCGGCTGTGGAAACGCAGCTTGTCAATGAAGTAGCAGATGTAGATGATATTGCACAAACAATAATGAAATATTTGCCTTAAAGGGGTGTCCTCTTATGGAAGTCAATCAATATTTAGAGATGTTTATTGAAGAAAGTAAAGACCATTTACAAGCATGTAGTGAACATTTATTAGAACTAGAAAAAAATCCAGATGATTTGGCGATTGTCGGAGAAATATTCCGCTCTGCGCATACATTAAAAGGTATGTCTGCGACAATGGGCTTTGAAGATTTAGCGGATTTAACTCATAAAATGGAAAATGTATTGGATGCGATCCGAAACGAAAAAATCCATGTATCTCCTGAAATTTTAGATGTTGTTTTTGAGTCTGTAGACCATCTAGAAGAAATGGTGATGGACATTGCGAATGGCGGAGATGGAAAACGTGATGTATCTTCAACTGTTGCTCAATTAAAGCGTATTGAATTAGGTGAAGAGGCGATTCCTGAAGTGGTAGGAACTACTGAGACACCAACTACAGTTGTAGCAAGTACATTAGAGTATGACGGCTTTGAGCAAACAGTTATTTCACAATCTGCTGAGCAAGGTTTCAATGCATTTGAAATATCAGTGAAATTACGTGAGGACTGTCTTTTAAAAGCAGCACGAGTATTTATGGTGTTTGAGATTTTAGAAAAAGATGGGGAAGTTATTAAATCAAGTCCATCTGTAGAAAAGCTTGAAGACGAACAGTTCGATCAACAATTTTACGTAGCTTTTGTAACAAAAGAATCCGCTGAAGACATGCAGAAAAAGATTATGAAAGTTTCAGAAGTTGATGAAGTGATTGTCGCTGCTATTGATCCAAAACAACATAGTGAAAAAGAACAAGCGATTCAAGAAGTAGCAGCAACAGCAACGGTGGAAGTAGAGGCTAAACCTGCTACAGTTCCAGAAAAAAATAGTGCAGCACCTAAACCTACAACAGCAGCAGCTCCCGCTAAGGCTGATAAAAGCCATGCGCCTGTTGGTAATAAAACAATTCGTGTGAATATCGATCGACTTGATATATTAATGAATCTATTTGAAGAGCTAGTTATCGATCGAGGACGACTACAGTCTATTGCAACTGAGGTTAATCATGGAGAGTTAAATGAAACAGTAGAGCGCATGAGCCGTGTTATGGGTGACTTACAAACGATTATTTTAACGATGCGTATGGTTCCGGTTGAAACAGTATTCAATCGCTTCCCGAAAATGATTCGTCAGTTATCACGTGATCTAAACAAGAAAATTAACCTCGAAATTATTGGTGCTGAAACAGAGCTAGATCGTACAGTAATCGATGAAATTGGGGATCCTCTTGTTCATTTAATACGTAACTCTGTTGACCATGGTATCGAAAATCCTACGACTCGCCTTGCAAAAGGTAAACCAGAAGAAGGAACAGTAGTATTGCGTGCTTATCATAGTGGTAACTATGTCTTCATTGAAATTGAAGATGATGGGGCAGGAATTAACCGTGAAAAAGTACTGGCGAAAGCCATTTCTAAAGGTATCGTTACACAAGAACAATCATATTCGATGTCAGATAAGCAAATTAATGAGCTTATTTTGGCTTCAGGGTTCTCAACAGCAGATGTTATTTCTGACGTATCAGGTCGAGGTGTTGGATTAGATGTTGTTAAAACAACAATCGAATCATTGGGTGGAAATATTTCGATTGAATCTACACAAGATGTAGGCTCAGTATTCTCGATTCAATTACCACTGACATTATCAATTATTTCTGTCATGTTAGTAGAAATCGAAAAAGAAATTTATGCAATTCCACTTTCATCAATTATTGAAACTTCAATTATCCGTTCATCAGAAATTATGAATGCACATAATCAAAAAGTAATCGATTTCCGTGGCAAAGTAGTACCACTAGTATTTTTAGAAGAAATCTTTGAGGTACCGCGCAAAGAACCACAGGGTGACGAATTCCATTCAGTGGTCATCGTTCGAAAAGGTGAGAAACTTGCTGGTTTAGTTGTGGATTCATTCATTGGCCAACAAGAAATTGTGCTGAAATCATTAGGGAATTACTTAACGAATATCTTTGCAATTTCAGGTGCAACAATTTTAGGTAACGGGAAAGTTGCCTTAATCGTGGATTGTAACGCACTTATTAAATAAGGTGAATGAATAAGAGAGGTGTAGACAATGACAAACGCAGTGGAACAAGAAAGTATTAAAGTAATTGTTTTTCAACTAGCAGATAAAGAATATGCGATTCCAGTGTCACATGTACAAGGGATTGAAAAACTAATGCATATTACACGTGTACCGAAAACGGAAAAATACGTAAAAGGTGTTATTAACCTACGCGGTGTCGTAACGCCAATTGTTGATTTACGTGAACGATTTGAATTACCGATCTCTGAGCATGAAGAAACAACACGCATCATCATTATTTCATTAGAAGATATGGAAGTAGGTTTCGTCGTTGACTCTGCAAATGATGTGTTAGACATCCCAGCTGACTCAATTGAACCACAGCCCGAAGTAGTAGGTTCACTGGAAGAAGAGTTTATTTCAGGAGTAGCCAAAATAGATAAACGATTATTAATTTTATTGCATTTAGAGAAAGTATTAAATCCACTAAAGTAGGGATCGATAATGACATATAATCAAAAGATTACATCACTACATTTAGACGTATTAAAGGAAATTGGTAATATAGGTGCTGCGCATGCTGCGACAGCACTTTCCAATTTGCTTGGTAAAAAAATTGATATGCGAGTACCAAAGGTTGAAATGGTATCCTTTAATGACATGATGGAGCTTGCAGGAGGATCTGAAAATGTCGTAGTAGGAATCTATTTACGCATTGAAGGTGATGCTGAAGGTAGTATGTTCTTTATCCTGCCAATTGAACAAGCAAATCGTTTTATCCGTCGTCTCATATTTGATGAATCATTCGACTTTAAAAAACGACCTGTTTCAGAGTTAGGGTTATCAGCTATGCAGGAAATGGGTAATATTTTATCAGGCTCTTATTTATCGGCATTATCTGACTTTACGAATTTAAAAATTTATCCAACTGTGCCAGGACTAAGTGTTGACATGTTTGGTGCTATTATTAGTATTGGTTTAATTGAATTATCACACGTTAGCGATAATGTTATCGTCATAAACACATCCATTTTTGAAGACGGTGTAGAAGATCAGGAAACAGTAAGAGGTCATTTCTTCTTATTACCAGATCCAGACTCATTTGATGCTATTTTTAAAGCATTAGGAGTTTTGTAGATGATGCTAAATAGTAGTGATGGCCAAGTTGTAAAAGTTGGAATTGCACAAATGGATGTAGTAAAGTTACCGAATACGATAAGAACATCAGGACTTGGGTCTTGTGTAGGCGTTATTTTATATGATGAATCAAAAAAAATTGCTGGTTTAATACATGTGATGTTGCCAGATTCGAGTTTAGGAAGACAAGAGTCAATAAATGTGGCTAAATTTGCTGACACAGGCATTGCGGCAATGATTGACTTATTAAAGTTAGAAGGCGTTCAAAAATTCAAGCTAAAGGCAAAAATTGCGGGCGGTGCGCAAATGTTTCAATTCACTTCAGATAAGGACTCCATGCGCATCGGCCCACGTAATGTAGAAGCTGTAAAGCATGAGCTGAAGCGTCATGGAATTCGTTTAGTTGCCGAAGACACAGGCGGCAACAGTGGTAGAACAATTGAATTTAATCCTGCGACGTCGACATTACATATTCGAACGGTTAACCAAGGAGTGAGCGAAATATAATGTTCGGTTCTATTTTTTATAACCTATGGGGTGCGTTAATTGCCTTTTCTATCTATTTTTTTAGTACATTTCTAAAACCCTACACACCACTACGTATTATCGTAGGGTCATTTGTAGCGGGAATAATTATGTTTTTCGTCATGTATATTGTCAGATTATTAATTGCTTACGTTTTATTCACACCTGAGGGAGATGAAGAACTCGTTGAAGGTGAGCATGAAGAAAACGAATCTGAGAATATAGAGGGAGAAAATCAAGAAACACCGACGGCTAATTCAACCGTAGAGTTTCAAGATGAGAACTCGGAAGAGATTGCTCAGGCTGTACGAACGATGATGAATCGTGAGGCGGATCAACAATTAAATAATGCTTAAAAAAGGAGTCGCAAGTAGCGGCTCTTTTTTTGTGTAAATTGAAAGGATATTGCAATATTGCGAGATAAATTTGTTGCTACGATTTTTCAGTAAATCAATAGAAATCCTTGTTTGAGTGTATTTAATATGTATTTTAGTTATGAAAACCTATCTTTTGAATCATGATGTTTTCAAATCTGTTTCTCGGGTAAATAAAAATCTAGGGTCTGTCATATCCTTTTTTTGCGAAGAGATGTCCCACGATCTTAGAATTCTTTTATATACAAACATTATAACGTTATATTCACATTAGTAGATTTATATGGTACTTTAACAATATAACATTATAATGTTTGAACGAAAGCTCTATTTGATAATAAGCAATTCTCTATTGCTAGAGTCATTACATGAGCTACGAAAAGGTGAAATCAATGAATGAGCGGTTTGTATTACGTAATGTAAAGCATGTAACAGGAGATAATATCGATATCGTAATTGACAATGGCAAGATTGTCGAAATAACGAAGGGAGGGTGTGGACGTCGTAATAAAGTTTTCGACTATACGGATGCAGATGTTTATGTGTCGAGCGGTTGGATTGATTTACATGTCCACGCATTTCCAGAATTTAATCCTTATGGTGATGAAATTGATGAAGTTGGTATTAAGCGTGGTGTGACAACCATTGTAGATGCTGGAAGCTGTGGTGCTGATCGAATAGACGAATTAGTCAAAAGTAAAGAAAGGTCTAAAACGAATCTGTTTGCCTTTTTAAATATTTCAAGGATTGGTTTACAGAGAATTGATGAATTATCTAAATTAGATTGGATTGATAAGGAAAAGGCTAAACATGCAATCATCAAATATAGTGATACAATCGTTGGCTTAAAGGCACGAATTAGTAAAAGCGTTGTCCATGACACCGGTATTGAGCCATTGCATATTGCACGGGAGCTTTCTAATGAAACAGGGCTACCATTAATGGTGCATATCGGTTCAGCTCCGCCAAGTATTGAGGAAGTTATACCACTTTTAGAAAAACACGATGTCATTACTCATTATTTGAACGGGAAAACGAACAACCTTTTCGATGATCAAGGAAAGCCGTTACAACTTTTATCGGATGCGATTGAACGTGGTGTTCATTTAGATGTTGGACATGGTAATGCAAGTTTTTCCTTTCAAGTTGCTGAAGCGGCCAAACGACATCACATTGCTTTAAATACAATCAGCACAGACATTTACCGAAAAAATCGATTAAACGGTCCAGTATTTAGTATGGCGAATGTACTGTCAAAATTCCTTTATCTTGGCTACTCTCTAGATGAAGTCATTGCAGCTGTAACAACGAATGCAGCAACCTGGCTCGGAAAACCTGAATTAGGTCGAATAAAAGTTGGGGATGTTGCAAACTTAACGTTATTTTCGGTTGAACATAAACCGATGATACTCATTGATTCCGAAGGGGAAAAGCGTGAGACTAATCAAAGTATCGAAGCAAAAGGAGTGGTTGTAAATGGCGAGTTCATTGAATGCTAAATATGGGCTAAAACGCGTAATTAATGCAAGTGGGAGAATGAGCATTCTTGGCGTCTCTACGCCATCAGATGCGGTAATGGATGCAATGAAATTCGGTGGACAAAATTATGTGGAAATTGCAGATTTAGTCGATAAAGCAGGCGAGTATATTGCAAATATCCTCAATTGTGAAGCAGCCGTTGTAGTGAATTCTGCATCAAGCGGGATTGCTCTATCAGTAGCGGCACTTGTGACAGAAGGAAGCCAACGTAAAAGTGAGCGTCTTCACCAAGATATCATATTAAAAAATGAAATTATTTTGTTGAAGGGCCACAACGTTCAATATGGAGCACCTATTGAAACGATGGTTTATTTGGGCGGTGGAAAACTCGTTGAAGTGGGCTATGCGAATGACGGTAGAGTCGAACATATTCAAGAGGCTATTAGCGAGAACACTGCAGCCATTCTTTACGTGAAATCACATCATACAGTTCAAAAAAATATGATGTCAGTGGAAGAAGCTTGGGAAATTGCACAACTCAATGATGTTCCACTGATTATCGATGCTGCAGCAGAAGAAGATATCAGAAAATATGTGAAATATTCGGATGTAGCAATTTTCAGTGGTTCTAAGGCTATCGAAGGACCCACATCAGGGATTGTTGGGGGAAAGAAAAAGTATATTGAGTGGATAAAAGTCCAATTGCATTGCATAGGAAGAAGTATGAAGGTCGGGAAAGAAACGACGTTTGGTTTGCTTCAAGCTCTTGATGAATACGATGTCAAAAAAGAAAAAAGTAAGCAAGAAAAAGAAATATTACAAACATTATTGCCATTAAAAGAAATAAGCGGGGTTAATGTAACAATTGTAAACGATGAAGCAGGACGAGCAATCTTTCGTGGACGTATTCAAATCGACCCTGAAAAGGCACACATTACTGCAAAAGAAGTAGTTGAAGGACTGAAAAAAGGAGAAATTGCCATTTATCCACGTGATTACGGTGTAAGACAAGGATATTTCGATATTGATCCACGTCCGCTACAAGGTGACGACATTAACGTTATTGAAGCAAAAATCCGCGAATTAGTAGGGGGGATGTAATATGTCAAACATTGCAGAACGTTTTTACAAAAATCGAGTGGCATTAAATGTATTAGCCAATAGCGTTGAAAATGCCAACGAAGTCTTTAATGCAGCGGAAGGGTATGTCTTAGTCGGGGTTCTTTCAAAGGATTATCCAACGGTAGAGGAAGCGGTAGCTGCAATGAAAGTATATGGTAAAGAAACTGAGGAGGCCGTTTCTATTGGGCTTGGAGCTGGTGATAATCGTCAAGCGGCGGTGGTAGCAGAAATTGCTAAACATTATCCCGGCACTCATATTAATCAGGTATTCCCAGCTGTTGGCGCTACGCGAGCTAACATTGGGGAGAAGGGTAGCTGGATTAATAGTTTAGTGTCGCCGACAGGAAAAGTGGGCTATGTAAATATCTCAACAGGTCCAATAAGCTCTATGCAAAATTGTAAAGCAATTGTTCCGATTAAAACAGCGATTGCCCTTGTACGTGATATGGGCGGAAATGCATTAAAGTATTTTCCAATGAACGGGTTAAGTTGCGAAGAGGAACTTCGTGCAGTAGCCAAGGTATGTGGAGAAGAAGGATTTGCGCTTGAGCCAACAGGTGGAATTGATAAAGAAAATTTCGAACAAATCTTACGCATCACTTTGGAGGCGAACGTACCAAAAGTGATTCCTCATGTATATTCCTCGATTGTTGATCAAAAAACGGGGAGCACGAAGATTGAGGATATACGTGAACTACTAGAAATAGTCAAGAGATTGGTTGATGAATATGACTAAACGAATTGCAGCATTTGGAGAGGTTGTTATGCGTCTTCAAGTGCCTGGGGTTGAACTGTTATCACAAGCAAACACTTTAAACTATTCGTTCTCAGGTACAGGGGTGAATGTTGCCTCGGCTTTAGCACGTTTAGGTCATACAGGGTTTCTAGTGTCAACCATACCAGAAAATGCACTTGGGGATGCAGCGATAGCGAATCTACATAAACTTGGAATCGACCTTTCATACATTTATCGAAGTGGCGAGTATATTCGAATGTATTTTTTAGAAAATGGTTTCGGTATACGGCCAAGTCGTGTGACCAATTCCAGTCGCCAAGAAACTAGCTTCAATATTGCATCTGAAGCAGCGTATGATTTTGAAGACATTGCTCGAAATATTGATGTTGTACATTTTTGTGGTATTACCTTAGCGGTGAATGAGTCGATCCGCAATTACATGAAAATTTTTGCTAGAGCAGTTAAAAAGAATAGCGGAACTGTCGTTTTCGATTGCAACTATCGTCCATCACTTTGGAGTTCTCAAGGAGGCTATGAGAAGGCGAAACCGCATTATGAAGAAATGCTCGAGCTAGCTGATATTGTTATGATGAATGAACAGGACGCAATGTTCGTTCTGGGCATGAACACAAAGAAAGAAGAGCGTAAAGAGCAGCTAAAAGATTTAATACCAGCTGTTGCGAATCGCTATAATATTTCGGTTATTGCAGGTACACATCGGTATATTAAAAATGATAATACACATTCATTACGAGGTTTTTTATTTAAAAATCACACCTTTACATTTTCCAGCGTAATCACGTTTTCCGTCTATGATAGAATAGGTGCTGGAGATGCCTATACGAGTGGTATTATACATGGTGAATTGACAAGCTTTGCGCCAGAAAAAACAGTTGCTTTTGCAACAGCTGCCGGCATGCTTGCACATACAATTGTAGGAGATACCCCCATATCATCAGAGCGTGATATACTTCGCGCGATGACAGAAACGGTAGGCGATGTGGAAAGGTAGTGAAGGAAATAGTGAAAGTATCTAGAAAAAAAGGACCTTTATATTTGCAGGTGAAAAACATCTTAAAAGATCGGATTTTACATGGGACATATCCTATTGGAACGAACATCCCTTCTGAACCGCAATTAGAAGATGAATTTAGTGTAAGTAAAATTACTGTTCGAACTGCGATTAAAGAATTAGTTCAAGAAGGATATCTCGAAACGAGAAGTGGTAAAGGAACAAAAGTCATTCGAAATGCTGCAACCTCAAAACTTTCTAAAGGAAAACGTTTTACCGAAGTTTTGGTGGACGAAGGACATAAAATTCAAAAAAAATGGCTTCAAACAAAGGTAGTATGCAATCAAAAGAATAGTACACCATACCAGCTATTTGGGGAGCAGTGTCTATGTATAGAGCGTCTGTATTATCTTGATGATGTCCCGTATATACATTATACGCATTTTTTACCGTTACGAATGGAGGACGCTAAATTAGCAGATTTAAATGTCGAATCACTTTACGATTTAATTGAAGAGAAAGGGATTTCTTTAGAACGATTTCGTGATGAGTTTGCTGTTTCCGTTGCGTCTTCTATCGTAGAGGGCCGGTTAGAAGTGAAACAAGGAACTTCTTTATTAAAACGTGCCCGTTATTCCTATGATGACATGGGAAATGTGATCGAATATAGCGAAGGTTATTACAACACTGGGATGAAGCAATATATTGTGAATTATGATGTATAGTTATCCAAAAGTTTAGGAAACCACCTTATTCTTCTTACCTGGTTTCCTTCTTTTAAACATAAAAGGGAACTTAGAAAACGATACATCTTTCGTTGTTAGATTTGTAAGCGTTTACTATTGTAAGGAGAAGGGGATAGGAGAATGGATCTTTATTTATTGATCATTACATTATTGGCAATTGTGATTGTTATTATAGGGGTATCTTGGTGGAAATGGCATGCGTTTATTAGTTTATCTGTAGCAAGTTTATTTTTAGGCGTGATGTCTGGCTTATCACTAGACAAAATTGTTGGTGCCTATGAAACTGGTGTTGGTAGTGTTTTAGGACATTTAGTTGGCATTCTAGCATTGGGAAGTATTTTAGGAAAGATGATGTCCGATTCGGGTGCCGGTTTACAAGTGGCAGATTTCTTCGTTAGATTTTTCGGTGTGAAAAAATTACCATGGGCAATGTTATTCGCGGGTTTTATTATTGGAATCCCAGTATTTTTTGATGTAGGGATTGTTATTCTTCTACCACTTGTTATTTCTATACGAAAAGCAACGAAACAAAACATATTATTAATAGGATTACCGGTTATCGCTGGATTGTCCATTGTACATGGACTTGTACCACCGCACCCTGGGGCAATGACTGCAATCGGAATTTATAATGCGAATCTTGGAGAAGTACTTATTTATTCATTAATCATTGCGCTTCCCGCAGCCATCATTGCAGGTCCTTTGTTTGCAAAGTGGGTGTATAAACGCGTAATTCCTGAAGGAGAGCCAGAGTTTCTCAGTGTAAGCGAGGTATCAGGAAAATTACCTGGGACAGGAACTTCATTTTTTATTATTTTATTACCTGTTGTATTAATGGTTTTATCTGTAATCGCGCCGTATTTTCAAATACCAAGTAGTTTGATAAAATTACTTACATTTGTTGGTAGCCCGTTCATGGCCCTTTTAATTTCTTGTATTGTAGCATTTTACTTCCTAGGGTATAGACTAAATATGGATGGGAAAATGATTAAAAAATTAACGGATGAATGTCTACTGCCGGTTGGTTCTATTATATTAATCATAGGTGCTGGTGGAGGATTTAAACAAATTTTAATTGAAAGTGGTGTTGGAGCATCAATTGGACAAATGTCTGAGGATTTATCTCTTTCTCCAATTGTGTTAGCCTTTATGGTAGCTGGGTTAATACGAATTGCGACAGGTTCGGCAACGGTTGCTCTTACAACAGCAGCTGGTATTGTATCACCAATTATTCAAAACATGTCAGGTGTGAACTTAGAACTTCTGGTCATCGCAACGGGTGCAGGATCACTTATGTTCTCTCATGTAAATGACGCAGGTTTCTGGCTAGTAAAAGAATATCTGGGTCTAACCGTGAAAGAAACTTTTAAAACATGGACGGTCTTGGAGACATTGCTTTCATTTATCGCATTTGGCATCACTTTATTATTAGATATGTTCATATAATAGAAATTTGATTTGAATCTTTCTTATTACAATAATGATTTAGAGGATATTCGTTTAATTGGCGATATCCTCTTTTTTATTTATTTTTTTCTGACATCTATTTGAAAGCTTGTTCATCATTCTCGTAACTTTATAATTTATAAAGATAAAAACGCCTAATTCCCTGTAACCTATGTTATAGATGATTAGGTTGTTTTTATATTCGACATTAAATCCGAGGAATATATTAGATATTGAGAGAAACAAATGAAATTATAGTCGATTCTTGTTATAATATAGGGAAGAATTAGATGGATTTTTATGTTAATGTCTAATAACTAGTTACGCTTTGTTGCTTATGCCGAGGCATAATGGATTTTCTTTCAACGATTGTTTACGTAGCGAAAGTGAAACGATAGCTAAAAATGTTTTTTGTATTGATATAAGACAGTGGCAAACAGGCGCATAAATAAATGCGTTTTTCTTAGAGAGGTGGATTACATGACACAACCAATTCTGAACGATGAACAAAAGCTGTGGAACCGCTGGATAAATGAACGTGATCCAGATGCAGGTGATTTGCTTATAAAAAAATATATTTCGCTAGTATCTTATCATGTACAACGCATTGGAGCGAGCTTACCAAAGAGTGTATCGCGAGACGATTTAATGAGCTTAGGTATGGTAGGTCTGTTTGATGCGTTGAATAAATTTGATATTAATAGAGACTTGAAATTTGATACATATGCTTCTTTTAGAGTAAGAGGTGCCATTATTGATGGTTTACGTAAAGAAGATTGGTTGCCACGGTCAGCACGTGAAAAGGCGAAAAAGTTAGATGTACAAATTGAGCAGTTAGAACAAAAATATATGCGTCATGTAACACCTGAGGAACTTGCGGAACATATGGCTTTACCTGTTGAGGAAGTTTACCAAACTGTACAGGAGCATTTCTTTTCAAATGTTCTTTCCATTAATGAGCAGCAAGATCAAGAGGAGGCTGATGGAAAGTCATTTGTTATTCGTGATGATACGACGAAGACACCTGAGCAAGCTGTCGTTAAGTCAGAACTGCTTGGGGATTTAGCAGAAAATATCCAAAAGCTCAATGATAAGGAGCAGCTAGTGCTTAGTTTATTTTATACGGAGGAATTAACATTAACAGAAATTGGAGAAATGCTTGAATTATCTACATCCCGCATTTCACAAATCCACTCTAAGGCGCTATTAAAGCTACGAAAATTATTAACTAATGAAATGATTAATGCATAATAATCCTTATATACATATCGTTGAAGGAGGGGTCTTATGAGTTTAAAAGGTGTCGAACTACAAATAGCTATTCCAAAAACATTTGAAGCAGGAAAAATGGCTGATCAGGCACAACAACAAACTTTGGCTCAGCAAGCACACGCAAATGAAGCGTTGAAAAAAGAAGTAGAACGCAAGCAAAAGGTTGTGAATACTTCAGAGGGTATGGATGGGATTAGTGAAGATGAAGAAGCAGGTGGAGAGTATATAAAAGGTACTCGAAAAAAGAAAAATAAGGATAACGAGAAGCGAGAAACGCAAGCGCAGCACCCGTTTAAAGGAAATTTCGTGGATTTTAGTGGATAGGAGTTTACTATGACAATCATACTAATTGCGGTTCTATTTATTTTACAGCTACTTTCATTTTATTTCCTTATCATATTAAATACGAAGCTAGCAAAATTTAAGGACTTAGAAAAAAAACAGGAGCGCTTAATGCGTGAAATGGATGACACTATCAGTGTTTATTTAGCTGAGATGAAAGATGAAAATGATCGCCTCATTCAAGAGCTGCAAAGAGCTTCAAAGTCTGGAACTCCAATGAATGCTGTGAAACAGGAAGAACAGATTGTGAGACAACAGGAACAGCCATCTTCTCTTATAAAGGAAGAAAGCACAGTAGACGGTTCTGTTAGTTTAGATCAGGAACCGCGCATTTATGTGCCCAAAAATATCGTAGCGAATGCTTATTCACGTCAGCAGCAAAGTGGAGCTAAAGCTGAAGTTAAGGTGGTACATTCGGCCCAACAACCAAGTGAGGCAACCGAAAAGGAAGAATCTAAGCCATTAACATTGGAACAACAAGCTATTGAATTAGCGAAACAAGGTAAAACATCCGAAGAAATTGCAAAACAGCTTCAAAAAGGAAAAACAGAAATCGAGCTTTTATTGAAATTTCATAACTAAAACAGTTGCTAATAGGATAAAGCTATGATATAGTTGCAAATGGTGTTATTAATACACACGCATTTTGATGTAGTAAGTGGTGCTCTAAGCTTAGGGTAGCTTGTTGCAAGTGATAAATGCGGAGGATAAAAACCAAACATACTAGGAGGAAATACACATGTCAGTAATTTCTATGAAACAATTACTTGAAGCTGGTGTACATTTCGGTCACCAAACTCGTCGTTGGAACCCAAAAATGAAGAAATATATCTTCGTTGAGCGTAACGGGATCTACATCATCGACTTACAAAAAACTGTTAAAAAATTAGAGGAAGCTTATGACTTCATGCGTCAAGTTGGTCAAGACGGTGGTAAAGTTCTTTTCGTTGGTACGAAAAAACAAGCACAAGAAGCGATCAAAGATGAAGCTGAACGTTCAGGCAACTACTACATCAACCAACGTTGGTTAGGTGGTACTCTTACAAACTTCGGTACTATTCAAAAACGTGTTGCACGTATGAAAGCAATCGAAAAAATGGAAGAAGATGGAACTTTTGAAGTTCTACCTAAAAAAGAAGTAATCCAACTTAAAAAAGAACACGAACGTCTAATCAAATTCTTAGGCGGTATCCGTGATATGCAAGCTCTTCCAGACGTAATGTTCGTTGTTGACCCACGCAAAGAACGTATTGCTGTTGCAGAAGCTATTAAATTAAACATCCCTCTAGTAGGTATTGTTGATACAAACTGTGATCCAGATGAAATCGACTACGTAATCCCTGCTAATGATGATGCTATTCGCGCTGTTAAACTTTTAACTGCTAAAATGGCTGACGCTTTAATCGAGTCAAAACAAGGTGAAGAAGAAGCTCCAGCTGTAGAAGCTGCTGCTGAGTAATTCACGTTTAGAAAAAGGTGATAAGTGGCTCAAAACCCTTATCACCTTTTTTAGAACCTATCACTAAAATTTGTATAACCAATTTGAGGAGGAAACACTAAATGGCAAACATTACTGCACAATTAGTAAAAGAATTACGCGAAAAAACTGGCGCTGGAATGATGGATTGTAAAAAAGCGTTAGTACAAACTGATGGCGATTTAGATGCTGCGATCGATTTCCTACGTGAAAAAGGTCTTTCTTCAGCTGCTAAAAAAGCTGACCGTATCGCTGCAGAAGGTACAACTTACATTTTAGAAAATGGTAACGAAGCAATCATCCTAGAAGTAAATGCAGAAACTGACTTCGTTTCTAAAAACGATAAATTCCAAGTATTAGTTGCTTCATTAGCTGAACAATTACTTGCTGCTAAACCTGCAACAGTTGAAGCTGCATTAGAGCTTACAAATGCTGAAGGTGTAAAAGTTGTTGACCAAATTTCATCTGCAATTGCAACAATTGGTGAAAAGATCACTCTTCGTCGTTTCGAAGTAAAAACAAAAACTGATGCAGATGCATTCGGTTCTTACCTACACATGGGCGGCCGTATTGGTGTATTAGTAACTTTAGAAGGCTCTACAGATGCTGCTGCTGCAAAAGATGTTGCTATGCACATCGCAGCAATCAACCCAACTTATGTTTCTCGCGATGAAGTTTCTGCAGAAGAAGTTGAACGTGAGCGTAAAGTATTAACTGAACAAGCTCTTAACGAAGGTAAACCAGAAAACATCGTAGCAAAAATGGTTGAAGGTCGTCTTGGTAAATACTTCGAAGATGTTTGCTTACTTGACCAAACATTCGTTAAAAACTCAGATCAAAAAGTACGTGATTTCGTTGCTTCAACTGGCGGTTCAGTAAACGGCTTCGTACGTTATGCTGTTGGTGAAGGTATCGAAAAACGTGAAGACAACTTCGCTGAAGAAGTAATGAGCCAAGTTAAAGGTAACTAATTTAGCTTGCATTTGATCCTAATCAAATAATATCTAGATTTTCTAGACAAAAAATGGGGAACACAACATAGCGTGTTCCCTATTTTTCCGAAATTAGCGAAAAAAAGATATAATTGGCTCATCGCCAAAAGTTGCGGATAACATTTGTTAAATCGTATGCTATGTATATAAGTTGGAACGGAAATCAACCAACTTTATGTTAATGAGCCACATAATTTTCTATTTTGCCTTATTCATAACTAGAAATTATTGTTATTTATACTATAATGGAAAAGGGAATAGAGATGTTTTAAATAAAGTCTGACGGAGGTTTACAATGAGTGTGCCACAATATAAACGAGTAGTTATTAAATTAAGTGGTGAAGCGTTAGCTGGAGAAGCGGGCTTCGGTTTATCACCAAAAATAATCAAGGCTGTTGCAGAAGAAGTAAAAGAAGTAGTAGATCTTGATGTAGAAGTTGCTGTTGTTGTAGGTGGCGGTAATATATGGCGTGGAAAAATCGGTAGCGAAATGGGAATGGATCGTGCAGCAGCTGACTATATGGGTATGCTAGCAACGGTTATGAACTCTTTAGCGTTACAAGATGCATTGGAGAAATTAGGAATTGAAACACGTGTACAATCTTCAATTGTAATGACACAAGTAGCAGAGCCATATATTCGCCGTAAAGCAGTTCGTCATCTAGAGAAAAAACGTGTAGTAATTTTTGCAGCAGGTACAGGTAACCCATTCTTCTCTACGGATACTACAGCTGCATTACGAGCAGCTGAAATCGACGCAGATGCGATTTTAATGGCGAAAAATAATGTAGATGGTGTTTATTCTGCAGATCCGAAAGTAGATGCAACTGCCGTTAAATATGATACACTCACATACTTAGACGTTATTCAACAGGGCTTACAAGTAATGGATTCAACAGCTTCTACTCTATGTATGGATAACGATATTCCGTTAATTGTCTTCTCAATTACAGAACCAGGTAATATTAAACGTGCCGTACAAGGCGAGAAAATTGGAACAGTTGTTAGGAGGAACGCATAATGGCTAAACAAGTATTAGAACAAGCTAAAGAAAAAATGAATAAAACAATTGCCGCTTTTTCACGTGAACTAGCTTCAATCCGTGCAGGGCGTGCAAATGCTTCACTATTAGATCGCATTACGGTTGATTATTATGGTGCACCAACACCGATTAATCAGCTTGGAGGTGTATCGGTACCAGAAGCGCGCTTATTAGTTATTACACCTTACGATAAAACAATCTTAGGTGAAATCGAAAAAGCAATCATGAAATCAGATATTGGTATTACACCAACAAATGATGGATCTGTTATTCGTTTAATGATCCCGGCTTTAACAGAAGAGCGTCGTAAAGATCTTGTGAAGCAAGTGAAAAAAGAAGCAGAGGATGCAAAAATTGCTGTACGTAATGTTCGTCGCGATGCTAATGATGATCTGAAAAAACTTGAAAAAGCTGGCGAAATCACAGAAGATGGTCTACGTGGCTACGGTGAAGATATTCAAAAATTAACAGATGAATTCATTGTTAAAGTAGATCAAGTAACGAAAGAAAAAGAAAAAGAAATTTTAGACGTGTAAGCATAATTTGCTTTGCACATCTATGATGGAACTTTTTGATGAGATGAAGGCGTCCTATACATATCAGGACGTCTTTTCTCTTTACTTTTAAATGATTATGTAAAAGGTTTAGTAAAGTCTTATACATTAACCTTTAACTTCTTTCATCAGCAGTCCCCCACCTCTATGGGTGGTGAGATGAGGGTGGATTTAAGCTACTTTTCAGCGGATGTCCAAACACTTGATGAAATAGAGGAACTCAGTCTAAGAACGCCACGTCTTGTGGCAACGACTGAGTGACCAACTTCGTGTTGGCCTAAAACCTCCGGCGGATGTCAGGAATCGGAGAGGAGTTCTTAGGGGATGTTAGCCTAAGATCATCGCATCCATGCGATAACGGCTAACTGACCTGCATCGGTAAAAACGCCACGTCCTGTGGCATTGCCGAAATGACCGACATCGTGTCGGCCCTCGTGCAGGCCTAAGCACAAAGCCGATTCCGGACGCAATTATGCCGAAGCATAATTGATTAGTTTAGGGAAATACCTTTCATCTATTTTTTCTTTCTTTTAAGATTAAGAAGAACTGTTTTTTACTAAAGCGAAAAACATTATTGCAGATTGAACAAAAAGAGGCACAGCCCTTTTTTAGCCTTATGTTGGGATGATATTTTAGTTACAATATATATCATAAGAAAAGTACTTTCCATTTCGTCTGTACTTGTTCGAATGAAAATTTATTCAACGTTTCGGTGATCATCCTAAAATGTGTGTAGTTCTAAAATAAGATAGTTCATACATAGTCAATTTAGAGGGGAAAAAAAGACAAAAAGCGCTTTTGTTTGTTATGATAGGTTAGTATACGTCCGATTAGTTGTAGTGGGGGAGTTAGCATGTTTAAAAAGCTATTAGGTAAACAAATAAATATGGATTCACAATCATTGGAGGAACGTGTTGCCCTTGCTAAAAACGAGCCGATTCCTGCCCATGTAGCGATTATTATGGACGGAAATGGACGTTGGGCGAAGAAACGTGCTATGCCACGTGTTGCTGGGCACCACGAAGGTATGAAGACAGTCCGAAAGGTAACTAGATTTGCATCCGATTTAGGAATTAAAGTTTTAACGGTATATGCGTTCTCTACAGAAAATTGGAAGCGACCAAAACCTGAGGTCGATTTTCTAATGCGTTTACCTGTAGAATTTTTAGGTTCCTTTTTACCTGAAATGATGGAGCGTAATGTACGTGTTGAAATGATTGGGGATCCATCTTTATTACCTGCACATACGCAAAAAGCGTTGTATGAGGCGATGGAGGAAACGAAACATAATACAGGATTAATATTAAATTTTGCTCTGAATTATGGAAGTCGTTCCGAAATGGTTAGCGCCATGAGAACAATGCTTCAAAAGGTGCAGGATGGTCAATTAACGATGCAAGAAATAACAGAAGAATGTTTGACATCTCATTTAATGACGGCTCATCTGCCAGAGCCAGATTTATTAATTCGAACAAGCGGTGAAGTACGCTTAAGCAACTTTATGTTATGGCAGCTCGCCTATACAGAATTTTGGTTTACAAATACATTGTGGCCAGATTTTAGCGAGGAAAACTTACTGGAAGCGGTGGAAAACTACCAGAAACGTAATCGCCGTTACGGTGGGTTGAAGGGAGAAGGAACAACTTGAAACAACGAATTATCACAGCAATAATTGCAGCAGCGCTATTTATTCCATTTGTTATTTATGGAGAAGTGCCATTTACAATTCTTGTGCTTGCAATGGCTGTTGTTGGCTTTTATGAAATATTAAAAATGAAAGGTATTTCAATTTTTTCAGTGCCTGGTTTTTTAGGGCTACTAACATTAATACTCCTTGTTATACCAAAGGACTGGTCAAGTAAAGTAGTAGAAGCAATTGGCTATTCCTCTGATTTAATGGTTGTGTATGGTCTAATGATGCTATTGCTCATTTACGTAGTCCTTGTGAAAAATAAAATTACATTCGATGAAGTTGCATTTATTTTATTAGGTGCGTTTTATGTCGGATTAGGTTTCCATTACTTAATTGAAACACGAAGCTATGGTCTAGAGTTTGTCGTATATTGTTTACTAGTAGTTTGGACAACTGACTCAGGTGCATATTTTGTTGGAAGAAAATTAGGTAAAAATAAGCTTTGGCCAGAAATTTCACCGAAGAAAACTGTGGAAGGTTTTGTAGGTGGCATAGTCATTGCTGTAATCTTTGCTGTCGCGATGCAAGCAATTTATCCGTTTGCAAATGGTGGTTATGTCTCACTTATTTTCATCACAATCATTGCGTCAATTATTGGGCAAATGGGCGATTTAGTGGAATCTGCTATAAAGCGAAATTTTGACGTAAAGGATTCAGGAAATATTTTACCTGGGCATGGCGGTATTTTAGACCGCTTTGATAGTCTACTATTCGTCGTGCCTTTACTACATTTTTTACATGTTTTTTGGTAACTAAAAACAATAGGTGCTCATCGGACGCCTTTAAAAAGCGCCCAGTCGAAACCGATATCAACTCTACGATCTGACGATGAGCCATAATAATTAGCATTTTACTCTAAACAGAGAGGTAATAATCGTGCTATATCATTTGCTGAGATAGAAAAAGGGGACAATTTGTCGTGAAAAAAATTAGTTTACTTGGTGCAACTGGTTCAATCGGTTGGCAAACCTATGATATTTTAAAAGAACAACGCGATGCCTTTCATTTAGTAGCGTTTTCTTCAGGGAAAAATATCGAAAAAACGCGTGAAATGATTGAAACTTTAAAGCCAGAGCTTGTATCTGTTCAATTAGAAGAAGATGCAGTTATGCTCGCTAAAGAATATCCACAAGTACAGTTTACGTTTGGTGCAAAAGGGCTTGTAGAGGTTGCTACACATCCTGATTCAGCGGTGCTTGTAAACGCGGTTCTTGGAAGCGTTGGACTAGAATCGACATTAGCTGCAATTCGCATGGGCAAAACAATTGCCATTGCCAATAAAGAAACGCTTGTAACCGCTGGACATTTAGTAATGGCAGAGGCCAAGAAATATAATGCAACAATTTTACCAGTAGATAGTGAGCATTCCGCGATTTTCCAATCAATGAATGGTGAGAATCCGAAAAATATTGAACGATTAATTATTACAGCTTCTGGAGGTAGCTTCCGTGACAAAACACGCGAGGAATTGAAGCATGTTACGGTTGCAGATGCATTAAACCACCCGAATTGGTCAATGGGTGCAAAAATTACGATTGATTCAGCTACAATGATGAATAAAGGACTAGAAGTTATTGAAGCACATGTCTTATTTGATATGCCCTATGATAAAATAGATGTACTTTTGCATAGAGAAAGTATTATTCACTCCCTAGTTGAGTATCATGATACTAGTGTCATTGCACAGCTAGGTACGCCGGACATGCGTGTACCTATCCAATATGCATTAAGCTATCCAGATCGTATGCCACTGCATAACGGACAACGACTTAATTTAGCACAAATTGGTCAACTTCATTTTAAAGAAATGGATTTTGAACGTTATCCAGCATTACGTCTAGCATATGAGGCTGGGCGCACAGGTGGTACAATTTTAACAGCGATGAACGCAGCGAATGAAGCGGCAGTTGCAGCATTTTTACAAGGGAAAATAACATTCCTTGAAATTGATGAAACGATTGAGCGTGTAATGCAAGCACATAACAATATAGTAGTACCAGATTTGCAAACGATTTTGCATGTAGACAGTGAAACAAGAAAAACAGTGTTAAACATGGTAAAATAAAGAGAGAAGATATCGTTAACTATTCGCTTTTAAAGGTGGGGTATTATGCAAACAGCTATTGCATTTATTTTAATATTTGGCCTACTTGTATTCTTTCATGAATTTGGTCACTTCTTGTTTGCGAAACGAGCAGGCATTATGGTTCGAGAATTTGCGATCGGTATGGGACCAAAAATTTATGGGAAAACACACGGTGAAACAATCTATACAATACGTTTATTGCCAATTGGTGGTTACGTTCGTATGGCTGGTGAGGACATGGATGGTACCGAACTACAGCCGGGTTACCGAGTAGGGCTTATTGTAGATGAAGATAATGTTGTAAAGAAAATAATCTTTACTCAAAATAATAAGCAACTACCAGATTTATTATTTTTAGAAGTTGAGCGTGCCGATTTAGAAAAGGAATTGTTTGTAGAAGGCTATGATGAAGAAGAAAAATTAGTTCGTTATAATGTTGCAAGAGATTGTATGCTCGTAGAAAACGGTAAAGAAACGTTAATCGCACCATACGATCGTCAATTTAACGCTAAAACAGTCGGTCAACGTGCTATGACAATCTTTGCTGGTCCGTTATTTAACTTTATACTAGCATTTTTCATCTATGTAATGATTGGTTTATTAAATGGTGTACCTACAAATGAGCCAATTATTACAGAGGTGGTAGAAAATAATCCAGCTGCGCAGGCAGGCATGCTTGTAGGTGACAGAGTAACAACGATAGATGGACAAGCGGTTGAAAAGTGGCAGGATTTGGTTTCTGTTGTACGGAATCGTCCTGGAAAGACAATTAATGTAACAGTAGAGCGAGACGGACGGACGGAAAATCTTACGATGACAATAAAAGAGGTGAAAGAAAAGAATGGAGAGACTTATGGTCAAATTGGGGTGACCAGTCCTAAAGTCCACAATCCGTTAAAGGCTGTCGTTTACGGTGCTCAAGAAACGTATAGCATGACCGTGCGTATATTTGAATTACTCGGTATGCTTATTACGGGGAAATTTACAATTGATGCACTATCAGGACCTGTTGGAATTTATAAAACGACCGAGACTGTTGCGACATGGGGCATTTATGCTTTAATGAATTTTGCAGCTATGTTAAGTATCAATTTAGGAATTATGAACTTATTGCCATTACCAGCACTTGACGGTGGTCGCCTATTATTCTTTGGTTTCGAAGCAGTACGAGGCAAACCAATCGATCGTCAAAAAGAAGGTATGGTCCATTTTGTAGGTATCGTCCTATTAATGGTCTTAATGGTAGTAGTCACATGGAACGACATCCAACGATTTTTCTTTTAACTAAGTTAACTTAGTTAAAGCCCCAGCGAATGAGACATTGCGCTAAAGTGAAAATTATTGAAAACATAGCTTTGAACGCAATTTTTTTGAAACATTGCGTTCAAAGCTAAATTTGTTTATGCTAATTAGAGTATAAAACTTATTTATTAAAAAGGTGGAACACTGAATGAAGCAAAGTAAAACATTTATCCCAACGCTACGTGAAGTACCTGCTGATGCAGAGGTAAAATCACATAAGCAATTACTGCGTGCAGGGTTTATTCGTCAAAATACAAGTGGGGTATACTCGTATTTACCGCTTGCAAAACGTGTGTTAACAAAAATAGAAAATATTGTTCGTGAAGAGATGGAAGCAATCAATTCAATTGAACTTTTAATGCCTTCATTACAATCTGCAGAACTATGGCAGGAGTCAGGCCGCTGGGAAAAATATGGTCCAGAATTAATGCGTTTAAAGGATCGTCATAATCGTGATTTCGCATTAGGACCAACACATGAAGAAGTGATTACAACTTTAGTACGTGATGAAATTAAATCATATAAAAAATTACCGTTAACACTTTATCAAATTCAAACTAAATTCCGTGATGAAAAGCGTCCTCGCTTTGGTTTACTACGAGGCAGAGAGTTTATTATGAAAGATGCGTATTCTTTCCATGCATCGCGTGAAAGTTTAGATGAAACATATGATGATATGTATCGTGCCTATTCAAATATTTTCTCTCGTCTTGGTTTAAACTATCGTGCAGTTATTGCAGATGCAGGCTCAATTGGTGGGAAAGGTACACATGAATTTATGGTGCTTTCTGAAATTGGGGAAGATACAATTGCATACTCTGATACATCTGACTATGCTGCAAACATTGAAATGGCAGAAGTTCTTGTAGACTATCAACCATCAGATGCAGCATTAAAAGACCTTGAAAAAGTGGCAACACCAGATCAAAAAACAATCGAAGAAGTATCAGCTTTCTTAAATGTTGACTCTTCAAATGTCATCAAGTCATTAGTATTTGACGTAGATGGTGAATTAGTTGTTGTTCTTGCTCGTGGAGATCACGAAATTAATGATATTAAACTGAAAAATGCACTTGATGCTGGTTCTGTTGAACTTGCTAGTGAAGAGGCAATCCGCGAATTATTAGGCTGTGGAGTTGGTTCAATCGGTCCTGTTAAATTACCAGTAGACGTAAAAGTAGTAGCTGACAATGCTATTAAATCGATTCGTAACGGTGTAGCCGGTGCAAATGAGGATGGGTTCCATTTAGTAAATGTAAATCCAGAGCGTGATTTTGCAGTGAATGAATACTTAGATATTCGTTTTATTCAAGAGGGTGATCCATCTCCAGATGGACAAGGTATTATCAAATTTGCAGAAGGTATCGAGGTTGGTCATATTTTCAAATTAGGAACAACTTACTCTGAAAAAATGAATGGTACATTCTTAGACGAGCAAGGTAAGGCACAGCCATTTATTATGGGATGCTATGGTATTGGAGTATCACGTATTTTAGCTGCTGTTGCAGAGCATTTCCAAGATGAAAATGGTTTTGTTTGGCCAACACAATTAGCCCCTTATGATATTCATGTTGTACCTGTTAATACAAAAGATGAATCACAAGTTGCCTTAGCTGATGAGCTATACGGTTTATTGAAATCATACCGTTATGATGTGCTATTAGATGATCGTGCAGAGCGTGCAGGGGTTAAATTCGCAGATGCTGATTTAATTGGCTTACCTGTCCGTGTAACTGTAGGTAAAAAAGCAACTGAAGGTATTGTTGAGGTTAAATTCCGTCAAACAGGTGAAACGTTCGAATGGAAAAAAGAAGAGGTCATTGATCGCTTGAATGAATTTTTCCGCAAACATTAACTCCTTTCAGCGAAGTCACCCACCTCTATGTTGGTGAGGTGAATGCGGGTTTAAGCTACTTTTCAGTGGATATCAAAACGCTCGCTGAAATAGAGAAACTAAGTCTAAGAGCGCCACGTCCTGTGGCAACGACTGAGTGACCAACATCGTGGTTGGCCCAAAGCCTCCGGCGGATGTCACGGAGTCGGAAATGAGTTCTTAGGGGATGTTAGCCTAAAATCATCGCATCCGTGCGATAACGGCTAACTGACCTGCATCGGTAAAAACGCCACGTCCTGTCGGCTCTCACGCAGGCCTAAGCACAAAGCCGATTCCGGACGCAATTATGCCAAGGCAACATTGATTTTTAAGAAGGACCTCTGTCCCAAAGGTATTAAATAGATAAAAAATTCGCGCCACTTCTCGGGGACAGCGAGCAAGCATGAATTCATAGATGTTTAGGATTTGTGAGGCTTGACGGTCGCCCGTGGAAAGGGTGCGAATTTTTTTCCGTCTAGGCTAAAGCGCTACATCCTCGAGGTCGCTTCGATTCCTTGGGCAAAAGAAGGTAGATCGCTTACTTTTGCTTCGGGTTCTCCAGCACTTGTCTGATGTAAACGAACGCTTTAGCGCATTTGTTCCTTCAAATCGTAGACGTTGGTGAGGAAATAAAACATGGGGCATGTAAGATTGCCTCTTTTTGAAAGTAGGTGTCAATAGATTGGAACAGCAACAAGAAGCAAGAGCAAGGTTTCAAATGCTCTTGCAACAACTAGAACTAACAGATGATGTGTATATGTCCTTTTTTGAGGAAGGTGAATTATCACGACTAACTGTACACAAAAAGAACAGGCTATGGAATTTTTCCATTAAATTACGAGATATACTTCCTTTTTCACTATACCAACTTTTTCGTACTCGTTTGGCTGAGAAATTTTCAGCTATCGCTGAAATCCACACAACTTTTGATACGGAAGAGAAAAATGTGACGGAGGAGCTAGTTCAACAATATTGGTTAACAGTAGTAGAGCAAATCGATGAGATGGCGCCCACTTTGAAAAATTGCCTAGTATCGCAAGTGCCTATGTGGAATGGGCAAAAAATTACATTATCCTGCATGCAGGAAATGGAATTTATGATGCTGAAAACAAAGTATGCAGAAAAGCTTTCTGCAAGCTATAGTCAGTTCGGCTTTCCGCATATTGTGTTAGATTTCGTGCTCCAAGATCAAACAGAAGAAATGATTGCGGCACAGGAAGCTTTCATGGAACAGAGGCGTTTAGAAGAAGCTGCTTTAGCTCAGCAAGCGATAGAAGATTACCAAAAGCGTGAGAAGGAGAAGAAAGAAAATCCTGCTATTGCGAATCTTGGTGATCGACCATTCCAGCTTGGTATGTTAATTAAAGATGATGAAACAATGGAAATTAAACGCATTGTTGAGGAAGAACGTCGTGTGATCATTGAAGGCTTTGTATTTGATGCAGAAGTTAAAGAGCTGAAAAGCGGTCGTTCTTTATTGCAAATTAAAATTACCGACTATACGGATTCCATCGTTGTAAAAATGTTCTCACGTGATAATGATGATGCGGAACTTATGCAACATTTGAAAAAGGGTATGTGGGTAAAAGTTCGAGGCTCCGTACAAACTGACACATTCATTCGTGATTTAATCGTTATGGCAAACGATATTAATGAAATCAAAAAAGAAACACGACAGGATAAGGCGCCAGAGGGAGAAAAACGGGTTGAATTGCATTTGCATACACCAATGAGCACAATGGACGCTGTAACACCAGTTGATAGACTTGTTTCGCAGGCTGCGAAGTGGGGTCATCCAGCCGTGGCTATTACCGACCATGCTGTTGTACAATCCTTCCCAGAGGCTTATGCAGCAGGGAAGAAACATGGTATAAAAGTTATTTATGGTTTGGAAGCAAATTTAGTAGATGATGGTGTACCGATTGCTTATGCAGCTGAGCATCGATTATTGGATGATGATACTTATGTCGTGTTTGACGTAGAGACGACAGGTCTATCTACTGCTTACGATACGATCATTGAGCTTGCCGCGGTGAAAATTAAAGATGGGCAGGTAATCGACAAATACGAAAGCTTTGCCAATCCCCATCACCCACTTTCAGCGACGACCATTGAACTGACAGGTATTACAGATGATATGGTACGTAACGCGCCAGAAGTGGAACAAGTCATTAAGGAGTTCCATGCATTTATCGGAGATGGCATAGTAGTAGCCCATAATGCATCATTTGATATTGGCTTCTTATACACAGGCTATAAAAAATATGGACTAGAGGGAACAATTCATCCAGTTATTGATACGTTGGAGTTAGCCCGATTACTTTATCCAACGATGAAAAACCATCGTTTAAATACACTTTGTAAAAAATTCAACATTGATTTAACTCAGCATCACCGAGCTATTTATGATACAGAAGCAACTGGCTTCTTACTTTTACAGCTGTTAAAAGATGCGGATGAATTAGGTATTAAATATCACGACGACTTTAATAAGCATATCGGGGGCGGAGATGCTTATAAAAAAGGACGACCAATGCATTGCACGATATTAGCAGTAGACAATGCTGGACTAAAAAATTTATTTAAATTAGTCACTCACTCCCATACAAAAACTTTCTATCGAGTACCTCGAGTAACACGAGCGGTTCTAGAACAATATAGAGAAGGATTATTAATCGGATCAGGTTGTAATAATGGTGAATTATTTGAGACGATGATGAATAAATCCCCAGAGGAAGCAGAGCAAATTGCGAGATTCTATGATTATATTGAAGTTCAACCAAAGGCTGTGTATGCACCGTTAATTGAGCGCAATGTCGTACGTGATGAATGGACACTTGAAGATATTATTCGCAAGCTCGTAAAGCTAGGGAAGAAAATCGATAAACCTGTTGTAGCAACTGGTAATGTTCATTACTTAGATCCGACAGATGGAATGTTTAGACAAATATTAATTGGCTCTCAAGGTGGTGCCAACATATTAAATAGATCGAAGCTGCCTGAGGTTCATTTCAGAACGACGGATGAAATGCTTAAAGAATTTGATTTTTTAGGGCCGGATCTAGCGAAAGAAGTAGTTGTTACCAACTCTCAAAAAGTCGCAAATATGATTGGTGATGTTAAGCCCATTAAAGATGATTTATACACACCAAAAATTGAAGGCTCAGATGATGAGGTCACAAATTTAACTTATGAAATGGCTCATAGTATATACGGAGAAGAGCTACCAGAAATCGTGAAGGCCCGAATTGAAAAAGAATTAAAGTCGATTTTAGGCCATGGTTTCGGAGTAATTTACTTAATTTCTGCGAAGCTTGTGAAAAAATCATTAGCTGATGGCTATTTAGTAGGTTCCCGTGGTTCAGTTGGGTCTTCATTAGTGGCAACCTTTATGGAAATTACTGAAGTAAATCCACTTCCTCCTCATTATATTTGCCCAGATTGTAAGCATTCAGAGTTTTTTAATGATGGTTCAGTAAGCTCGGGCTATGACTTACCAAATAAAGATTGTCCGGAATGTGGATCACCGTATAAAAAGGATGGACAAGATATCCCATTCGAAACGTTCCTTGGCTTTAAAGGAGACAAGGTACCTGATATAGATTTGAGTGCGACACGTTGTTAACTGAAAAGGTTAACCACCTTAGTTGGTAGAACTGCTATTTCGAAGTGTGGAATGAGAGAGTAACGCCTTGAAACACACTCGCTGAAGCTACGACAAGCGTAGATGGTATTGCAAACACCAAAAACGTTTGAAGCTCGTTAAAGTGGGCTGAAGTTCACCCAAACAGTTCGGCTGTGGAAAGAGAGATAGAAATCTCTTGTGAATGATAGGCCTGGTGTCTATAAAATTCCTATGGTTAGAAGCGGTAGAATAACCGAGACGAACCCTTGACTGACTTTTCGTGAATGTCACGTAGTAGAAATGCTACGGGGTCCAGTTAGGACTTCTAGGTGTGGATGAGTAAGTGTTAGGTTATGAAAATCCATATTGTGTTACAGGCACAATCCAGCCTAGCGGAATTTAGAGGGAGCCTAAGGGAATTATGTACAGATAGAAATAGTGGAACGTGTGAAGCTCCTAACGTAAGAGAAGATTGCACTTCAATGACGACGGTGTATGGAAAGGCAAAATGGCTATAACATACTTTAAAGGAGTGGCAGTAGTGCCGTAGTACTGACGAAGAAATGCTGTTGATGACTGAATAACCAATAAGTCGGAGGGAAAAACATTTCAGAGGGAAGGGCACAAGTCGTTAACGTTGAGACAAAACCTACAATAAGTCAGATTCGTGTATGACTAAAGAGAACGAAAACTTCGTAAAGGAAGTGATTAGTTGGCTGACTTAATGATTCAAAAGTTAAGAAATAACGAGTATTTTGGCTTACAAGAGACGTTTGATAATCTCTTTATAGAAAGCGAAAAGGGTCGATACTTTACAGATATTTATGAGCTGATTATTTCTGAAGAAAATATTTTACTCGCTTTTCGTAACCTAAAAAGTAAGGTAGTAAAACGAAAGGTACAAACGGACACACAATTAAACATTTAAACAAAATAAATGCCGACAAGCTAATAAAGATAATAAGAAAAAGACTTGAAAACTACAAACCACATTCGGTTAAAAGGTTGTTTATTCCAAAGCCAAACGGAAAAATGAGACCACTTGGAATTCCTACGATTGAAGATAGATTGATTCAGCATGTTCCTACAAGTGCTGGAGCCGATTGTAGAAGCTAGGTTTCATCCTCAAAGCTACGGATTTAGACCGAAAAGAAGCACACATGATGCATTAGCAAGGTGTTACCATTTGGTTAATCATAGTCATCAACACTTTGTGGTCGATATAGATATTAAAGGATTTTTCGATAACGTTAATCATAAAAAGCTTATGAGGCAATTATGGGCAATTGGTATAAGGGACCAAAAAGTTTTAACAATTATTAAAAAGATGCTAAAAGCTGAAATTACAGGTGAAAGTATTCCGACAAAGGGAACTCCACAAGGCGGTATCCTATCCCCGCTTCTTGCTAATATAGTATTGAATGAATTAGATTGGTGGGTATCGAACCAGTGGGAAACAAAGCCGACAAAAGTACCTTATAAACTGAAACGAAATAAAACGGATGCTCTAAAGAAAACAAGGCTAAAGCCTATGTACCTTGTCAGATATGCAGATGATTTTAAAATCTTTACAAACTCTTTTGAAAACGCTCGAAAGATTAAAGTAGCTGTTGAAAAATGGCTAAAAGAGCGTCTAAGGCTTGAAGTAAGTGAAGAAAAGAGTAAAATCACGAATCTACGTAAAAACGGTACAGATTTTTTAGGGATACGATTTAGGGCTGTTCAAAAAGGCAACGCTAAAACAGGGTATATCGTAAATTCTAAAATGGACCCTAAAGCAAAAGAAAAAGTGCAAGGGGTTATAAGGTATCAGTTAGTTAAACTTAGAAAAAGTCCTACTCCAGAAAAAGTGATGAATTTTAATGCAAATATTCTTGGACTGCATAACTATTACAAAATTGCGACCAGGATATCACAAGATTTCAATGTAATAAGACATAAAGTGCATCCGAATATCAAATCATTGTTGTTGAGAAACATATTCGTGAAAACGAGGGAAACAAACAATGTCATTGATAAATTTTATGGGGATTACAATTATCAAATATTTAAAAATAATGGATTGCTGGTATATCCTATTGAAGCAATTCGACATGATATACGAGGACAGAGAAAGCCTGAATTTACGATTTACAATGAGAAAGACAGGTCCTTAATTCATAAAGATTTAAAACATGTGTCTGTACGTGAAATTGAGATGTTTCGTAAAGGAATATATAAAGCTAAAAGTGTTTTGTATGAAAATAATCGCCTGAGTAAGTACGTGGCTCAAAAAGGGAGTTGCGGAATAACAGGAGAAAGACTTACTCCACATCAAGCCGTTTGTCATCATATTAAGCCGACAGCTCACGTGGGACAGACGACTATGATAACCTGATTATAATCAACAGGAGTTATCACATGCTTGTTCATACAAAAGACCCGCTCGCTTATAAAGATTATGTAAAGATGTTAGCTCGATTCGAAAAGAAGGCTATAAATAAAATAAACGAACTAAGAACGGAAGTAGGAAATCCAAAGCTTAGTTTATAAATTTCAACAAAGTTAACGATGGAACGCCGTATGACGCCGAAAGGGTCACGTACGGTGTGGGGCGGGGGAAAAGCTGGAGATAATATCAAAAGTTTACCTATCGTCATATTTTTCTGGTGAATATCAACCACAAGCCCATAATTATACGAAGGTATTATTCGGTGAAGATTATGTATATCGTGCAGGAACAATCGGTACAGTCGCAGAGAAAACAGCGTATGGCTACGTAAAGGGCTATGCCAATGATAACAATCTACATTTCCGCGGTGCCGAGGTAGATCGTTTAGTACAAGGCTGTACAGGCGTAAAACGTACAACAGGACAGCACCCTGGAGGAATTATCGTAGTACCAGATTATATGGATATTTTTGATTTCTCACCAGTACAATTCCCTGCGGATGCACAGGATGCAGAATGGCGTACAACGCACTTTGATTTCCATTCCATTCACGATAATATTTTAAAGCTTGATATACTGGGGCACGATGATCCGACTGTGATTCGGATGTTGCAGGATTTATCGGGGATAGATCCAAAAACCATTCCAACAGATGATCCAGTCGTTATGAAAATCTTTAGTTCGCCAGAAACTTTAGGCGTAACAGAAAAACAAATTGGCTGTAAGACAGGAACACTCGGCATTCCTGAGTTCGGTACCCGTTTTGTACGCCAAATGCTTGAAGATACAAAGCCATCAACATTCTCGGAGCTCGTGCAAATTTCAGGACTATCACACGGAACAGACGTATGGCTTGGTAACGCGCAAGAGTTAATTCAAAATGGTACATGTGTGCTGAAAGAAGTAATTGGCTGTCGTGACGATATTATGGTGTATTTAATTTATCAAGATCTAGAACCGTCACTGGCGTTTAAAATTATGGAATCCGTGCGTAAAGGGAAAGGATTATCTGACGAATTTGAAGCGGAAATGCTAGCGAATAAAGTACCTGGCTGGTATATCGAATCGTGTAAAAAGATAAAATACATGTTCCCGAAAGCCCATGCTGCCGCGTACGTGTTAATGGCAGTGCGTATTGCATGGTTTAAGGTACATTTCCCAATCCTTTATTACGCAGCGTATTTCACAGTTCGTGCAGATGATTTTGATTTAATTGCCATGGTACAAGGTCCGCAAATGATTCGTACAAAAATTGATGAAATCAATCTGAAGGGCTTAGATGCTTCAACAAAAGAGAAAAACCTATTAACGGTAATGGAATTAGCACTTGAAATGTGTGAACGTGGTATGAACTTCCAGAAAGTGGACTTGTATCGTTCGCAGGCTAGTGAATTTATCATTGATGGGAACTCTTTAATTCCACCATTCGATGCGATTCCTGGACTTGGTACAAACGTGGCTAAACAAATTGTGGCAGCACGTGAGGACGGAGAGTTTTTATCGAAAGAAGATTTACAGCAACGAGGTCGAGTATCCAAAACATTAATAGAATATATGGATCAATTGGGTTGTTTAGAAGGAATGCCTGATGCCAATCAGTTATCACTTTTCTAAAATTACGAAAGTTAGCTTGAAGGCATCTTCATCAATATCACGAATAACTTCTCTGCCTTTTGTTCAAATTAAGTCTAATAAAAGTTGGGGATGACATTTGTTAAAATGTCTACCAAGTATATAAGTTGATTGGAGGCAAGGCTGGGCAACTCTAGAAAAGCGCCTAGCTAGAACCGAAATCAACCCCACGTTGTAGTGAGGGCTTAATTTAAGCGCAATTTTGATTTCTGGACACATTGTTTATCTGTGCGAAAGCGAAGCGACAGCAACAATTATGTCAAGGCATAATGGATTAGATGTCTATAAAAAGGAAATTTGCATTGTGCTGTAAACTATGCTATCCTTATGGTAATAATTTGTTGATATTTTTCCAGCAAAAGAGTGGGACCTTCCCGCTCTTTTCTGTTGTTATACCGTAGCAAAACAAATTTTTGACTAACAGCAGGTAAGACCGTTAAATTTCACCAAAGCTACTGGTGGAATTTCTGTTTTATTACGCCAGAATTTGATAGATGCAGGAGGAAACAATGAGCAAAGTACCATCTTTAATTGAAGAGCTCGCTAAACCGATTGTTGAAGAGTTGAATCTTGAGCTTGTAGATGTCGAGTTCGTAAAAGAAGGACGTAACTGGTTTTTACGTGTTTATGTGGATACACCTGAGGGTGGAATTGACATTGAACAATGTGCTCAAGTTAGTGAACGACTAAGTTTGCTATTGGATGAAAATGATCCAATTACACAAAACTATTATTTAGAAGTTTCTTCACCTGGAGCAGAACGTCCATTGAAAAAAGACACTGATTTTGAAAAAGCGATTGGCAAATTTATTTATGTTAAAACTTATGAGCCCATTAAGGACATGAAGGAATTCCAAGGCTACTTAACGTCATACGATGAACATACATTAGTGATGGAAGTACGCATTAAAACGCGTAAAATTACAGTAACAATTGAACAAGAAAAAATCGCATTGGCACGACTTGCCATCGATTTTTAAGCATAATGCATATTTAGGAGTGAAAAAAAATGAGTAGTGATTTGTTAGATGCGCTAAATGCGCTAGAAGAACAAAAAGGAATTTCAAGAGATGTGTTAATTGAAGCAATAGAAGCGGCATTAGTTACAGCTTACAAACGCAACTTCAATCAAGCACAAAATGTTCGTGTGGACTTAAATTTAGATAAGGGCTCTATTCGTGTCTTTTCACGTAAAGATGTTGTTGAAGAAGTAGAAGATGATCGTTTACAAATCTCTGAAGAAGATGCTAAGGCAATCAACCCTGCCTATCAATTAGAAGATATCGTAGAGCAGGAAGTGACACCTCGAAACTTCGGTCGAATTGCTGCACAGACAGCGAAACAAGTTGTTACACAACGAGTGCGCGAAGCAGAACGTGGCTTAATTTACGAGCAATATGTGGACCGTGAAGATGATATCGTAACGGGTGTAGTTGAACGTCTAGATGCTCGTAATATTTACGTAGGTCTAGGAAAAGTAGAGGCTGCATTACCACAAAACGAACAAATTCAAGGTGAAACATATCATCCACACGACCGCATCAAGGTCTATATTACAAAGGTTGAACGTACAACACGCGGACCACAAGTAATTGTTTCACGTACACATCCTGGTTTATTACGCCGCTTATTTGAAATGGAAGTACCTGAAATCTACGAAGGTATCGTAGAAATTAAATCAATTGCTCGTGAAGCAGGTGACCGTTCTAAGATCTCTGTTTATGCACATAACGAAGAAGTAGATCCAGTAGGTTCATGTGTAGGGGCAAAAGGCGCTCGTGTGCAAACAATTGTAAATGAATTGAACGGTGAAAAAATCGATATCGTTGAATGGTCAGAAGATCCAGTTGTATTTGTAGCAAATGCTCTTAGCCCATCAAAGGTTTTAGATGTTCAAGTAGATGAAGAAGAAAAATCTACAACAGTTGTTGTTCCAGACTATCAATTATCATTAGCAATTGGTAAACGTGGTCAAAATGCTCGTTTAGCTGCGAAGTTAACTGGCTGGAAAATTGATATTAAGAGTGAAACAGATGCTCGTGAGTTAGGTATTTATCCATCTGCAACAAGCACTTTCATACCTGCTGAGGATGAAGAAAGTGATTTTGCTGATGTAACAGTTGACTTATATCAAGACGACGAAGAATAAGTAAGAAAGCCCGTGTGACTAGTTAACTACCATTATTCAGTAGGCGTTGGGCTGCGCCGACTGAATAATGGCAGAGCCTACAATTGAAAATAGTACGGTATTTAATTAAAATGCAAGTATATAACTAATGTAGTGCACGGCTAGTCCACCTCTTACGACAAGCTTCAGAGAGGAAAGGTGATTCTTATGGCTATTAATAAAAAAGTACCTCTTCGAAAATGTGTAGCTACTGGTGAAATGTTACCAAAGAAAGAAATGATTCGTGTCGTTCGTTCGAAAGAGGGCGAGGTAAGTGTAGATGTTTCCGGGAAAAAACCTGGACGTGGTGCCTATGTCTCTAAATCAGAGAAAGCGATTGAAATCGCTCGTAAGAAAAATGTTTTAGGGCATCAACTTGATGTAAAAATTCCTGAAGAAATCTACGAAGAACTTATTTTGTTGATTCGTAGGGAGTCTATATTATGATCAATCAAGCAGTGCATAATTTGCTTGGAATAGCGGCAAGAGCCCGTAAAGTGATTTCAGGAGAAGAGTTAGTAGTAAAGGAAGTCCGCAATGGTAATGCTAAGCTAGTACTGCTTGCAAACGATGCTTCTAAAAACTCTAGCAAAAAAATTCAAGATAAATGCACGTACTACAACGTTGAGTATCATGTAATTGGTGATCGTTATGATCTAGGACATGCTACAGGTAAGGAGGCCCGAGTGGCTTTAGCTATTACCGATAAAGGTTTTGCAAGTAAATTGTCTAGTCTACTCAACGAAAAATAATCGGGGGTGAGCAGATGACCAAAATCAGAGTTCATGAATATGCGAAACAAGTGAATAAATCGAGTAAAGAGGTTATTGAAGCACTAAATAAATTAAATGTGAGCGTAACAAATCATATGTCAATGTTAGAAAATGACATAGTGACAAAGTTAAACCAATCATTTAAAAATAATAAAGATGTGAAGCAACCTACTCAAAATGTTTCGCAAAAACAGCAGCAACCGGTAAAAAAGCAAGAAGGGCAAAAGCAACAATCTGCTACTTCTAAGCCTAAAGCAAATAATCAGCAACAAACGCGTCAAAACTCAAATTCGTCTAACGAAAAATCTAAGAATATAAAAGGTAATCAAAATAGAAATATGACACAAAATAATAATAATAACAATAATAATAATAATCGCAGAGGTGGCGGTGGTTACAACCAACGTCCAAAACCAGGAATCCATGGCGGAAAACGTCGCCATCCAAAAACACATCAACCGAGTCAGCCAGTGAAGCAGAAGGAATTACCAGAAAAAATTACTTTTGTTGAATCACTTTCCGTAGCTGAATTAGCAAAAAAATTACACCGTGAACCATCAGAAGTTATTAAAAAATTATTTATGCTTGGTGTGATGGCAACAATTAACCAAGAATTAGATAAGGATGCAATTGAATTAATTTGTGCAGACTATGGTGTAGAAGTTGAAGAAGAAATTCGTGTAGATATTACGGATTTAGAAACACACTTCGAACAAACTGAAGAAGTTAACGAGGCGGAGTTATCAGAACGTCCTCCTGTAGTAACAATTATGGGTCACGTTGACCATGGTAAAACTACATTGTTAGACTCTATTCGCAATACTAAAGTTACCGCTGGCGAAGCTGGAGGTATCACGCAACATATCGGTGCTTATCAAGTAACTGAAGGCGACAAAAAAATTACTTTCCTTGATACACCAGGACACGCTGCGTTTACAACTATGCGTGCGCGCGGTGCGAAAATTACTGACTTAACGATTTTAGTGGTAGCTGCAGATGATGGCGTTATGCCACAAACAGTAGAAGCAATTAACCACGCAAAAGCAGCAGAAGTACCAATTATTGTTGCAGTCAACAAAATGGATAAACCTTCAGCTAATCCAGACCGTGTGATGCAAGAGTTAACAGAGCATGGCCTAGTTCCTGAAGCTTGGGGCGGCGAAACTATTTTCGTACCAATTTCAGCATTAAAAGGCGAAGGCATTGACACATTACTTGAAATGATTTTACTTGTCGCTGAAGTTGGGGAACTAAAAGCGAACCCTAAACGCTTAGCACTTGGTACAGTAATTGAAGCACAGTTAGATAAAGGTCGAGGCTCTGTTGCAACACTTTTAGTACAAGATGGAACATTAAAAGTGGGAGACCCAATTGTTGTTGGCCATACTTATGGTCGTGTACGTGCTATGGTGAATGACAAAGGCCGTCGTGGAAAAGAAGCTGGGCCATCAACGCCAGTAGAAATCACAGGTTTAAATGATGTACCACAAGCTGGCGACCGTTTTGTAGTCTTTGAAGACGAAAAAACAGCACGTCAAGTTGGTGAAACTCGTGCAATGTCAGCGATTCAAGCACAACGTTCAGAAAAACAACGCGTAACGCTTGATAACTTATTCGAACAAATGAGTCAAGGCGAAATGAAAGAGCTTAACTTAATTGTTAAGGCTGACGTTCAAGGTACTGTAGAAGCTATGGCTGCATCATTAATGAAAATTGATGTTGAAGGCGTAAACGTGAAAATTATTCACACTGGCGCTGGAGCGATTACAGAATCTGATATTTCTCTTGCTGCGGCTTCAAATGCAATTGTTATCGGCTTCAACGTTCGTCCAGATGTTAATGCAAAACGTGCAGCAGAAGAAGAGGGCGTAGATATTCGTCTACACCGCATTATCTATAAAGTAATCGAAGAAATTGAACAAGCAATGAAAGGTATGCTTGATCCAGAATTTGAAGAAAAAATTATTGGTCAAGCAGAAGTTCGACAAACAATTAAAGTATCAAAAGTTGGTACAATTGCTGGTTCATACGTAACAGAAGGTAAAGTAACTCGTGATTCAGGCGTACGTGTAATTCGCGATAATGTAGTAATTTTTGAAGGTGAATTAGATACACTTAAACGTTTCAAAGATGAAGTGAAAGAAGTTGCCCGAGGTTACGAATGTGGTATTACAATTACAAACTTCAACGATATTAAAGAAGGCGACATTATTGAAGCTTATATTATGGAAGAAGTTAAACGAGCTTAATGATCGTTTACGCAGAGGTTGAATTCATTATTCAAACTGCCCATTCGTTGAAGGAAAAACGTGCTGTCTTACAGCGTATGATTACGCGCACGAAACAAAAATTTAATGTATCGATTGCGGAAATTGATCATCAAAATGTATGGCAACGCACGAAAATAGCGCTTGTTGCTGTTTCTTCTTCAAAAGAAGCAGCCGAGCGTGAAATTAATCACGCGCTTCACTACTTACAGTCAAATCCATCTTGGGAACAGCTAAATGTGTGGCGGGACTATTTATAAGTTACATTAGAAGTTGTGTTGTATGATTTACCACTTTGCATGAAAAACTATGTGTAAGTGAGGACACAACTTTCTGTACATCGAAATTGAGGTGACAAACTATGTCTCTACGCTCAAACCGCGTTGCCGAGCAAATGAAAAAAGAGCTTGGTGATATTATTGGACGTAAAATAAAAGATCCGCGTGTTGGTTTTGTTACTGTTACTGGTGTTGAAGTAACAGGTGATTTACAGCAAGCGACAATTTATATTACAACTCTAGGCAATGAACGTGAAAAAGAGGATACACTAAAAGCTTTATTAAAGGCTTCTGGTTTTATTCGCTCAGAAATCGGTTCACGAATCCGCTTACGTCGTACACCAGAACTAATTTTTGAATTCGATTCATCGATTGAATATGGGAACCGTATTGATACATTGCTACGTGGTTTACACGAAGAATAAGATAACTAAAAAAGTCTGCCATATGCATGTTCATGCAGGCAGGCTTTTTAAATTTATCGGAAATGAATAAAACATTTGTGACTCTATTTTTTTACAGGCGTGTTGATTAGGGGAAAATAGATTTATTAATGGAGCGATAAAAAGATTTTTTTTGTTGTTTAGTTAATATATGCCCATTTTTAACTGATTGTAGCGTAGGGCTACTCGACTCCCGCGGGAAAGCGTACTGCTAACGCAGCGACAGCAAATGTTTTATCTGTGCGTCAGCGACAAAGCGAGTAGCCCGTAGCGGAAATCAGAGCCTTCTATTTATTAGAATGGATAAAGTTGATTAAACAACACACCTGTTATTTTTATTGGATATTAGGAGGGAATTTATGAACGGTATTTTACCGCTTTGGAAGGAACGCGGCATGACAAGTCATGATTGCGTCTTTAAATTACGAAAAATTTTACGCACAAAAAAAGTAGGACATACAGGCACACTTGACCCTGGTGTTGAGGGGGTTCTCCCAATTTGTATTGGTCAAGCAACACGCATTGCAGAGTATTTAACAGATGCTGGAAAAACCTATGAAGCGGTTATTTCAATTGGCCGTACAACGACAACTGAAGATGCAGAAGGAGAAACGGTTGAACAAGATCATACGAATAAAAAGTTCACACGTACCCAATTGCAAGAAGTTTTAGCCTCGCTTACAGGTGTTATTCAACAAACGCCTCCGATGTTTTCAGCTGTTAAAGTAAATGGTAAACGTCTCTATGAATATGCTCGAAAAGGTGAAATCGTCGAAAGACCGACACGTCAAGTTACTATTTATGCATTAGAGCTACTAGATGATGTTGAACAATATGAAGGACAAGAAATTACATTCCCTGTACGGATAGCGTGTAGTAAAGGGACGTATATTCGAACACTAGCTGTGCAGATCGGAGCGGCGCTTGGCTATCCTGCGCATATGAAAGAGCTTGTACGCACAGCCTCAGGTACGTTTACACAAGAAAATTGCTTTACATTGGCACAGGTAGCTGAGCTGATGGAAGCTGAACAAATCGATACTTGCATTTTACCAGTTGAGTATGCATTGACAGACTATCCATTTATTGAAATAACTTCTGCTAATGAAAAAGAAATTTTCAATGGACAAGTGCTTCCCGCAGATGCATTATTAAAGATACATGATAAAATTGTTTTTGGAATCAGTGGGAAAGCAGTTGCGGTCTATCAAGCCCATCCTACAAAGGAAGGGTTTATGAAGCCACATAAGATGTTTCCGACGATAGAGTAGGAGGATTTTTTGTATGGAGGTCATTCATTTAAAATACCCACACCAGCTACAGCAACGAGAAAGCATGCAACCGTATTCATTGGCACTTGGCTTTTTTGATGGTGTACATAGAGGGCATCAGGCAGTTATTCAGACAGCGAAGGAAGAAGGAGACAAGCGTCAAATTCCAACGGCTGTTATGACATTCGATCCACATCCTTCTTTAGTGCTAGGCGGTCGTAACGAAAAAGTATTTTATATAACGTTATTACAGCAAAAATTGCAGCTATTTGAAGAACAGGGCGTGGATACAGCATTTGTTGTACATTTCACTTCAGATTTTGCAAAGCTTTCACCTGATGCATTTATTGATACATTTATTCGTGGGTTGAACATTCAACATGTTACAGCTGGCTTTGACTATTCTTTTGGTGCATTCGGTAAAGGTAAAATGGAAGATATGCGTGCATTGAGTAATGGAGAATACGGCGTAACGGTTGTTGAAAAGAAAACCGACGATATTGAAAAAATTAGCTCTACACGTATCCGAAAGCTTTTACAAGAGGGGGATATGGAAGCAGCGAGATTGCTTCTAGGAAGACCCTTTGAAATTACAGGTATCGTTGTACATGGTGATAAGCGAGGACGCACAATCGGTTTCCCAACTGCTAATGTCCAAGCGTTAGAGGGAACTTATATCCCAGCAAGCGGAGTATATGCGGTTCGATTACTTGTGCAAAATAACTGGTATGATGGTGTCTGTAATGTAGGCTATAAACCAACATTTAAAGATCCAAATGACAAGCAATTATCCATCGAAGTCCATATATTAAACTTCGAAAAAAATATTTACGGTGAAGAAGTTCATGTCGCTTGGTATAAACGTATAAGAAGTGAACGAAAATTCGATGGGATTGAAGCTTTGAAAGCCCAAATCGAAAAGGATAAACAAGAAGCAATTGACTATTTTGGGGTCATTTCCGAAAGTTAAGAATGGCATTTGGAAACGTATACTCTGTATAGTAAGTTGATTTTCGTTCCGACTGGGAGCACCCAGGAAAACGCCCAGACGGAACGGATATCAACCCCATGTTATAGAGATGAGCCTAAATCTGCTTTAGCATTTGAATAGGCTTACGTTAACACTTGCTTGACCTTTTGATTTATGGTAACATTCATAAGTGCATAATATGCTTAACCTTAGCTCGGTATATCGATGACTCCAACGTTTACTGTGCTAATGGGGATTAACAATTATTTAGGAGGTCCATACAAATGGCTATTTCAAAACAACGTAAAAACGAACTTATTGCTGAGTACCGTACTCACGAAAGTGACACTGGTTCTCCAGAAGTACAAGTTGCAGTATTAACAGAGGAAATTAACTCTCTAAATACTCACTTACGTACACACAAAAAAGATTTCCACTCTGAGCGTGGTCTTCTTAAAATGGTAGGTCGTCGTCGTCACCTATTAAAATATCTTCGTGAAACTGACGTACAACGTTACCGTGAACTAATCACTCGTTTAGGCTTACGTCGCTAATTGTCGAAAAGCGGGATTAATCCCGCTTTTTCTTTATGTTTATAAACATTAAGAAGGCAGTTAACTTTACTATTGCGAAAAAAAGCATATATATGACACGAATTTCAAGCAAAAAACTTTGTTTCAATCAAATACAGAAATAAATCCTAAATAAATTGGCAATAACTGAATTTAAATGTATGATTATTTGATGAAATATTTAGCATAGAACAAGCATTTTTGGTACACTTACTATTAGTACATACAGACGAAGTAAGTGTTTTTATAATAGAGAGGGGTTCATTGAATGAACGAAAAGAAAGTCTATTCCTATGAATGGGCTGGCCGTCCGCTAGTAATCGAAGTTGGACAGTTAGCTAAACAAGCAAATGGGGCCGTTTTAGTACGCTATGGTGATACATCTGTACTTTCAACAGCAACAATGTCAAAATCACCGAAACCACTTGATTTCTTCCCATTAACAGTAAACTACGAAGAACGTTTATACGCAGCAGGTAAAATTCCTGGTGGCTTTATTAAACGTGAAGGACGTCCATCTGAAAAAGCAATTTTAGCAAGTCGTTTAATCGACCGTCCGATTCGTCCGATGTTCCCAGACGGTTTCCGTAATGAAGTACAAGTAATTTCAATGGTCATGTCTAACGATACGGATTGCACGTCTGAAATGGCTGCAATGCTTGGTTCTTCATTAGCGTTAGCTATTTCAGATATTCCATTTGACGGACCGATTGCGGGTGTACAAGTTGGCTATATCGACGGTAAATTTATCGTGAACCCAACAGTGGAACAATCTAATCAATCAACAATCCAATTATCTGTAGCAGGTAACAAGGATGCTATCAACATGGTAGAAGCAGGTGCACTAGAAGTACCAGAAGAAACAATGCTAGAAGCCATTATGTTCGGACATGAAGAAATCAAAAAAATTATTGCTTTCCAAGAGCAAATCGTTGCAGAAGTAGGAAAAGAAAAATTACCAGTAACGTTATTTGAAATTGATGAAGCGATTCAAGCTGATATAAAAGCAGCTTGTGAGACTGACATGCATGACGCGATTCAAACTGCTGAAAAACATGCACGTGATGAAGCTATTAAAGCGGTAAAAGATCGTGTTATTGCTTCTTATGAAGAGCAAGAAGCTGATGATGAAACAATGAAGCAAGTTTATACAATTTTAGATAAAATGGTTAAAGACGAAGTACGTCGTCAAATTACAGAAGATAAAGTACGTCCAGATGGTCGTAAGTTAGACGAAATCCGTCCACTTTCTTCTGAAACAGGCTTATTACAACGTACGCACGGTTCAGCATTATTTACGCGTGGACAAACACAAGCCCTTTCTATTTGTACATTAGGTGCACTTGGAGATGTGCAAATTATCGACGGTTTAGGTGTAGAAGAATCAAAACGCTTTATGCATCACTATAACTTCCCACAATTCTCTGTAGGGGAAACGGGCCCAATTCGTGGACCAGGTCGTCGTGAAATCGGTCATGGTGCATTAGGCGAACGTGCTCTTGATGCGGTTATTCCAGATGAAACTGTATTCCCATATACAATCCGTTGTGTATCGGAAGTACTTGAATCAAACGGTTCTACATCTCAAGCTTCTATCTGTGCTTCAACGTTAGCAATGATGGATGCTGGTGTTCCATTAAAGGCACCTGTAGCTGGTATTGCAATGGGTCTTATTAAAAAAGGAGAACACTACTCTATTTTAACTGATATTCAAGGTATGGAAGACCACCTAGGGGATATGGACTTTAAAGTTGCAGGTACAGCTAAAGGTGTAACAGCACTTCAAATGGACATTAAAATTGATGGTTTATCACGCAATATTTTAGAAGAAGCATTAACACAAGCTAAAATAGGCCGTATGCACATTTTAGAATCAATGCTTGCTACTCTTGCAGAACCACGTGAAAAATTATCTACGTTTGCTCCGAAAATTGTAATCGTGAAAATTAATCCTGATAAAATTCGCGATGTTATCGGACCTGGTGGTAAACAAATTAACAAAATTATTGAAGAAACTGGCGTAAAAATTGATACAGAGCAAGATGGTACAATTTACATCTCTTCTGCAGATGAAGAAATGAACGCTCGTGCAAAACAAATTATCGAAGACATCGTACGTGAAGCAAAAGTTGGCGAGTATTACTTATCAACAGTGAAACGTATTGAAAAATTCGGTGCGTTCTGTGAAATATTCCCTGGTAAAGACGGCTTACTTCACATCTCTGAAATTCAAGAGGAACGTACAAAACAAGTTGAAGATGTATTAAAACTAGGCGATCAATTACTTGTAAAAGTTATTGAAATTGACAAGCAAGGTCGTGTGAATTTATCTCGTAAAGTAGTTATCCAAGAGGAAAAAGAACGCGCTGAGCAAGATAAATAATAAATTGTAGAAAAGGCTGCGTATTATGCGCAGCCTTTTTTAAATCAACTATAAGGAAACTGGTTCTATTCGAGATATCCATATAAATTTTGGTATGCTTCACATTGCCTTTAATGTTGAACCAGAGATGAATTGGGGGAGATTTTTTGGTACAAGTACATACATGTCAGAATGGTGTGCGTATTGTGTCTGAGCCAATCGATCATGTAAGATCCGTTGCGCTAGGCATTTTTGTTAATGCAGGATCTCGTTATGAGCTACCTGAGGAAAATGGTATTACACATTTTATCGAGCATATGCTTTTTAAAGGGACAAAAACTCGAACAGCTCGCCAAATTGCCGAAGAATTTGACCGAATTGGTGGCGAGTTAAATGCCTTTACATCTAAGGAAAACACTTGTTATTATGCAAAGGTTTTAGACCATCATGCTGAGCTTGCCGTTACAATATTAGCGGATATGTTCTTTAATTCTACGTTTGCAGAGGAAGAGTTAGAGAAGGAAAGGCAAGTTGTATTAGAGGAAATACTAATGAGTGAAGACGCACCTGATGATGATGTTCATGAAAAGCTATGGGAAGTCATGTATCCAAACGATTCACTCGGTCGTCCAATACTAGGAACTGCTGCTACTTTAAAAACATTTACAGCAGATATGATCCGTCACTATATGGCTAAACATTATGGTCCAGAATCAGTTGTTATTTCAATAGCAGGAAATATTTCTGCAAAGCTCATACAAACAATTGAAGAGTTATTTGGCTACTATCAGCCATCTCCACTTGTAGTTGAGCCTGTGTTAACGAATCCTCATTTTTATCCAGGAGAGATTTCAAAAACTCGCGATACGGAGCAAGCACATTTAGCCATTTCGTATCCAGCAATTGGTGTAAAGGATCCGGATATGTATAGCTTTATTGCACTTAATAATATTATTGGTGGTAATATGAGCTCTCGCTTGTTCCAAGAAGTACGCGAAGAACGTGGTTTGGCATATTCGATATTTTCTTATCAATCTTGTTATGCTGATGTTGGCGCATTTACGATTTATGGTAGTACAAGTCGTCAGCAATTATCACAGCTTCAACATACAATTGATGCGACATTACTTGATATCGTAGCAGGTGGTGTGACAGAGGAAGAACTTATGAATGCGAAGGAACAGCTGAAGGGTAGTTTTGTTCTCGGTCTAGAGGGGACAGGTGCTCGTATGAATCGCAACGGTACAAGTGAGTTAGTGCATCGTAAACATCGTTCGGTTGATGAAGTATTAGCGTCCATCGATGCCGTATCAATGGAATCGGTTGATCGCTTAATAGCAAAAATTTTAAAAGCTGAGCCAGCCATTTCAATTATTGGTCCAGAAGCTTAAATTTAAAAGGAGCACAAAACTATTACTATAGTTTTGTGTTCCTTTTTTCATTATCACTGACATCGTTTTTCGATAGTAGGAGGATCTCGATAGCTTTCGAGGTTCTTCTTTTTTTAGTTGAAAAAGCTCATTATCAATTAGAAGTTGATATTCTCAATAAAGTTTGATAGTATAGTTGATATTGAAAATCATTATCAATTAGTTGGAGGTAAGTATTAGTATGAAAAATTGGTTAGGTGTAGGGCTTCTAGCATTATCACTTACATTAGTTGGATGCTCACAACAAGAAAAAGAGGAAAATAAGGAGATACAAAAAGACGAGACATTACAGCAACGAGAAATATCAGAATCAACTAAAGTACAAGAGGGGAAATTTGTGGATGGTGTAAATGAGGAGGAATTTCAAAAAGCATTAGCTAGCTTTCCAGCAAAAGTTCCCGAAAAAATCGTTACTTCTTCGGTTCCTTTAACAGAAATGCTACATCTCCTTGATATAGAACCAGTAGGTGTTCCAACATCGACAAATCCGATTCCAGCAGATTTCGATGCTATTACACGAATTGGCTCACCTATGGCACCAGATCTAGAAGTTATAGCGAGTTTACAAACTGACTTAATAATTGGAGCTACTTCTCTACAAAGCTCACTAGACCAAGCACTTCAGGGAATGAATTTACCAACAGCCTATCTACCGACAGATTCATATGATGACTTAAAATTGAGCTTCAAGGTACTTGGTACATATTTTGGAAAAGAAGAAGAAATGAATAAATTACTTCAAAACATTGTCGCAAAGGAAAAGGAACTTGAAACAAAAGCACAAGGAAAGGAACTTCCATCTGTCATGCTTGTGATCGGAACATCTGATTCCTTTATGGTTATGAATGAAAAATCATATCTAGGTAGTCTAGTTGAGCGTTTAGGTGCTGATAATATTGCAAAATCAGTATTAAAAGCAGAATCAACTTATTCTGCAATGAATCTAGAAGACATTGTCGTTGCTGATCCAGATATCATTTTCGTATTAGCATCAGGTGACCATGGAGCAAATGAAGATAAGTTCAAAGAAGAGATTGAAAAAAACAGTGCATGGAAAAAACTCTCAGCTTATAAAAATGATAAAATCCATATGCTTGATTATAGTACGTTTGGTGTAACTTCCATTTCTAATGTTGAGACAGCACTTACAACAATCGCAGATTATTTTTACAAATAATAATGAGGTATTCCTATGATTAGTACAACAAGAAGTCGAATAATTATTATCATGACCTTTGTGTTAACAATGGTAGCAGCTATTGTTGCGATAGGGCTAGGGAGTGTAAAAATATCAATCCCAGATATTCTAACAACAATTGTCAATGGACGTGATAATGCTGGCGTATATACTACAATTATTTGGGATATACGTTTACCGCGTGTTTTATTAGCACTAATAGTTGGAGCTAATATTGCAATCTCAGGTGCATTATTGCAGGCCGTAATGGGAAATCCACTAGCTGATCCAGGGCTGACGGGTGTTACAAGTGGAGCAGCGGCATTTGTTTTAATCATTTTATTAGCAAATCCAGAATTCACTCACTTTATCCCAGCCGCAGCTTTTATTGGGGGCTTAATTGCCGCAACTATAATTTATGCACTGGCCTGGCGACGAACAGGCATTACACCAATCACTATTATTTTGTCAGGAGTTGCAGTAAATGCACTGTGCGGTGGTGTTATTGGATTTTTATCGACTCTTTATAGTGATCGATTACCATCAGCAGTGCAATGGATGAATGGTAGTTTAGCGGCCAAGGGAAATGCTTCACTGCAAATGATTTATTTGTACGCAATAATAGGTTGGGTCATATCTATTTTTGCGATACGCAAGGCAAATATTATACGTTTAGGAGATCAAGTAGCAGTAAATTTAGGGGAAAATGTAACTCGTATTCGTATTATGTTATCTATTTTGGCTGTATTTTTAGCGGCAATCTCGGTAGCAGCAGTAGGAATGATTGGCTTTATTGGTTTAATCGTACCGCATATGGCTCGAATGCTTGTAGGCTCAGACTATAAATATTTACTACCAATGAGTATGGCAATGGGGGCTATTGTGTTACTTATTGCTGATACTGGTGGACGAACTTTGTTTGCGCCACTCGATATTCCAGCGGGCATCCTTATGTCTGTCATTGGTGGACCTTACTTCTTATATTTAATGAGAAAGAAGGCGTTTTAATGTTAAAAATTGAACAGCTATATGTCCGCTATGAACAAAAGGAAGTTGTCCATAATTTTTCTTTTAAAGTTGGAAAAGGTGAGGTCCTATCCATTATTGGACCCAATGGCTCCGGAAAATCTACTATTTTAAAAGCTATTGCACGTATGCAGCCTTATAATGAAGGAACCATTATCTTTGATGGAGAGAATATTCGTCAACTCTCTTCCAAAGACATAGCAAGAAAAATGTGCATGTTGAGTCAAAAAAATCAGGCTCCAACTGATATATCTGTTAAAAACCTAGTGGCATACGGACGATATCCACATAAAAAATGGTTTGAGCGTTTAAATGCAGAGGATGAGGCTATTATTGATTGGGCTCTTGAGAAAACACATCTCACACATTACAGAGAAAAGCCTATTGCAGCTTTATCGGGTGGTGAATCACAGCGAGCTTGGATAGCAATGGCTTTGGCGCAGCGGCCACAAATTTTATTGTTGGATGAACCAACGACATACCTAGATATCGCACATCAGCATGAAGTTCTAGAATTAGTGAGAGAGCTTAATCACGAAATGGGGATGACGATTGTGATGGTGCTTCATGATTTAAATCAAGCATCTAGCTATAGTGATAAAATCGTAGTTGTAAAGGATGGTCAACGCGCCCAAGTTGGCACGCCTGAAGAGGTAATGACCGAACAGATGATTCAGCAAATATACCGAATGGATGCAGAAATTCAATATGTATCATGGGATAGTGCTCCGCGGATTCAATTAAAAAGTACTGTCAAGGCATAGGAGGAAGTAAGATGCAAAAAGAAATGGATATTGAGCAAGTAAAGCAAGGCTATGAAACATTTATTGAAGGAAAGAAAAGTTGTGTGTTAAGTCTTGTGGATCGAGAAGGGAAACCTTTTAGTAGCACTACCCCATTTGTGCGTTTGAATGGTAAATTTTACGTCTATATTAGTCGTATCGCAGAGCATTTCCAACTCATGGAGCAGGCTCAACTTGTAGATGTACTTTGCGTGGCAGATGAGGCAGTGACACCAAATCCATTTGCAGCAGAACGAGCACGTTGGCAATGTAAACCAAAGGAATTAGGCAGTGAAGGACATGAGGATGTATTTGCAGCATTTAATAAATTGTTTAATGCTAAAATGATGGAGCTGTTACGTACACTTGATTTCTCACTATTTGAGCTCACACCATTGGAAGGCCGCTATGTAGTAGGCTTCGGTAAGGCATTTATAATTGATATAGCGAATGATACGTTAGTCCATGTAGTAATTGATAAAAAATAGGTCGCCCCTCTACGGCAACCTATTTTTTTATTCTTTAAAAAACTTCTCTTGCTAATCATAAAAATGACGCCCCCTTTTTGCTCGTCTAGATGATGGATATAAAACTGAACAAAAATGAATCGAAGCCTTTTCATTGGATACTTTATTTTTATGAACTAGTACCTCTGGTATTTTGCTTACTTCCTCATTACTTCCTTTAAATAGTGCCAATCACTATCCCATATTTTAAAACCTTTTTCCATAGTCTTGTCGAGTTACGTCGCATTGAGCGTTTCAAGTATATGAAAATCGTCAAAAACTACACCGATGTCGTTTTTAATCGATATTTCATGTTCGACAACATCCTTGCCGAATAGCAAAATTTCGCAGTCGACTCCTCGGTCCAGTAAAACCAATGATAACCTCGGTACTGAATTAAGAGAAAACCATTCATGCCTTAATGTAAAGCATGAAGTTCAATAGTATTCATAATTTAAATAACTCCTGTACTTTCTCTTTTGTTAGCCAGCAGTTAAGACCGTTCTAACCGCTTGCTGCATATACTTTTAAAAATGACGCAATATCCTCGCGTAGAAAATCTTGATTTCTTTCTGTAACAAAGCTTCCTTTCCAGTTACCGTTTCGATAAATCCACCTCGCTTAAAACAACATAAGCCCACCACATTGTCATATCGCGAAAAGTAAGTGCACTAATAGATGGTAGTGTGTCACCTGCCATTAATTTTTTAGTTAGCACACTCCCTTAAAATGGTAAAACGCTTGTGGTTGCTCAAATGGATTTGCACAAATTCCTCACCTCACACATTTGTATATATACACTATTTACAAATGTGCTAGTAAATACACATTTCAGACTTTGGGTAAGGGTCACGAATTGCAAAAACTCGGCATATATTGGGGTAACGGTTCAAGGAGGGAGATGAGGCATGCTACTATCAGAGATGGTGGATAAAGAGTTAATTCAAGTTGAGGGTGGCGTACACTTTGGCATATTGGCACATACGGAATGTTTATTAGATGTGCAAACAGGAAAAATTCATGGTTTTGAAATTGTGAAAGATAAATTGCCATTTCAGAAAAAGAAAGTGAAAGTAAGTGAAATGATACCTTGGCACGAAATTATACTAATAGGCGAAGATCGAATTTTATTTAACAAAACAACGACAGTACAGTCAGAATTTTTACAGTGAGGTGAGCTTTTGGAAAATGAAAAATGGCTTGTTATCGGTGAGGATCTAAGGTTAAAGGAATTAGCTACCATGCTAAGAAGCCCATCGAGAACTGTATTTTATAAAAGAACATCAGTTTGGAATGAAGAGTTGAATAAGCTTGTATTAGAATTCCAACCAAATAGAATTATTCTTCCTATTCTTCCACTAAAAATTGAAGTGGAACAGCTTTATGGGATATCTCAAGTTAAGTTTTATACAGGGCGTTTAACGATGCATTGGAAGCAATTGCTTGAGAAAAATGAAACAAATTGCTATTTACAACAAGAATCATTTATTTGGCAAAATGCAAGATTAACAGCAGAGGGATTTATCGCCACGTTTTATGGACTCGAGCAAAAATGTATTTACGGACAAAACTTTACTATCGCAGGATTTGGGCGCACTGCCAAAATGCTCGCATCTTTACTCGTCAAGATGGGCGCTAATGTCCATATAGTAGCGCGTTCAGTTGTACAAGTGAGTGAAGCAAAGGCATATGGTTATAAAGCTACGGATTTAGATGACCGCCAATGGTCAATTAATGATGGGATTTTTGTCAATACGATTCCTGCTAAGTGGATTACTGAATCATTCCAAGATCATGTCCCAGCTGTACTATATGATTTGGCTTCGGAGCCTGGCTGTTTAGATATAGACGTTGAACAATTACAAACGTATGTGCTATTGCCATCATTACCTGGGAAATACTTTGCGCATGATGCTGCGACAATATTGTGCAAGGCAATAGAGGAGGAAGAAAATTGCTAACGGGGAAACGAATTGGTTTAGGTATTACGGCCTCCCACTGTACGTATGCGGACGTAGTACCTAAAATCCAAAACTTTATAGATGCAGGAGCAACAGTTGTTCCAATCATTACACACTCCGTTTTACATGCGGCTACGCGTTTTGGCACTGGCGAGGAGTGGATTGCCAAAATAGAGGAATTAACGGGAGAAAAGGTTGTTTCTTCTATTAAAGAGGCAGAACCATTTGGGCCATCCAATCCATTGGATGCGATGGTTATAGCTCCGATGACTGGAAATAGTATTAGTAAATTTGCAAATGCAGCAACAGACAGTCCTGTATTGATGGCTGCGAAGGCAACATTGCGTAACGGTTCGCCTGTTGTTCTAGGTATATCAACGAATGATGCACTTGGCTTAAATGGTATAAATATAATGAGGCTGTTAAATGCTAAAAATATTTATTTTATTCCATTTGGGCAGGACTCACCACATTCAAAACCAAATTCCTTGATTGCTGATTTTGATCAAATGGTCGAAACTGTTTATGAAGCGATTACTGAGAAAAAGCAATTACAGCCACTGTTGGTACAATATTTAAAATAATTCTCAAATTACACACAATTTTCAGTATTTTTGTGATACAATAGCACACATTATGTAACTTGGATTCAAGGAGAGATGACAGATGACAAAGCAGTTAACAGTTGCGGTAGTTGGAGCAACAGGAGCAGTAGGCACAAAAATGATGGAACAACTGATTAAACGGAATTTTCCAATCGGAGATATAAAGTTTTTAGCTTCAGCACGTTCAGCAGGAAAACCAATCGAATTTAATGGGAAGACATATACAATTGAAGAAGCGACACCTGAAGCTTTTGATGGCGTCAATGTCGCTTTATTCTCAGCTGGTGGTTCGGTATCAGCAGTGCTAGCGCCAGAAGCAGCAAAACGCGGTGCAGTAGTGATCGATAACACGAGTCATTTCCGCATGGATCCAGACGTACCATTAGTTGTTCCAGAAGTAAATAGAGGTGATCTTGCTAAGCATAAAGGGATTATTGCAAATCCAAACTGCTCTACGATTCAAATGATGGCTGCACTTGAACCTATCCGTCAAGCATTTGGCTTAACAAAAATTATTGTATCAACATATCAAGCAGTTTCAGGTGCAGGTGTTTCTGCTATTCAGGAATTAAAGGCACAAAGTGCAAATTGGGATGCAGGTAAGGATGTAGAAGCAAATATTTTACCTTCTGGTAGCGACAAACGTCATTATCCAATCGCTCGTAATGTCATTCCACAAATTGATAAATTTACAGGCAATGGCTTTACATACGAAGAAATGAAAATGATTAATGAAACGAAGAAAATTATGCATGCACCAGAGTTAAAAGTAGCCGCAACTTGCGTTCGCGTGCCAGTCGTTTCCGGACACTCTGAATCTGTTTATCTTGAAGTAGAAAAAGAAGCAACATTACAGGGAATTTTTGAAGTATTACGCAATGCGCCTGGTGTCGTATTACAAGATGATATCGCAACACAAACTTACCCAATGCCTATTTATGCAGAAGGGGAAGACGCTACTTTTGTAGGGCGTATCCGTCAAGATTTAGACAATAAAAAAGGATTCCACTTATGGATCGTTTCTGACAATCTTTTGAAAGGCGCGGCATTAAACTCTATTCAAATTGCTGAAGCAATGCTAGAGGATAACTTACTATAAGAGGGGTGTAAGGATGAATTTAGGTCGAATTGGAACGGCGATGATTACGCCGTTCAAAGAAGATGGCACGATTAATTATCCAGAACTAGAACGTATTATTAATCATTTGATTGATAATGGTACAGATTGTATTGTCGCATGTGGCACAACCTCTGAAAACCCAACTATGTCCACAGAAGAAAAAATTGAAGTTGTACGCTTTACAGTAGAGAAAGTGGCAGGTCGTGTACCGGTTATTGCGGGTACAGGAGATAACGAAACGGCTTACTCTATAGCAATGACGCACAAGGCTGAAGAAAATGGCGCAGATGGTATCATGCTTGTAGCACCATATTATAATAAGCCAAATCAACGCGGTATTTTCGCGCATTTTGAAACAATTGCAAAAGAAACAAGTTTACCTGTCATGCTTTATAACGTGCCAGGACGTACAGGCGTCAATGTTGCCTATGAAACTTCTGTTGCTTTAAGTAAAATTTCTAATATTGCCTGGATAAAAGAAGCGAGTGGCAATTTAGATCAAATGGGCGATATTATTGAGAATGTTGATTCAGATGATAATTTCTTAGTGTATAGTGGTGATGATGGTTTAACACTCCCACTACTAGCAATCGGTGGAGCAGGAATTATTTCAGTTGCTGCCCATGTTGTAGGGAATGATATGCAATTAATGATTAAAGCGTTTGAAGAAGGAAATCACGAGCTAGCAGCCAAAATTCACCGAGCATTATTACCACTTGTACGTGCGCTATTCGCACAGCCAAACCCATCGCCTGTAAAATACGCGATGACCAAATTAGGCTTTGATACACTTAATGTTCGTTTACCAATGATGGAAATGACAGAAGAAGAAAAAGCAAACTTTGACCGAATTTGGGATACGTATCAAGAAAAAGCGAGAAGCTTTAGAGAAGTAAGTACCTTTAGTTAATTTGTAATTAAAGCTAAATAGTAAATCTTCAGACCGTAGACAAACTCGAATTTTTTTAGTTTGTTTACGGTCTTTTTTCTTTGGATATTTCGTAGACAGGTGAGACACTTTCCCGAAAAAATATAGAGTATCGTCCCAATGAGGATAACTGCTCAGGGATGACTGATATTCTCTCAGGTAGGAATCCAGAATCTATCAAGGTATTTAGATCTATTTTTATAGTCAATTGTTTTTATCTTTTAATCATCGATTTTATTTAAATGGAAGAAGAAAAAACATTACTGAAAATGGCTTTAACCGCACTATATCCCAATCTCCAAAAGCTCGCTTCGATTTTTTTTTATAAAATTATACCTTTTACGATGCTACATCCTCCGCCTACTTTCCATCTATTAGAAATAAAATTAGCAATAAATTTCTGTTTCTATCATGAAAGCTGCATTTTTAATTTGTGCAAAAGCTTTGCAAACCTTATAATAAATCTTAAGTGGTTGCTGTTCGGGATATTTTTTAGGAGGAAATAAATTGACAAAAAAGAAAAATGAATTAATTCGCATCATCCCACTTGGTGGCGTTGGCGAAATTGGAAAAGCAATGTACGTAGTAGAAATCGACGAAGAGCTATTTGTAGTGGATAGCGGATTGATGTTCCCAGAAGACGAAATGTTGGGCATAGATATCGTAATTCCAGATATTACGTATTTAGAAGAAAATAAAGAGCGTGTGAAAGGGATTTTCTTAACACATGGTCATGAAGATGCAATTGGCTCAATTGCTTATGTATTACAAAAAGTGAAAGCGCCAGTGTACGGATCAAAATTAACAATTGCACTTGCAAAGGAACATTTAAAGGAATTGCCTGCACCACATCAGGTGAAATTCTTTGAGGTTACGAACCGTAGTCGTATGAATTTTAACTCAACGTATGTGACATTCTTCCATACAACACATAGTATTCCCGATTCGTTAGGGGTAGTGTTCCATACATCTGAAGGAGCAATTGTTCATACAGGTGAGTTTAAATTCGATCAATCCGCGACAGGTAAGTTTAAGCCTGATTTAGCAAAAATGGCTCAGCTAGGAGAAGAAGGCGTATTTATGCTGCTATCTGAGTCGAGTGAAGCTGAGCGACCAGGTTATACGACATCTGAGATTGTGATTGAAGAGCAATTATCAAAAACATTCCATTCAGCACCAGGTCGTATTTTAGTTGCTGTTTATGCATCGAATTTTATTCGTATACAGCAAGTATTAACACAAGCTCAAAAGTCGTTCCGTAAAGTAGTTATTGTAGGGAAACCTTTAGAAAAAGCTGTGGATTTAGGTGCAAATCTAGGTTACTTAACAGTAGAAGAAGATACAATCATCCCTATCTCAGAAATGCAAAAGTATCAAGATGATGAGATTATTATTATCGCTACTGGTAATAAAGGGGAGCCACTTGATGCATTAGAGAAAATTGTCCGCAAACATCACCGAGACATTAAAATTAAAAAGAACGATACAGTATTAATTACATTTACACCGTCTCCTAGTATGGAAGTACAGATGGCTAATACAATGAACTCGATCGCAAAAGCAGGTGCTGAAATTCTCACATCTAGCAAAAATGTACATGTATCGGGTCACGGTAGCCAAGAAGATTTAAAGTTAATGCTAAACTTAATGCAACCAAAGTATTTTATCCCTGTGCAAGGTGAGTATCGCATGCTTATTGCTCACTCTAAGCTTGCTCAACAGCTAGGTATGCAAAAATCACAAATTTTTATCGCTGATAAAGGGGATATTGTAGAATATAAAAATGGTAAAATGCGAATGAGTGGCCGTGTACAAGCTGGTAATGTTTTAATAGACGGTATCGGTGTAGGTGATGTAGGGAACATAGTACTTCGCGATCGTAAGTTATTATCGCAGGATGGTATTTTCATTGTTGTCGTTACATTAAACCGTGCTCAAAAGAAAATTGCATCGGGTCCAGAAATTTTATCGCGTGGTTTCGTATATGTACGCGAATCAGAAGAATTAATGGTGGAAGCTTCTGATATTGCTAAAAATGTTATTGAAAAATACGTTGGTAAAGATACATTTGAATGGACAAACATTAAACAAGAAATTCGAGATACACTGAATACGTATTTATTCCAAAAAACGAAGCGCCGCCCAATGATTATCCCAATCATTATGGAATATTAAAAATGAAAGATCATCGTTGATTGAAAAAGGATTTTCTAACCGAATGTAAACGGTGGAAAATCCTTTTTTTCCTCAATCCAGAAAGTTTGAGATGATATTTGTTATAATATATGCCATTTATAATAAGTTGATCTTCGTTACGATAGGGCAACTCCTTGGGGATTAGCGGTTCATCGGGCGCCCTCAGGAATCTCTTCTCTGCGCGAAAGCGAAGCGGCAGCAACAAATGTTTTAACTATGCGAAAGCGAAGCGGCAGCAACAAATGTTTTAACTGTGCGAAAGCGAAGCGGCAGCAACAAATGTTTTAACTGTGCGAAAGCGAAGCGGCAGCAACAAATGTTTTAACTGTGCGAAAGCGAAGCGGCAGCAACAAAGCGCCCAGCCGGAACGGAAATCACCCCCACGTTATGGTGAAGATTCTTTTTTTTGAAATAATCAAGTTCTACATGTTATTATTTGCTACATATTAAAGAATGGATTGCAAAAGAAGGTGAAATAGATGGCGACTAGTAAAAAAAGAAAAGTCACGAAAGGAAAAGCGACGACAGAGAAAAAAGAAATGCATCCGCTTATGTATGAAATTTTAGGTCTTATCTTAATTGCATTTGCGGTTATTATGATTTTTGAATATGGCATGATTGGCCGAGTTTTACAAACAATTGCGATGTTCCTTTTTGGGAATTTACATTTTGCTGTGCCTTTTATGCTTATTTTCGTTGCGGTGTTACTGATGATTGGGCGTAAAAAAATAAGCATTTATGATCGTGTCATATTAGGTATGCTTCTAATTGTTATGAGTTTAACAATTTTTAGTCATGGCATTTTATTTGAACAATTATCAAAATCTGGTGGATTATTATCAGACTCTGTATTGCGAGAATCTTGGCGAATTTTAATTAATTCTGAGGGTATCATCAATCGAAGTAATGCGCTTGGTGGCGGAATGGTGGGTGCACTGTTATTTAGTGCTCTACATGTTTTATTTGAGGCGGCAGGTGCGAAAGTCGTTGCATGGGTTATTTTCTTTATCGGTTTAATTTTAGTAACAGGAAAGGCACTTGTTCCATATTTAGCAAAAAAAATGCCCGACCTTTTTGGCAAATGGCAGAAGAAACATCGTGATAAGAAAAAGAATATGCCGAAAAAACCTACTAATCGCCGTTCAAAAGTAGAAAGCAAGGATGAAATTGCGGCCGTTGATCAGGAGCCTGAAGTACAAGAGGAAGAAGAGACTCCTCATGAACCAATCATCTCTGCTTTTACTCAAAATGTGTCTCATGAACGAGAGTCATTTGCAATGGCCGAAAATGAAGACATTGAACATGGTGAGATTATTGATGATGTTCATATTGAAGGTGCAGATGCTGTGGAGAATGCAGACTACCAACTTCCGTCTTATAATTTATTACAATTACCGCCACAACATGACCAAAGTGGCGAATATTCGGTCATACAGGCAAATGCGAAAAAGCTAGAGCAAACGTTGCAAAGCTTTGGGGTAAAGGCAAAAGTTACACAGGTTCATTTAGGACCGGCTGTAACAAAGTACGAAATATTACCAGACGTAGGTGTGAAAGTAAGTAAAATTGTAAACTTACAGGATGACCTTGCTTTAGCACTTGCTGCGAAGGATATTCGTATGGAAGCACCTATTCCTGGGAAGTCAGCGATTGGCATTGAAGTACCAAATAGTGAGGTAGCTATTGTTACACTCCGGGAAGTGTTAGAGACTAAGGACGGCGCAAAGCCAGAAGCATTATTGCAAGTTGCTTTTGGTCGTGATATTACGGGACAAGCAGTACTTGCTGAGCTCAATAAAATGCCACATTTACTTGTTGCGGGTTCGACAGGTAGTGGGAAAAGTGTGTGTGTAAATGGTATTGTCGTATCAATCCTAATGCGTACAAAACCACATGAGGTTAAGCTGATGATGATTGACCCGAAAATGGTGGAGTTAAATGTTTATAATGGTATTCCACATCTACTGGCACCAGTTGTTACGGATGCACGTAAAGCGTCTCAGGCGTTGAAGAAAGTTGTGGCAGAAATGGAACGCCGCTACGATCTATTTTCACATACAGGTACCCGTAATATCGAAGGTTACAATAGTCATGTACAAAAAGTAAATGAGCAAACAGATGAAAAACACCCTAAATTACCTTATATTGTAGTAATTGTAGATGAGTTAGCAGACTTAATGATGGTTGCCTCAAGTGATGTAGAGGATTCTATTACACGTTTAGCACAAATGGCACGTGCAGCGGGGATTCATTTAATAATTGCAACTCAACGACCAAGTGTAGATGTGTTGACAGGTGTTATTAAAGCAAATATTCCTTCGCGCATTGCCTTTGCAGTGTCGTCTGCAATCGATTCTAGAACGATTTTAGATATGGGTGGAGCCGAGCGGTTACTCGGTCGAGGAGATATGCTGTTTTTACCAGCGGGTGCATCTAAACCAAAACGTGTGCAAGGTGCTTTTTTATCAGATCAAGAAGTTGAGTCAGTTGTTAACTTTGTTATAGAACAGCAAAAGGCGCAATATCAGGAGGAAATGATTCCGACCGAAGAAGAGACAATTTTAGAGGAAACGGATGAATTATTTGATGAGGCTGTACAGTTAGTTGTTAGTATGCAGACGGCTTCTGTTTCGATGTTGCAACGCCGCTTCCGTATCGGTTATTCGAGAGCTGCTCGCATTGTCGATCAAATGGAACAACGCGGTATTGTCGGGCCTTCAGAGGGTAGTAAACCTCGACAAGTGCTCATTCATCAATACGATAATTAGTACCAAAATAAAATTTAAAAATTGAACAATGTTGTATACATCGAGTAGGCCCAAATTCATTTAAAAATTCGAAAGCAATTACATTAAGTGTAATTGCTTTCAGTCTATAAAAATGTTATATTTATGAACGATTAGTAGGAATGTTGTACATCAGATGTCTGATCTCTGATTTTGGTGGTGATATATGTGACTATAAAAGCAGATCATCGTCATCTCTATCTTCAAGTAATTGATCGTTTAAAGTCTGACATTGAAAAAGGCGTTTTTAAAGAAAATGAAAAACTGCCTTCAGAATTTGAATTATCGAAATCACTAGGAGTCAGTCGAGCAACGCTTAGAGAAGCGCTACGACTGTTGGAAGAGGAAAATGTGATTGTGCGTCGACATGGGGTGGGCACATTTGTAAACCCTAAGCCGTTGTTTACATCAGGCATCGAGCATTTATCGAGCATTTCTTCCATGATCGAGGCAGCGGGTATGGAACCCGGTTCCCGCTTTTTAAAGGCGACGGAAAGCATACCTGCTGAGGAAGATTTAAAACGCTTCCAGTGTGATGGCGAGGATAAAATACTCACAATTGAACGTGTCAGAACAGCGGATGGTGAGCCGGTAGTTTATTGCATAGACAGATTACCAGCAAGCTTCCTGCCAACTGACTTTGTAGAAAAAAAAGAAGTTTCACTTTTCTCTGCACTTGAACAATCCGGTAAAATTCATGTTGCCTATGCGGTTACATATATTGATCCTATCGGGTATCATGAGCAAGCTTCACCGATTTTAAATTGCGGACGTGAAACAGCTCTTTTAGTATTAAAGCAGTTACATTACGATGATCATGATCAAGTAGTGCTGTATTCAAAAAATTATTTCCGAGCTGATAAATTCAGCTTCCATGTAGTTCGTAAACGGGTGTAGAACATTTCTAATTTTTTCCTGCTAATTACAATACCTTTGGGGGGTTAATCAAATGAAAAAACGTAAATTTGGCTTAGTATTATCATCAGTTTTAGCTGCAAGTGCAATCTTAGGTGCATGTGGTACGAAAGAGGAAGAAAAAACTAAAAATGAAAATGAAAACGCTTCATCAGGCGAAAGCAACCAAGAAGATGCGTTCTCAGTAGCAATGGTAACTGACGTAGGTGGCGTTGATGATAAATCATTCAACCAATCTGCTTGGGAAGGCGTTCAAGCTTTCGGTAAAGAACATAACCTAAAAAAAGGTGATGGCGGCTTCGACTACTTACAATCAAAATCAGATGCAGACTATGATTCAAATTTAAACGCGTTATTACGTCGTGACTTTAACTTAATCTATGGTATTGGTTTCATGATGGAAGATTCTATTTCTGCAATCGCTGAAGAAAATCCAGATAACCATTTCGCAATCATTGACGCTGAAGTAAAAGCGGACAATGTAGTATCAGTATTGTTCAAAGAGCAAGAAGGTGCTTTCTTAGCTGGTGTAGCTGCAGCGAAAATGTCTAAATCGGGTAAAATCGGTTTCGTAGGTGGCGTAGATATTCCAGTTATCAACCGCTTCGAAGCTGGATTTTTTGAAGGTGCAAAAGCTTTAAATCCAGATATCGAAATCACATCAAAATATACTGCTGCATTCGATAAAGCTGACCTTGGTAAAGTTACTGCAAACAGCATGTACTCTTCAGGTGTAGATGTAATCTTCCACGCTGCTGGTGCAACTGGTAACGGTGTATTCTCTGAGGCAAAAGAACGTAAGAAAAAAGATCCTAATGCAAACATTTGGGTAATCGGAGTAGACGCTGACCAATATGAAGAAGGTAAAGTAGACGGTAAAACAAATGTTACTTTAACTTCTATGTTAAAAGGTGTAAACACAGCAGTTGTAGATATTTCTAATAAAGCGAAAAAAGGTGAATTCCCAGGTGGCGAAACGCTTACTTATGGTTTAGCTGAAGACGGCGTGAAGCTTGCGGATTCTCGTGGCGCAATCCCAGAAGATGTACTAAAGGTTATTGAAGAATATAAAGAAAAAATTGCTAAGGGTGAAATTAAAGTTCCAGAAAAAGTGAAAAAATAATTCACCTTTGATCATCATAAGGGACTTTTTATGAAGGCCCTTATGATGATTTTTCAATCTATCGTTATATTTTGACTATTCATAACATTCTATTTAACTATACTGATCATTATCGTAGAGGTAGAATTTTATATGAGCTTATCGCAAGAATAGTAATGATGGTAACAAGTTAATAGAAGAAAGGTTTCTAACGATGACCTTTCCTGTATTAATTTATCTTCATTTAGAAGACTATCTACCTCTATTTAGTGGGACAAGATAGGCAAGGATTTTTTGTGAATAGGGTACATAATGCCCAATGAACGAAGAGTTAATCTCTGGCTGAATTCATTGTTGTGCGATGTGATAAACGCTGAGCACCAGGGATTATGGTAAGTATTTGCATTAGTTTTAAGCGGTGAACAATGTTTTCTGTGGCGACAGCCACAATTACGTCAAGGCGAAATTGATAAAAGTGCCTATTAAGGGAGTGACAAAATTGGAATATGTGATTGAAATGCTAGGAATCCGAAAAGAGTTCGGTAATTTCGTGGCGAATAATAACATCACCCTCCAGCTGAAAAAAGGCGAAATCCATGCACTGCTAGGCGAAAATGGTGCAGGTAAATCGACTTTAATGAACGTCCTTTTTGGTTTGTATCAACCAGAGGGTGGCGAAATTCGAGTTCGTGGGAAAGCTGTTAAAATTACAAACCCGAATGTGGCCAATGATTTAGGGATTGGTATGGTTCATCAACATTTTATGTTAGTGGAAAATTTCACAGTAACAGAGAACATTATTTTAGGTTCTGAACCAACGAAAATGGGTATTGTTAACATTAAAGATGCGGCGAAGAAAGTACAAGCACTTTCTGAAAAATATGGCTTAGATGTTGATCCATATGCCAAAATCGAAGATATTACTGTGGGGATGCAACAGCGTGTTGAAATTTTAAAAACACTATACCGCGGTGCAGAAATTTTAATTTTTGATGAACCAACTGCATCTTTAACACCACAGGAGATTACAGAGCTTATTCAAATAATGCGTCGCTTAATTGCAGAGGGCAAATCTATTATTCTAATTACCCATAAACTAAAAGAAATTATGGAAGTCTCTGATCGTGTGACAATTATTCGCAAAGGTGAAGGGATTGGAACGGTTAGCACTGCTGAAACAAATCCTAACCAATTAGCTGAAATGATGGTTGGTCGCCAAGTCGAATTTAAAACCGAAAAAACAGAAGCAAACCCAACTGATGAAGTACTTTCAATCGATAATTTGGTTGTTACAGACTACCGTAATATCGATAAGGTTAAAAGCTTAAACTTAAAAGTACGTAAAGGTGAAATTGTTGGTATTGCAGGTATCGATGGTAACGGACAGTCTGAGTTAATCGAAGCCATTACTGGTCTACGTAAAATAAAGAGTGGTACTGTTAAATTAAATGGCAAAGATATTACAAATATGAAGCCTCGGAAAATTACTGAGGAAGGCGTTGGGCATATTCCACAAGATCGCCATAAGCATGGTTTAGTCTTAGATTTCCCAATAGGTCATAATATCGCACTACAAACATATTATCAGTCTCCGATCGCTAAGGGCTTTGTTATGGACTATAAGAAAGTGTCTGAAAAAGCACGCCAAATCATTGAAGAATATGATGTGCGTACAGGGAATGGTGAAATGACACCAGCACGTGCCCTTTCAGGTGGTAACCAACAAAAAGCGATTATCGGTCGTGAAATTGATCGTAATCCAGACTTATTGATTGCTGCACTACCAACACGTGGTCTTGACGTAGGGGCAATTGAGTTTATTCACTCTCGCTTGATCGAGCAACGTGATAAAGGAAAAGCGGTACTGTTAATTTCATTTGAATTAGATGAAGTCATGAATGTTTCAGACCGAATTGCTGTTATTTATGACGGTCAAATTGTTGATGAGTTAAATCCAACAGAAACGACAGAACAAGAGCTGGGTCTATTAATGGCAGGACAAAAAAGTGAAAATAAAAAGAATGGTACGAAGGAGGGGAATGACTAATGTCAAATCGTGTCATTAATATTCTCGTTCCTATCATCTCTATCATTATCGGTTTAATTGTTGGGGCTATCGTGATGGTAGTTAGCGGCTATGACCCAGTACAAGGTTATATCGCACTTTGGACAGGTATTTTTGGAGATTCATATTCTATTGGGAACACAATCCGTCAAATAACACCGTATTTATTGGCGGGTCTAGCGGTAGCATTTGCTTTCCGTACAGGTTTATTTAATATTGGTGTAGAAGGTCAGTTAATTTTAGGTTGGCTAGCAGCAGCTTGGGTAGGCTATGCGTTTGATCTACCTAAAATTATTCACTTACCATTAGCATTACTTGCGGCAGCAGCTGCAGGTGCATTTTGGGCCTTTATTGCAGGTTTCTTAAAAGCGAAATTTAAAGTTCACGAAGTTATAGCGACAATTATGTTAAACTACACTGCGCTTTATATTGCGAATGCAGTGATTAAAAAATTGTCTGACGGTGGCTTTAAAACAGAACGCGTTCATGAATCAGCTTCTTTACGTTCTCCGTTTTTAAGAGAGCTAACAGACAATTCAAGTCTTCACTATGGCATCATTGTTGCACTGTTAATGGTCATGGTTATGTGGTTCATTTTAGAAAAAACAACACGTGGATATGAGCTTAAAGCGGTAGGCTTTAATAAACATGCTGCAGATTATGCAGGTATGAGCGTCAACAAAAACATTATTTTAGCTATGACGATTTCAGGTATGTTTGCGGGTCTTGGAGGTGCTATGGAGGCATTAGGTACTTTCCAAAACGCTTCTATTAAACCAGGCTTTACAGGTATAGGTTTCGATGGTATCGCCGTTGCCTTACTTGGTGCTAATACGCCACTAGGGGTTGTATTCGGGGCTTCATTATTCGGTTCACTTAAATACGGAGCACTAAATATGCCAAATGCTGCGGGTATTCCCGAGGAAATCGTATCTATTATTATTGCGTTAATTATTTTCTTCGTAGCATCAGGTTATATTATTCGAGTAGCATTACAAAAGTTGAGCAAAAAAAAGGAGGGACAATAACATGAGCTTTTTAGAAATGTTATATTTCATCATCCCTTCTGCAATTTTCTTCGCAACACCTTTAATTTTTACGGCAATCGGTGGTGTATTCTCTGAACGATCTGGTGTTGTCAATATCGGATTAGAAGGTTTAATGGTTGTAGGTGCATTTGTTGGTATTTATGTCAATTTAGAATTTGCTTCAACATTTGGTGCAGCAACAATTTGGGTAGCTATGCTGGCAGCTGTCATTGCTGGGGGAATCTTCTCTCTATTCCATGCAGTTGCTTCGATTTCCTTCCGTGCCGATCAAACGGTATCAGGGGTTGCTATTAATTTATTAGGTTTAGCAGTAACTGTATTCTTAGTAAAAATGATTTATGGTAAAGGGCAAACTGATATGATTACCCACCCAATAACTCGTTTTGAAATTCCTTTGTTAGAGGATATTCCGTTCCTTGGTCCATTATTATTCCGTGATGTCTATAGTACGTCAATTTTAGCTTTTGCAGTAGCTATCGGCGCATGGTTTATTATTTATAAAACGCCATTCGGTTTACGTTTACGCGCTGTCGGTGAACATCCAATGGCTGCAGATACGATGGGCGTAAATGTTAATAGAATGCGCTATATTGCTGTTGTCATCTCAGGGGCGTTAGGTGGTCTTGGTGGTGCAGTGTATGCGCAATCAATTACAAGCGATTTCTCACATGCAACAATTGCTGGTCAAGGCTTTATGGCCATTGCTGCAATGATTTTTGGGAAATGGCATCCAATCGGTGCATTAGGTGCAGCTTTATTCTTTGGAGTAGCACAAACGTTAAGTGTTGCAGGAAGCACAATTCCTTACGTTCAAGACATTCCTGCTGTATACTTGCAAATTTTACCGTATGTATTAACAATCCTTGCATTAGCAGGATTTATCGGTAAAGCAAATGCACCAAAAGCTAGTGGTCAACCTTATATTAAGGGGAAACGCTAAAGAAACAATTGTTTACAACAAAGACTGGGCGAAAATGCTCAGTCTTTTTCCTTGTGCATAGCGCAAGTGTTTGGGAAAATAATGGTTGAAGGTTGATCTTTATTTGCTAGTATGAACAGGTTCATCAAGTAACCAAATGAAATTTCAAACTTTCCGTATACATACTTTGGATTCTTTTTGCAATTATAGACAATAGACATGTATAGTATGTGTAGTACTTTGTTATATTAAGAAAGATAAGGAGGGTTCTATATATGTTTAAAACAATCCCTTTTGCAAAAGGTGTCAATTTGCATATCCGACAAACGACCCAATTTAAAACCGTAAATTTTTCAATTAAATGGAGAAGAGCATTAACGGCTACAAATGCGTCTGAACGCACAGTGTTAACAAATGTGTTGCAACACAGCAATGCTAAATATAAGACAACAGCTGCATTCCGAGGTTTCTTGGATGACTTGTATGGCACAGTGCTTTATTTTGATACATCTAAACGTGGTAATGAGCATACAGTACTGATGAATGTAGAATCCGTTAACGATCATTATTTGGCAAATACAAGTGTTTTAAACGAGGTACTTGGTTTATTGCACACAGCAATCTTTGAACCGAATATAGAAAACGGTGTATTTAAAGAATCGATAGTAGAGCGTGAAAAGAAAACGGTCATTCAACGTATCGAGTCTATTTTTGACGATAAATCTCGATTTGCGCAGCAACGTATTCAACAGATTTTACGTCCGAATGAACCGGCCTCTATTTCTGCTAATGGAACTGTTGAGGACATTCAAAAAATTACCCCTGCGTCATTGTTTGAAGCATATCAATCGATGCTTGCTAACGATAAAATAGATATTTATGTCGCGGGTGATATTAATGAAGACGAAATCGTGGAACAGCTGAAAAAAGCACTACCGTTTAATGATCGTACACCTGAAGAAGTTCCTGCTGTGCTTCCGCAACAGCATCCACAAAATGATTATGTACGTGAGCAACAAGATATGAAGCAAGGAAAGCTGCATATTGGTTTTAGTACACCAGTACGATTTGGTGATCCTGATTTTGCTAAAATGCAAATCTTTAACGGCGTATTCGGTGGCTATCCTCATGCCAAATTATTTATGAATGTTCGTGAAAAGGAAAGTTTAGCTTACTATGCGTCTAGCTCCTTTGCATCACATTATGGCTTAGTCTTTGTTGTATCTGGGATTGAACCAAAAAATGAAGAAAAAGCACTATCACTAATTAAAGAACAAATTGCTGTTATGCAAGCAGGCGATATTACTGATTTGGAATTAGAGCAAACAAAGGCAATGCTGACGAATCAGCTAAAAGAGTCATTGGATTCTGCCCGAGGACAAATAGAAATTTTTGACCAATATAAAGATTTACCCGAGGAGTTCTCTGTTGAAGCTTGGGCAAATAAATGGAAAGCTGTAACGAGAGAAGATATCGTTGAAATGGCGAAGCAAATTCAGCTAGAAGCGGTCTATTTCTTATGTGGGAAGGAGCAAGCCGCACAATGAAGACAATTGAATTCAAACAATTAGATGAAACATTGTATTATGAAAAATTAGAGAATGGCTTAGATGTCTATATTTTACCGAAAAAAGGCTATTCCAAAACATATGTGACGTTCACAACTAAGTACGGTTCTGTTGATCGTGCATTTGTGCCGCTTGGTGAAACAGAAAGCATTACAGTTCCAGATGGCATTGCTCACTTTTTAGAGCATAAAATGTTTGAAAAAGAAGATGGGGATGTATTCCAAAAGTTTAGTGAATTCGGCGCTTCAGCAAATGCCTTTACATCATTTACACGTACGGCTTATTTATTTTCTTCGACGGACAATATTTATAAAAGTACAGAAACATTATTAAATTTTGTGCAAGAGCCTTACTTTACAGAAGCAACAGTGAATAAGGAGAAGGGTATTATTGGTCAGGAAATTACGATGTACGATGATCAGCCAGATTGGCGCTTGTATTTTGGTACGATCGAAAATATGTATCATAATCACCCGGTAAAAATTGATATCGCTGGTACAATCGAGACGATTGATGGCATTACTGCGGACCACTTATATACGTGCTACAATACGTTCTATCATCCATCCAATATGTTATTGTTTGTTATTGGTGCTGTAGACCCTAATGAAATGATGACGTTTATTCGTGACAATCAAGGTAAAAAAGAGTTCACTGAACCAACACCAATACAACGCTACTTTGATAAAGAACCGACTGATGTTGCTATCAAAGAGCGTGAGTTGCATATGGATGTACAAAAGCCAAAGGTTTATATCGGCTTAAAAGCAAAAGAAACAAATCTTTCTGGTCGTGATATGTTAAAACATGAGCTATCTGTTCAAATTGCACTTGAACTTATTTTCGGACGTACATCTGAATTTTATGAGCGCATCTATGAAAATGACTTAATTGATGAAACGTATGCATTTGATTTCACGTTAGAAAACGGCTTTGGTTTTGCTATGATTGGCTCGGATTCTGCAGACCCGGCTGGATTAGAGAAAGCTATTAAAGAAGAATTGGCAAAGTATGAAGGATATGCACAATTTGAAAGTGCCGATTTAGAACGAGTGAAACGTAAAAAAATTGGTTTCTTCCTACGTGCGCTGAACTCTATTGAATTCATCGCCAACCAATTTACACGTTATTCGTTTAATGAGATGAATTTGTTCGATGTTGTACCTGTGCTAGAAGAACTAACGATTGAAGATTTGCAAAAAGCATTTTCTTCAATTCAAGGTGAATCACAACAAACTGTCTTTAAAATTTTACCTACAGAGAAGGGCGAACAGTGAAAAAGTTTGCCCTCGTGTTAGGTGCATCGGGTGAGATTGGTCGTGCTATTTGTCAGAGTCTGGCAGAAGACGGCTGGTCCATCTACTTACACTTTTCAAACAATGAAAAAGCAGCACAGGCTTTATACCACTCTCTTTCAGAAAATTTCCCTGCACAGGAATTTATGCTTGTGCAGGGAGATTTTTCGAAAGCATCCGGGGCGCAATTACTAGCAGCGCAAATTTTTAATGTGCAAGCAATTGTTTTTGCAAATGGTCAAGCGCATTATTCTCTACTTGAAGATACTACTGTGGAGGATATGGATGCATTATGGCGTGTCCATGTGCAAAACCCAATGCGCCTGACGGCATTGCTGTCATCAAAGCTTCGTGCTCATGATGTCAGCTATGTACTTTTTATCGGTTCGATTTGGGTAACTAAACTGTTACAACAAATTTTGACAAACCTATACAAACCTGTATAGTAGCATAAATTTATAACAGAATACCCTTCGTATCAAGCGATTGGTGCGAACTCCACGTTAATTGCTTTTAACTCCTAAAGCCTTGTGACCAACGCGGAGCTGGAAACGGCAGATGTAACGGTGCGAAAGCAGAAAAAACAACAAGGATGGCATAAGCTGAAAAAAATCACTCAGTGTCCGTAAAGGATCATCGTGACAACGGAAAACGGTGGCGCTAAGTGCTTTGACAATGGATGTTTAGCAGCGAACTCCTAAATCTCTAATGAGACAAGGAAGACGTTCAACGACTATCTCCTCGAGGGAGAGTAAAACCGCAAGCGAATGGCGGAAGAAAAATGTGGCTCTTATTAGAAGATAAGATGAAGATATAGTCTGCGCTTATGTGAAAGCATAAGAGGTCTACTCGTGAGAGAAAGACTGCATGAAGGGTTGCGCCTTCGTGTGAACAAGAAAAATATATACAACTTTAAAAATGTTAACAACCTCTCTAAATAGGGTAATGTGATTTTATCCTAGTGAAAGAGAGGTGGTACGCATGGAATGAATGTCCATTGGGAAATTTGCTAAACTCTGAAATCCGCAATTTATATAAGTGACTTAATGACATCCGAACAAATCATTATATCAATGTTCTAATGAGATTGTGAAAACCAAGCCATCTCGTATTGTAATGGAACATTTACATGTAAAAGGGTTGATGAAAAATAAACATCTGGCGAAGGCGGTAGCCGGGCAAAAGCTATATGAATTCAAACGGCAAATTCAATACAAATGTCAAAAATACAGAATTGAATTTATTGAAGCCGACAGATGGTATCCATCATCCAAAACTTGTTCTAGTTGTGGACAAATCAAATTCGATTTGAAACTGAAAGACAGATTATTTATCTGCTCTTGCGGATTAAAGTTGTATAGAGATTTGAACGCAAGCATTAACTTAGCAAATTATTCAATCTAAGGAGCTTAACTAAAAACTAACCCTTAGGTGTGTACGCTACGATACTGCAGAATTTAAGCCTTTGGAGAGTCATACAAAATGGCAGTAGCTTTTTGCGAAACCAGACTCGGAGAATAAGGAAGACACAAAACGAAATTCGAAAGAAATAAGTTGTGTCACAGTAGAGATGTTTACATTTTTTGAAGAAATGTATATGTTTTTCGTATCGGGAGAGGCTGGATCGGCTGGTGAAGCTCTATACGCAACTGTGAAGGGCGCCCAACATGCTTTTGTAAAGTCATATGCGAAAGAAGCGGCACTGTCACGTATTCGAGTTAATGCCATTGCACCTGGCTTTATAAATACCTCGATGAACAGTCATTTAAGTGAAGAGGAGCTTGACTATATTTTAGAGGACATTCCGCTAGGGATAGCTGGACAAACAACGGATGTTGCTAAAATGGTGCGCTTCTACCTTTCTGGAAATGCAGATTATGTAACGGGACAAGTAATTCGATTAAACGGTGGTTGGTACATATAATGTTCTTTTTTGCACATACTACATGTGTAAAGGAGGAGGAACAGTATGACTATCTTAGAGAACTGGCATAAATGGACATCGTTTTTAGGTCAAAATGTTATGCGAGCAGAATCTAGCGGTGTGCCATCGCAAATGATTCAACAAGCTGCTGTACAAATTGGAGAATATTTGGCGACAAATGTCGATCCTAAAAATGAACAAGAACGAGTGCTGTCGGATTTATGGGGCGTTGCCTCTGAAGAAGAAAAACACGCACTGGCGAATTGTGTCGTTAAACTTGTGCAAAATAAACCTGTACAGTAAAAAAAGAGGAGAGTGATCTCCTCTTTTTTCTATTTAATAAAGCAATTTCTGTATAGAAAAGGGAACGTATGTAAGCCTATTTAGGATGTTCAAAAAAAAAATAGTAAGTTTTTAAAAATAACGCTATAATTCCATGTATTCTAACTTTCCATTACATAAAAAATCAGCTATGATGGAACTTATAAGGGATTTTTTACGTTAACTAATAGGAAGGGAACGAGTGTGTTTGAGCGATTGGTACTTTGAATATGAAATTCAGGTGAATCGCCCTGGATTATTAGGAGATATTGCTTCACTTTTAGGGATGCTTCGTGTCAATATTATTTCAATAAATGGTGTCGATGAGGATCGACGTGGTATGTTAGTGCATACAGACAACGATGAGACAATTGAGCGTTTTCGTACAATTGTTTCGACAATGGAACATATTAACGTAACCAAATTTCGACAACCAAAACTCCGTGATCGTTTAGCCATAAGGCACGGTCATTATATTCCTCGAGATGCAGATGAAAAAAATACCTTCCGCTTCGTCCGAGATGAACTTGGTATTTTAGTTGACTTTATGGCTGAGCTATTTAAAAAAGAAGGGCATAAGCTCATAGGAATACGTGGAATGCCTCGAGTTGGAAAAACTGAATCGATTGTAGCGGCTAGTGTATGTGCCAATAAAAAATGGATTTTTTTATCATCTACAATGATTAAGCAGACTGTTCGCAATAAACTCGCTGGTGATGAATTCAGTGACAATAATATTTTTATATTAGATGGCATTGTAACACGTCGTTCATCTGATGAGCGGCATTTACAACTAGTGCGTGAAATGATGAATATGCCTTCCATAAAGGTCGTCGAGCATCCAGACATGTTTGTTCAGCATTCAGATTATAGGATAGAGGATTTTGATTATATCATTGAATTACGTCATCACCCAGATGAAGAAATTACGTATGAGATAATGGAAAAAAACCATATGATGTCCGAATCCAATTCATTTGGAGGATTTTAGGATTTAATTTTTAAATTGATGTTAAAGTAGGTGTTTTGAGTGGCAGAATTAGGGACTCGACTGAAAGAGGCGAGACTGTCTAAAGGCTACAGTTTAGACGATTTACAAGAAATAACGAAAATACAAAAGCGTTATTTAATAGGTATTGAAGAGGGCAATTATTCGATCATGCCTGGTTCATTTTATGTACGAGCTTTTATCAAACAATATGCTGACGCCGTTGATTTGAACGCAGAGGAAATTTTAGAAACGTATAAAAGTGAGCTACCAGGTACTTCAAACAATCAAGTAAGTCAATCGATGACGAATAGTCCAAGTAGAAGAAAAATTTCAAAAGGCCCTTCTACTAAAATGATGGAGGCAATGCCGAAAATAATCGTTGGTTTATTTATCATTGTCATTATTGTAGTAATTTGGGTACTCATGCAGTCTAAAAATAGTGCAGTACCGAATGCTGGAGATGAGACGCCTCCAGAAATGCAATACGATACAAAAGCAAAACCTATAGATACAGAAAAAGATAAAGAAAAAGAAAATAAAAAAGCTCAATCAAATGACAAACAAGAGTCAACAGATTCAGCAAAGGATACACCTGACGAAACTGAAGAGGTTAAGCAATCGATTTCAGCAGGGACTGTTGAAGCGGATGGTGCTACAACTTCATATACGTTAACAGGTGCAGATACATTTAAAATACGTATCGAAGTATCAGGTCCTACATTTATCGGTATTCGAGACCAACAGCAACAAGAAATACTAACAGATACTCGTGTATATAATGCAGGAGAAGTAGTAGAATTTGACGCAACATCTCAAAATTATGCTCGTATCCGTTTAGGTAATTCAACGCAAGCCAAGGTATACATTAATGACGAGCCTTTAACGTATGCACAGCAAGCTGTAACGCAAAACATCGTCATCAATTTCAATAAAGAATAGTAGTCATCTAGTGATGACTACTTTCTTTCATCATGAAAGGTGTTAGAAAAATGAACATTCCAAATAAAATTACCATCTCTCGAATCTTACTTATTCCGTTCTTTGTCATTGTTATGATGTTTGATTTTGGCTGGGGAACAATGTCACTATTCGGTGCGGATATGCCTGTTCATCATTTTGTAGGTGCACTTATTTTTATTTTTGCTTCAGCGACTGATTGGGTGGATGGTTATTACGCACGTAAGTATAATCTTGTGACAACATTTGGTAAATTTTTAGACCCGCTTGCTGACAAATTACTAGTTTCAGCAGCTTTTATTTTAATGGTAGAGCTTAATATGGCGCCTGCATGGATAATAATTATAATTATTAGCCGTGAGTTTGCAGTAACTGGTCTTCGTTTAATATTGGCAGGTGAAGGAGAAGTTGTTGCGGCAAACCAGCTTGGTAAAATTAAAACGTGGGCCCAAATTGTCGCCATCGGAGCAGCACTTTTACACAATACAATATTTACACTTATTGGTATTCCGTTTGATACAATTATGTTATATATTGCATTGTTCTTTACACTATGGTCTGGATGGGATTATTTCTATCTAAATCGACGTGCCTTACTCGATTCTAAATAAGAGAGGTCTTGAGGATCATGAATGCTGAAATTCTTGCGGTTGGCTCAGAGTTATTGCTTGGTCAGATTTCGAACACAAATGCAAAGTTTATTTCTAGTCAGTTGTCCGAATTAGGGATAAATGTGTATTATCACACTGTAGTTGGAGATAATGCACAACGTTTAGAAGAAGCTATTTCCATTGCAGAGTCTCGTGCTGATTTAATCATTTTTTCTGGTGGGCTTGGACCTACTAAGGATGATTTAACAAAGGAAACGATTGCTCGTCATCTTGGCGTTACTCTTGAATTTGACGATATCGCGCTGACATATATTGAGCAATTTTTTGCAAAGCGAGGACGTCCAATGACGGACAATAATCGTAAGCAGGCTTTAATATTAGCAGGTAGTGAGGTGCTTGCAAACCATCATGGTATGGCACCTGGAATGATACTAACTAAAGATGAGCGTACTTATATTTTGCTTCCGGGGCCACCTAAAGAGCTTGAGCCGATGTTCCAGTTTGAAGCAAAGCCAAAGCTTAGTGCGATGTTAAATACTGGAGGGGTTATTCTATCGCATGTTATGCGTTTTTATGGCATTGGAGAGGCAGAGCTTGAAGTACGTGTCCAAGCCATTTTAGATTCGCAAACAAACCCAACTGTTGCGCCACTTGCTTCTGACGGCGAAGTTACACTGCGTGTGACTGCCAAGGCAGAAACGGAGCAAGAAGCACAGCAGCTTATTGCTGCAAAGGTAGCAGAGATCCAAGCGCTTGTAGGTGACTATCAATACGGTATAGATGATGATTCTCTAGCCTCTAAAACAGTAGAAATGTTACTAGATAATCAGTTAACAATTTCTGCGGCAGAAAGTTTAACAGCGGGATTATTTCAGTCTGAGCTTGCAGAAATACCAGGTGTTGGGGATGCCCTAGTTGGTGGCGTTGTTACGTATACAGAAGAGGCTAAAATAAAGCAGCTCGGTATTTCTAAAAAATTATTAACTACACATGGGATTGTAAGCAGTGAATGTGCAGCAGCTATGGCTAGCGCTGTACGTGAAAAATTTGATACTAATATTGGTATTGGATTAACAGGTGCAGCAGGTCCTACAGCCCATGATCATCAACCAGTAGGGACGGTTTGGATTGGTATCGCAATTGGTGATGAGAAACCGATCACGTACTTACTTCATTTATCGGGCATGCGTAATACAAATCGACTGCGGGCTGCGAAATTTACTTGTCATTATTTAATGCAGCTTTTAGAAGAAAGAGGCTTTAAAAAACGTTAATTAATTTGCCCCGGTATAATATAGGTTCATCACCAAAAGTTGCAGATGACTTTTGTTAAAACGTCTACTATGTAAATAAGTTGGGAGACTGGACGCCCCTAGGAGAGCGCCCAGCCAGAACGAAAATCAACCACACGTTTTAGTGATGGTCCATAATATAGTTGAAAATAGAAATTTGGGTAATGGAAAGTTACCCAAATTTTTATTTTGAAGAAAAACGAATAAACGTTCGCTTTTTTCTTGCGTCTTCTCTTAAAAACAAGTATAGTAGAGATAGAGAAAAACAGTGAACAGTTTTCGAAGGAGGAAAATGAATGAGTGATCGTAAAGCAGCCTTAGAACAGGCGTTAAAACAAATTGAAAAGAACTTTGGTAAAGGTTCTATCATGAAACTTGGCGAAAAGACGGATTTAGAAATTGCTACATCTTCAAGTGGTTCGCTAGCACTTGATGCTGCATTAGGTGTAGGTGGTTATCCACGTGGACGTATTATTGAAGTATACGGCCCTGAATCATCAGGTAAAACAACGGTTGCACTTCATGCCATTGCAGAGGTTCAGGCAAATGGTGGACAAGCAGCGTTTATCGATGCTGAGCATGCATTAGATCCAATATATGCACAAAAATTGGGTGTCAATATTGATGAGCTTTTATTATCTCAACCAGATACAGGAGAACAGGCGCTTGAAATCGCAGAAGCATTAGTACGTAGTGGTGCTATCGATATCATCGTTATTGACTCAGTAGCAGCATTAGTTCCGAAAGCGGAAATCGAAGGAGATATGGGTGATTCGCATGTTGGTTTACAAGCGCGTTTAATGTCTCAGGCCTTACGTAAACTTTCAGGTGCTATCAATAAATCAAAAACAATTGCTATTTTCATTAACCAAATACGTGAAAAAATTGGTGTTATGTTCGGAAACCCAGAAACAACACCTGGTGGACGTGCACTTAAATTCTATAGCTCCGTTCGCTTAGAAGTACGTCGTGCAGAAGCTATTAAACAAGGCAATGACATTATGGGTAACCGTACAAAAATTAAAATTGTGAAAAACAAAGTAGCACCACCATTCCGTACAGCTGAAGTTGACATTATGTACGGTGAAGGAATTTCAAAAGAGGGCGAAACAGTCGATTTAGGTGTTGAACTAGACATTGTTCAAAAAAGCGGTTCTTGGTACGCTTACGGTGATGAGCGCCTAGGTCAAGGTCGTGAAAATGCTAAACAGTATTTAAAAGAAAATCCAGCAGTGCTTGACGACATCGCAAATAAAATCCGTGCTTCTTACGGTATTGCATCTTCATCTTATACAATTGCTGCGCATGATGAAGAGGAAGATATGGATGATGAATTAAAGCTTCTTCTTGAAGATGAATAATATAAATGCATTGTTCCCACTCTTTATAGTGAGAGCAATGCATTTTTTTTATTTTTTAAGGAAACTATAGATTTTTTGCCTGTGGATAAACTAAAGCATAGTCGGCGTCTAGGCTAAAACGCTACATCCTCGAGGTCGCTTCGATTCCTCGGGCAAAAGTGATGGAGCGTTTACTTTTGCTTCGGCCTCTCCAGCGCTTGTCGGATGTAAACGAGCGCTTTTGCCATTTGTTCTTTACACATACTGGAGAATGTGGTTGTATAATATTTGTAAGGATATCCATATATTTAGTGATGAAGGCAATTGAGCAATGAGTCGGCAATAGGAAGAGGTACCGAAGGATAGAATCAAAGAAGTGATAGATTGAACGTCATAAAGGGAAGTGGGGATCATATTTTCCTCACCGTAAATTTGATATAGCATCGGGAATAAATAGCTTCCACCAAAAGAAAATAATACTTCCTAAGTACTGCTTCTACGTATGAATATGAAAAGGTGAATTTAACGTTAGTGTAAAAGTAATAGGTAATTAATTCTCCTAATGGATATGACTGACTTTTTTTCTTTTGAGAGGCGAACAGATGCCCGACTATCCTTGACAGAGCTTGAGGCTAGCTATACAATTAAATATGTATAATTTCTGAATTATGACTTTAAATAGGCAGTACATTACATTTTGACTTCATTTTGGAAAGGCTTTTAAAGATCTCGTAAATGAAGTTGAAGCCTCTGGCAACTGGCAAGATTTTGAACAGACAATGATGCATAAGAACGTTCGCCTTAAAGCTTCGCATCCTGCGAAAACGGCTAACTAATTTGCATAGGTAAAACACCACGTCTAGTGACTTTACCGAATGACCGACATCGTTTCGGTCCTCGTGCATACTTGAACACAATTCAAAATCCGGGACATAATTATGCCAAGGTGAAATGAATGTATGCGCCGACTGAAACTGTATTACCCAAATAGCAAGAGGAGGTGTTCATATGGATGCAATTACTATCATCTCCGCTTTGCTTGGACTCATCGTTGGTGCCGCTGTTAGCTATATCTACATGAAAAAAGTGAATGACTCAAAAATCACTGGTGCTAAACATGTCGCTGAAACAATCGTTGAAGAAGGAAAACGAGAAGCGGAGGCATTGAAGAAAGAAGCACTACTTGAAGCCAAAGATGAAACTCACAAATTTCGTACTGAAGCAGAAAATGACATTCGTGAACGTCGTTCTGAGCTTCAGAAACAAGAGAACCGTTTATTGCAAAGAGAAGAGAATCTTGATCGCAAAGATGATGCTCTAAATAAGAGAGAAGCAAGTTTAGAGCGTAAAGAACAAGCTCTAAGCGAAAGACAACAGCATATTGAACAGATGGAAAGCAAAGTGGACGAGCTCGTTGCCTCGCAAAAAACAGAGCTAGAAAGAGTTTCGGCTTTAACTAGAGATGAAGCAAAAGCTATTATCTTAGGAGAAGTAGAAAAAGAGCTAGCAACTGATATTGCTGTGATGACGAAGGAAGCTGAGACACGTGCGAAGGAAGAGTCAGATAAAAAAGCGCGTGAAATTTTATCACTGGCACTACAGCGTTTTGCAGCAGATCACGTTGCAGAAACAACAGTATCTGTCGTGAACTTGCCAAATGATGAAATGAAAGGTCGTATTATTGGTCGTGAAGGTCGTAATATCCGAACTTTGGAAACGTTAACAGGTATAGATTTAATTATTGATGATACTCCAGAGGCAGTTATTTTATCAGGCTTTGATCCAATTCGTCGTGAAACGGCTCGACTTGCACTTGAAAAACTTGTACAGGATGGCCGCATTCACCCTGCTCGAATTGAGGAAATGGTGGAAAAAGCTCGTCGTGAAGTGGATGAACAAATCCGCGAAACAGGTGAACAAACAACATTTGAAATTGGCATTCATAACTTACATCCAGATTTAATGAAGATTTTAGGCCGCATGAAATACCGTACAAGCTATGGACAAAACGTCCTAAAACATTCAATTGAAGTCGCATATTTAGCAGGCTTACTTGCTGCTGAACTTGGTGAAGATGTAGCATTAGCTCGCCGTGCAGGCTTATTACATGATATTGGTAAGGCAATTGACCATGAAGTTGAAGGTAGCCACGTCGAAATCGGTGTGGAATTAGCTACAAAATACAAAGAACATCCGGTCGTTATAAATAGTATTGCTTCTCACCATGGTGATACTGAAGCAACATCTGTTATTGCCGTGTTAGTAGCTGCAGCTGATGCGTTATCAGCAGCTCGTCCAGGTGCTCGAAGTGAGACGCTTGAAAACTATATCCGTAGACTTGAAAAGTTAGAGGAAATTTCCGAAAGCTATGATGGTGTAGAAAAATCCTTTGCAATTCAAGCTGGTCGTGAAATCCGTATTATCGTACAACCTGAAAAAATAGATGACTTGGCTTCACATCGCTTAGCGAGAGATATCCGTAAGCGAATTGAAGAAGAACTTGATTACCCAGGCCATATTAAAGTAACGGTTATTCGTGAAACACGTGCCGTAGAATACGCAAAATAATTGTCATACAAAAAACGTCTTTTACTCAAAATAGAGTAAAAGACGTTTTTTTATAGTTAAGGAAACTATAGATTTTTTGCCTGTACAATACCTAAAGCGACCTCGAGGATCTAGGCTAAAGCGCTACATCCTCGAGGTCGCTTCGTTTCCTCGGGCAAAAGTGGTGGAGCGTTTACTTTTGCTTCGGCCTCTCCAGCGCTTTTGCGCTTTTTTCTTAACTTAGTTGTATGTAAGCTACTGTCATATTTACCGTGAAAATAGGCATATATACAATAAGTGCCTTTATTTATCAGCAAAAAAAAATTCTACTAATAATAATTTAAATTGGTGAAAAACAGTTAGGTGATGAATTGGAATGTGGAGATGATAGAGCATGGTTGATACACACAGTCATTTATTATACGGAGTTGACGATGGACCACAACAACTTTCAGAGTCATTGCAATTACTAGAACATGCTGTGATGCAAGGTATAACAGCCATTATTACGACCCCTCATGTCAAGCACCCAATGTACGATGTGCCATATGAAATTGTATTACATCAAGTACATACTTTACAGCTAGAAATAGAAAAAAGAGCATGGCCAATCAAACTATTTCCTGGACATGAAGTGCGCATTAATGAAAATATTTTAAAGTCAATCACAACTAAACAGCTTCATACGTTAGCAAACTCAAACTACCTTTTACTGGAATTACCTTCAGAAACAATCCCTTTCTATTGCAAGGAAATTATTAGGTCATTAGTTGCATCGGGTATTACACCGATTATTGCGCATCCTGAGCGAAATGGAGCTATTCGACAAAACGTAGCGCTCCTTGAACAATTCATTCGTGATGGGGCATTAGCACAAATTACGGCAGGTAGCATTGCTGGGCATTTTGGCAAAAAAATTCAACAATTTGCAATGGATTTAATAGAAGCAAGACTTGTTCATACGTATGGTTCAGATGTCCATAATATATCTACAAGACCATTGCTTTTTGAAGCTGGGTTAGATTACTTGGAGAAAATGAAACAACTGGATATGGTCGACCTTTTTCTTGAAAACAATGAACGTATTTTAGAAAATAAGCAGCTATTAATTGCGGAGCCAATCGTAAAAAGTGAAAGAAAATGGTGGCATCTTTTCACAAAATAACATACGAAATGAAGCTATAGTGAGGGTGATGAAAGTGCGGTTTTTTATCCTAACAATATGTATGAGTGTATTACTACTCACCAGTGCATTATCTTATGAAATATCTATACTAATTTACTTTACTGTCTTTTTTTCCATCTTTCCGATCATCCTTTTTATTTATAATCGCAGCGCAAATATTCGCAGGATGTATGTGAGCGATTTATTTTTCTATTTATTTATTATTTGTGGGCTAATAAGTGCTTTAGCCAATTCTGATATGGAATCACTTATGAATATTGTATGTATGCTTACGATGTATATAGGGTTATCGATTATATATAACTCTTTTCAAACAGCTACTTTACATGTGCTAGCTATTAGTATTTGTCTCTCACATCTCATTATTCTTCTCTTATCTTTTTTCATGAATCGAGTTGTTTTCAACGCATTTGCGGGGATTTATAGCAACCCGAACATGATGGGATTGGCCATGACATTATTAGCAGTCGTATTACTAGCTGGGACTATTCAATATTTTCAAGGTGTAAAGAACAAGGTTCCTATCGTAGTTCTAGTAAGCCTATTCTTTTTTGTTTTTTATATTATTTTACTAACTCAAAGTAGAACGGCTGCCATCACCGTACTAACCGCTGTCATAATGAGTATGGTCTTGTTAGCTATTCAAAACGCTTCAAATATTAGAAAAGTGGGCGCACTCGTAACGGTTCTATTTGTACTAAGTGTGGCATTTATTTTTAGTCTAAGTAAAATTCCGATACTAAATGAAGCGGTTCAAAAAATTGTAGGGAAATTTCAGCGGAAATCGGCTGATCTATCTGATGGACGAATGGCTATTTGGCAAAACATCATAAAAGATTCCACATTATTTGGCCATGGAGAAAATTATCATGTTGGACAATTGGACGCACATAATACCTTTATCGCCTTATTAGCTGAGTATGGTTGGTTGGCCGTTACATTTTTTCTACTATTCGTAGCAGCATTAGTATGGAACGCATTTTCTTTTGCTAAAAAACAAGTTAAGTATACGAACATGCTACAACTATTACCGTTTTTAATACTTATAACCTATATTTTACTTTCAATGACGGAAATTATTATTTATACAACACCGATAATGATTGTTTTATTTGTTCTTTCCGGAAATTCATTTACCCATCATAAACTCGCACTCAATAGGTCAAATATGAATAAAGCGTGAAATTAATAGACAGACCATTATAAATGAAAATTAGCAGTTGTAAGAAGGGGGAATCATCTATTTGAAGATTGGATTTGTCAACAACGGAAAATCATTTTTACCAGAAATCTCAGCCTATGTAGCATATTTAAATCAGCAGGATAATATAGAAGCCAGCACCATTTTAACAGCGGAGATAGATGAAATTCCAAAAACTAATATAGATTTAATATGGAAATTTCCTGGTTTAGATATAAAAAAACATTCAAGAGAGACAAAGATTATTCATGAATATAATTCGTTATCAACTGGTCATTTTCCGATGTTGAAAAATTTTGTAAAAAAGACTTGTAATGTTAAACCACATGGTCGCGTATTTTTGAATGAACTTGTGGAAAAGGATTTTAAGATGAAGGACAATGTTCCCAAAATTCATCGAGATATGGGAATATCAAAAGACTTTTTCATCAAAACATCAAAAAAAGAGTACGACTTTGTATATGTCGGCGCAATGGGAACTGAAAGAGGTACCGCTGATGCGCTAAAGCCCTTTACGACAACTTTAAAGGATAACACGATTTTATTAATAGGAAATCCAACAAATGAATTATATAAATCTTTCAAAGGCTATAAAAATATTATCTTTTCAGGATCACTTCCTTATCATGAAGTTCCTCTTCTAGCGTCAAAGGCTGAATACGGATTGAATTATATGCCTGATGTGTACCCTTTCAATTTACAAGCTTCAACTAAGCTCCTTGAGTACTGCGCATTAGATTTGAAAATTGTTACGACCGATTATCCTTGGGTCAACAATTTTGAACGGAAAACACAGGGACACTTTTTTAAATTACACCGAAATTTATCAAATTTTACGATGGCAAACTTAAATAGCTTTGAATTTGTGACACCAGATGTTAGTTATTTAGAGTGGAGCCTATTATTAGATAGGGTAAAACTGATGGAGTTTATTAAGTTAGTAATGAAATAGTTTGATATGTAATATGCCGTTAATTTATTTGGATAACAGAAAGGAAATTGTATAATGATTCCTAAAAAAATTCACTTCTGTTGGTTTGGCGAAAATCCGTATCCGCAGGTAGTTGAAGCGTGTATTACCTCCTGGCAAAAATTAATGCCTGACTATGAACTAATTGAATGGAATGAAAAATCATTTGATATTCAATCCAATCAATTTGTACAAGAAGCCTACGAATCTAAAAAGTATGCTTATGTAGCTGATTATGTAAGGTTATATGCACTATATACACAAGGTGGCATTTACTTGGATTCAGATGTAGAAGTTGTGCAATCGTTAAACCCTTTTTTATCTCATCAAGCATTTACTGGCGGAGAAAATAGTGATACATGTGTAACCGGTACAATGGGGGCTGTAAAGGGGCATCCATGGATTAAGTTACTGCTAGATTATTATGAAGATAAAAGCTTCTATACGGAACAAGGTCAACAAACAAATACTGTTATCATTACAGATCTAACGAGACAAAAGTATGGATTTACAGAGTCCAACCAACATAGGCGATTGGATGACGACCTACACATATATCCATTTGAATATTTCTGTGCGAAGGACTTCGAATCAGGAACGATTAACCAAACTGTTAATACTTTTACGATCCATCACTTTAATGGTTCATGGTTGTCAGAGCAACAAAAAAAACGACATAAAAAAGTAATGCGTTATAAATATGCTATCAACAAATTATTTGGACCGAATGCTTTTGATCAGTTAAATAAAACACGTAAAAAATTAAATGGTATCAAGATTTTCGAGTGAAAATGTAATCCATAAAAGGACAAGTGGGGGTAAGGTGAACTAATGAAGGAAATTCGGATGGGTGCTATTCTCTCTTACTTATCAATTGTTTGTACGTTTATAGTAGCAATTGTGTTTACCCCTATTATGATTCGAATTCTTGGTCAAGAAGAATACGGATTATACACATTAATTACAGTTTTTGTTGGATATTTAACAATATTAGATTTTGGTTTAGGGAATGCAATTATTCGTTATATTTCTAATAATCGAGTAGTCGGGGATAAGGAGATGGAGGCTAGATTAAATGGCTTTTTTCTGCGACTTTTTTCGATTATAGGTGTGTTTACACTTGCCATCGGTTGTTTTGTATATTTCCAAGTCGAGACAATTTTTGGACAAAGCTTATCTTCATTGCAAATCGAAAAGGCAAAAGTAATGGTAATGGTGATGACCGTAAGCTTTGCCTTACAATTTCCATTAAGTGTTTTCTCTTCAATACTTCAAGCCTATGAAAAATTCATACTAATTAAGTTAACTTCATTTATAAAAGTAATAGTACAACCGTTACTGATGCTGTTTTTCTTGTTACAAGATGCTGATGCAGTGGGGATGGTTTGTATTGTAGCTAGCTTAAATGTATGTGTATTAATAATAAATTCTATTATTTGTTTGAAAACTTTAAAAGTACGATTTATCTTTTCTGGTTATAATCCAGGCCTTATAAAAGAAATATTCGTCTATTCATTTTTTTTGTTTGTGACAGTCATAGTGGATAAAATTTATTGGCAAACTGACCAAGTATTACTGGGGATTATGAAAGGAACAGAAGATGTAGCCATTTATGCAATTGCTATACAATTTATTATGATTTTTATGGCACTAGCACTTGCCATAAGTGATTTGTATTTGCCGAAGATTTCAATGTTGGTGACACAAGCAGATGGTCTAATGGAGATTAATCGGTTATTTGTCAATGTTGGCGCCATTCAGCTAATGATTCTTGGGTATGTACTAAGTGGCTTTTTTTTATTTGGTAAAACTTTTATCTCATTATGGATAGGTGATGAATATTTAATCGTCTATCCGATCGTACTGATCATCATGTTGCCTTTCTCAGTCGATTTAATTCAAAATATAGGTCTGAGTGTGTTAAAGGCAAAAAACATGTTTAAGTTTCGAACGGTATTGTTAATTACACTTGCTAGCACAAATTTTATTCTATCTATTCCTGCCATCTATTTTTTCGGGGTTATTGGAACAGCAATCATAACTGCAGTATCTTTATTTATTGGAAATGCATGTATTATGAATGTTTACTATGCAAAAAAAATACAACTGAATATTAAAAGATTTTGGTTACGCATTAGTAAGCTTTTCGTATCTATTGTTATTGCGTCCCTTTTAATGCAAGTTATACTAATTGTTTTCCCACTTTCGAATACTTGGTACATTCTAGGAATGTATATTGCCTTATACAGTATGATTTTTGGTATATCTTTGTTCATATTTGGAATTTCTACTTCTGATCGAAAATATTTAATTGGAAAAATGAAAATGCTCAGCCTAGCTGGAGGGGTGAAATTTTGGGGTCAGAAATCCTCGTAACTGTTATTATACCGGTATATAACGCAGCATCGTATTTAAAGAAATGTCTAGCAAGTATTTGCCAACAAACGTTAAAGCCAATCGAAATTATTGCGATTAATGACGGCAGTACTGACGATTCTCTTTCTATTTTACATCAATTTGCCTTACAAGATCAGCGAATAATCATTCATAATAAATCAAATGGTGGGGTTAGTCATGCAAGAAATATAGGGATTAACAAGGCTAGAGGTCAATACGTTACGTTTGTCGATGCGGATGATTGGATAGAGCCATCTATGTTGGAACGATTATATAACGCTATTCAAGAAACAGAAACTGAAATAGCTAAATGTGACGTTTTTGTAGATGGGAAAAATGATGGCAATCGTCTGAACTATCCGTCGACAGCAAATGCACTTTTTGACCCTCAGAAATGTTTGCATTTATTATTTACTGAATTTCATGAAAAACATTTCGGTTTTGCTTGCTGCAAATTGTATTCTAAAGCCTTTCTTGATCAATTTGGAATTCGATTTGAAGAGGATATGAATTTTTCTGAAGATGTTTTATTCATAACAAAAGCGATCACAAAGAGTAAAACAATTTGTTATGTGCCTCAGCAGCTTTATCATTACAATGTGTTGCCACAGCAATCATTAACGAGAAGCTACCGTAAGAATGAGCGAGAAAAATATGATGTAATCTATGAACGTATTCGTGAGACATTAGTAGCTGAAAATATTTTTACATCCATTGAAACTAGCTTTAATGGATATGTATTTTCAGGTTTAGTAAATTTAACACTTCATTTGCAGGGTTCCCCATATAAGGGGCTCCATTTATTAAAAGAGATTAAAGAAGAAATAGTCAGTTTTGTTGATGACTACCCTCATGTTCTCGAGTTAAATCCAATAAAATTTTCATTGAAAAAGAAGCTCTATTATCAGCTGTTGAAAAAAAATGCTGTATCTACGCTAGCATTTATCATTTTTTTATCGATGAGGAAAAAATGAATTACTTGTTGTATTAGGAATAACATAGGACATAAATTTATATAATAAATATATAATTGAGTATTTCATTTTACTAGCTACTATAACAATTAACTATGAATATCACACTCCATTACACAAATTTAGATAGTTTAGGGGAAGGAGATATATTCGATGGAGAATTCTATTCAAGTAAAGGCGATAGTAAAAATCTTACGAAAACGTATACTTCTTATTCTTTCGATAATCGTAATCGCGATGGTATTGGCTGCTTATGTTAGCTACTATGTCATCACACCCGTATATCAGGCTGAAACTCAAATATTAATCAATCAAAAAAATATGGATCAACAACAAATGTATACGGGTGCGTATTCAATTGAGACAGATTTACAATTAATAAATACGTATAATGTCATTATAAAGAGCCCAGCTATTCTATCAAAAGTAATTGAAGAGTTGAAATTAGAATTATCTCCCGAACAATTAGCAGAAAAAATTACAGTCAATAATGAAAGCCAATCACAAGTAGTTTCTATAAAGATTCTTGATGAAAAACCAGCACGTGCGGTGGAGATTGCCAATACGATAATAGATGTCTTTAAAGAAGATATTCAAAAACTGATGAACGTAGATAATATCAATGTCCTTTCAGTAGCTAAATTAGCTGATGACCCACAACCAGTGAAGCCGAAAAAAATTCTAAATATTGCGATTTCTGGTTTTCTTGGACTACTTTTAGGAACAGGTATTGCCTTTAGTGTAGAATTTTTCGATTCAACAATAAAGACAGAGCAAGAAATTGAAGAACTATTAAATTTACCGATATTAGGATTTGTAAGTTCAATAAAAGAAGGCAGAGGATCTATCTCTACTAGAAGAGGGAGACGAGTCACATAATGTTTAAAATGAAAAATAAAAAAAAGAAAGCATTAGCGATGATGCAACGGAAACTATTGACTAACGTGCACACAACTTCTATCATTTCTGAGCAGTTTCGAACAATTAGAACAAATTTAAAATTTGCACTCCCTAATTTATCGTGTAAAACAATTTTAGTGACATCATCTATCCCTGGTGAAGGAAAGACAACGAATGCAGCAAATATTGCAATCGTTTTTGCTCAAGAAGGTAAAAAAGTTTTATTAGTGGATGCTGATATGCGAAGACCTGCTATCCACTATACATTTGAATTGCTTAATATTTCAGGTCTATCAAGTGTATTGATACAAAATGACACGTTGAGCGAAGCGATACAAGAAACGTTTATAGAAGGATTATTTGTCCTCACTAGTGGACCAATCCCACCTAATCCTGTAGAGCTTCTTGCTTCAGAAATGATGGATACGTTAATAGAAAAAATGATAACTTATTATGATGTAATTATCTTTGATACGCCGCCTGTTAATTCTGTGACCGATGCACAAATTTTGGCGAATAAAACAGATGGTGCACTACTTATTGTTAATACAGGAGTAGTAGAGAAATCTAGTGTTGTCAAAGCAAAAAATTCCTTACTAGTAGCACAAGCGAAAATATTAGGCGTTGTTATGAATAACTATGCTCTGCCCAAAGAACAATATAAGAGCCAGTATTATCATACAAGAAAATAGAAAATAGCAACGTCCGTCTGACAAGTACCTAATAGCTTGTCAGTTTTTTTATAGACAATCAGAAAGAGTATCAGCGCCTACATCTTCAAGCCTATTATAAAAAGCATCTGTTAAATACGCTAGACGGACATAATTTTGCGTTTGTCTTTGAATTGGTGGTAAAATATAAGGTGCTAATTAATGAAAGTGTGGTTATGAAAATGAAAGTTTTATTTATTGGGGATATTGTAGGTTCAATCGGCCGAGATGCAGTGGAAAAGTATTTACCACGCTTAAAGAAAAAATATAACACAGACGTTGTTATTGCCAATGGTGAAAACGCAGCGGCAGGACGTGGAATTACGCGTAATATTTATAATGACCTATTGCAAATGGGTGTAGATGTTATTACGATGGGCAATCACACTTGGGATAATAAAGATATTTTTGATTTTATAGATGATGCAGATTATTTAATACGCCCTGCAAACTTTTCAAGTGATGCACCAGGTAAAGGTATGGTGCAAATTTCAAAAAACGGTGTAACACTAGCTGTTATTAATTTACACGGTCGAGTGTTTTTACCTCCTCATGAGGATCCATTTGCAATGGCAGAGAAATTAATCGAAGAAGCGCATAAAACGTCACCGCTTGTATTCGTGGATTTTCATGCAGAAGCGACAAGTGAAAAAATTGCACTTGGATGGCATTTAGATGGAAAGGCTTCGGCAGTAGTTGGTACACATACACATGTGCAAACAGCTGATGCACGAATTTATCCAAATGGAACAGCCTATATTACGGACGTTGGTATGACAGGTCCATACGATGAAATTTTAGGGATGACGAAGGAAAGTGTCATTTATAGATTCCAAACAAACATGCCATCTCGTTTTGAAGTGCCTAAAAAAGGACGCGATGTGTTAAGTGGTTTCTTTGTAGACATTGATGATAAAACAGGAAAAGCTCGTCATTGTGAGCGAGTGTATATAAACGAAGATTATCCGTTCCAAGCATAAGAAGAGAAACTATTGTGTATGTAAAAAATGCACAATAGTTTTTTGTTTTGAAAATTTGTTAATTCAATGAAATTAAAGCATCAAAATATGACTCTTCGGAAAAACGAGGGGTTGATTTCCACTATCGCTAATCCCCAAGGAGTCGCCCAGTCTCCTCTACAATCAACCTCTTCATTTAGCATGTATTTTCTGGCATGTTAATCTAATTTATAGGGATAAAATCAAGCTTCAACAAGATGTGTTATTTGTGCGAAAGCGAAGCGACAGCAACGACAGATATACAATCACCTTAACTGTTTTAAGTTTCTATTCTGAAGAGAGTAACCATTAAGGTTCACTTTTAAAATACTTAAATTTTATAAAAGTTCTATACTATTGTTGATTGCAGTGGAAGGCTACTCGACATCCATGGGATAGCGAGACAGGCGAGACCCTGCACGGAGCGAATGTTTTCCGTGCGAAAGCGAAGCGTCAGCGACAAAGCGAGTAGCCTGGAACGGAAATCATTTTATGTTTTACTAAGGAGCCCTAAGTTAATTATTATGGCGCCTTTATTTCAATGACAAAGTGAATTTTTTTCATTAATTATCAGTCTTTTTAGATTGTTTTGATATATAAGAAATGAAAATAGTCTATTTCGTTCTCGTCGAGCATAAAATGACCTATCGACAATAACTTGAGGTCCAAAAGGGGGACATGAGTTGTTGAGCGTAAACACTATTCGCGAAACGGGGAGGAATAATTGTGGATTCATTAAAAGTATCATCACGCTCTAATCCAAATTCAGTTGCAGGTGCATTAGTCGCGGTAATAAGAGAAAAAGGGCAAGCAGAAATGCAGGCAGTTGGGGCAGGTGCACTTAACCAAGCCGTGAAAGCAGTGGCCATTGCACGCGGATTTGTAGCGCCAAGTGGCACAGATTTAATTTGCGCACCGGCGTTTGCCGATATTTTAATTGCTGGTGAGGAACGTACAGCCTTAAAGCTTCTTGTGGAAAAACGTATTCGATAAAAAAAGTAATTGAAGTAAAATGCCTTGCACATAATAAGCTGCAAGGCATTTTTGCGTTTATATAGACAAGAAGGATATCAGGAAGAGAATCCCTCATGCTCTACATACTAACATGTTAAATGTCACTTGAAATCAGCACATTATTTTTTTAAACTAAATTGATTTGAAAATTACAACTTTATGAACGCCATTTTCAGTCAAAGGTCTGAATTTCGCTGAAATCGCGTAATAACAATAGTGCAGACCGTTTCTTCGTGTTAAACTTATGAAGGAAAAATAATAGTATATACATTGGATCTAAGGAGTTGTTGACATGTTACATCAGCTTTCATGGAAAGTCGGTGGGCAACAAGGTGAAGGGATTGAAAGTACAGGGGAAATTTTCTCAATGGCAATGAATCGTTTAGGTTACTTCCTATACGGTTATCGTCATTTCTCTTCTCGAATTAAAGGTGGCCATACGAATAATAAAATTACAGTTCGTCCAACAGAAGTACGTTCAATTGCGGATGATTTAGATATTTTAGTAGCGTTCGACCAAGAAACGATCGACGTCAATTATAAAGAGTTAACAGAAAAAGGAATTATTTTAGCGGATGCAAAATTTGATCCAGTGAAGCCAGAAGATTCAAAAGCGCCATTATTTGCGGTACCTTTTACAGAGGTAGCGGCAGAGTTGGGTACTTCGTTGATGAAAAATATGGTGGCAATCGGGGCAACAGCTTCTCTGCTAAACCTAGAAGACGAAGTGTTCCAAAATGTTGTAGATGATATTTTTGGCAGAAAAGGTGAAGAAGTTGTTCAGAAAAACATGGAGGCAATTACACGCGGCCATGAATTAATGAATGAGCTTTTAGGCGATCGTGTAGGTGAATGGGCTTTAGCACCAGCAGATGGTAAACGCCGTATGTTCATGATTGGGAACGATGCAATAGCACTTGGTGCACTTGCAGCTGGGACACGCTTAATGGCAGCTTACCCAATTACACCAGCTTCTGAGATTATGGAATACCTTATTAAAAAATTACCGAATTTCGGTGGTACGGTTATTCAAACAGAAGACGAAATTGCTGCAGCGACAATGGCAATTGGGGCAAACTTTGGTGGTGTTCGTGCCTTTACAGCTTCAGCTGGTCCTGGTCTTTCATTAATGATGGAAGCAATTGGTCTTTCAGGTATGACAGAGCAGCCACTAGTAGTTGTTGACACACAACGTGGTGGTCCATCAACAGGGTTACCAACAAAACAAGAGCAATCAGATTTAATGGCGATGTTATATGGTACGCATGGTGAAATTCCTAAAGTTGTGATTGCACCTTCTACAATGGAAGAAGCATTTTTTGACACAATCCAAGCGTTTAACATTGCGGAAGAATTACAATTACCAGTTATTTTAATGACTGACTTGCAACTATCTCTAGGGAAACAATCTGTAGAACCATTCGATTACAATAAAATAGAAATTCGCCGCGGTAAAATTGTTACTGACGACATTGAAGAAGCAGCTGATAAAGCATACTTCAAACGTTATGAGAATACAGAAGACGGTATTTCACCACGTGTGCTACCTGGTACATTAAATGGTATTCACCATGTAACAGGGGTTGAGCATGATGAAACAGGTAAGCCATCTGAAGCAACTGGTAACCGTCAAGTACAAATGGATAAACGTTTCCGTAAGCTAGAGGCATTGAAATTTGATAATCCAGTATTTTCAAATACGCCACACGAAGAAGCGGATATTCTATTAGTCGGCTTTAACTCAACACGTGGGGCTATTGAAGAAGTACAAGAACGATTAAATGCTCAAGGTATGAAGGTGAATCATGCACATATTCGTTTAATTCATCCATTCCCATCTGCTGAAGTGGCACCACTTGTAGCAAAAGCGAAAAAAGTAATCGTTGTAGAAAATAACTACACAGGTCAATTAGCAAATATTATGAAGATGAATATTGGTGGTCACGATAAAATCGAGACGATCACAAAATACAATGGTACACCATTCTTGCCAGGTGAATTAGAAAATCGTGTGAAGGAGTTGACTCGCTAATGGCAACATTTAAGGATTTTCGTAATACAGTGAAACCAAACTGGTGCCCAGGCTGTGGTGACTTCTCTGTACAAGCCGCGATTCAGCGCGCCGCGGCTAACGTTGGTATCGAACCAAACGAATTAGCAGTTATCTCTGGGATCGGCTGTTCTGGTCGTATTTCAGGTTACATTAATTCTTACGGTTTCCATGGTATTCATGGCCGTGCATTACCAATTGCACAAGGTTTGAAAATGGCTAACCGTGATTTAAACGTTATTGCTTCTGGCGGTGACGGAGATGGCTTTGCGATTGGTATGGGTCATACAATCCATTCCATCCGTCGCAATATTGACATCACATATGTTGTTATGGATAACCAAATTTATGGTTTAACAAAAGGGCAAACATCTCCACGTTCTGCTGCAGGATTTATTACAAAATCTACGCCAGGTGGTGCGATTGAACCTTCACTAAAACCATTAGAAGTCGCTTTAACTAGTGGAGCTACATTTGTGGCACAAGGCTTCTCAACTGATATTAAAGAGTTAACAGCTTTAATTGAAGCGGGCATTAATCATAAAGGCTTCTCATTCATCAACGTATTCTCACCTTGTGTTACGTATAACAAAGTGAATACGTATGATTGGTTTAAAGAAAACTTAACGAAGCTTGCTGATATCGAAGGCTATGACAATGCTGACCGTGCTATGGCAATGCGTACAGTGATGGAGCATGAAGGTTTAGTAACAGGTATTATTTATCAAGATACGGAAACAGCTTCATATCAAGAAAAAGTACCAGGCTACTCAGAGCTACCATTAACAGATATTGATATTAATATGAGCGAAAATGATTTTAATAAATTAGTGAAAGAATTTATGTAAATCAAATATTATACAACATGATAAAAAGCATTTGGGATGTCCTCATTCCAAATGCTTTTTATTTTTGAAAGACAATTATGTCAATAAAATTAATGTGTTAAAACATTGTTGCTGTCGCTACGCATTCGCACAGAGCAAGGCTTCCTGGGGGCGTCCGATGAGCCGCTTGGGCCAACACGATGTTGGTCACGGAGGCGTTATCACAGGATGTGATGCTTTTAGCCTCAGTTCCTCTATTGCTGATCCCCAAGGAGTCGCCCAGCCTCCACTCCAATCAACTACTTCACAAAGCATATCACTCTAATATATAGTCATAAAAAAAAGTTCAGTTCAGCGTGACGATCCAAAAAAAATTTTGATTTCCTTATAAAATCCTTATAATCATTTTTTACACTATAATCATCGAAAGGAAGATGATTATAGATGGAAGATATTATTTTACAAACAGAAAATCTTAGTAAAGGCTTTAAGGGGCAAAAAATTGTAGAGGATCTGTCGTTAACGATACGACGCAATACTGTTTATGGTTTACTCGGTCCTAATGGTGCTGGGAAATCAACAACGTTAAAAATGATTTCGGGGATGCTGCGTCCGAATGCAGGAAAGATACTTTTTAATGGACGTGAATGGAATCGTAATGATTTAAAAGACATGGGTGTATTAATTGAAACACCACCTCTTTATGAAAACTTAACGGCAAGAGAAAACCTCAAGGTTCGAACGATCGCCCTCGGGTTGCCACAGTCACGTATAGATGAAGTATTAAAAATTGTTGATTTGACTAATACAGGAAAAAAACGAGCAGGACAGTTTTCCTTAGGAATGAAACAGCGCCTTGGAATCGCTATTGCGCTATTAAACTACCCGAAGCTTTTAATTCTTGATGAGCCGACAAATGGTCTCGATCCGATCGGCATTCAAGAGCTGCGTAAACTAATTCGATCTTTTCCAGAGCAAGGGATTACGGTCATTTTATCTAGCCATATCCTGTCAGAGGTAGAACAGGTCGTTGATGAAATTGGGATCATTGCAGGAGGGAAATTAGGTTATCAGGGAGTTGCCCCACAAGGTCAGGAATTAGAATCATTATTTATGCAAGTAGTGACTGCTAATAGAAAGGCAGGCATGTAACATGATATCAATTATGAAGGCCGAAAGATTAAAGTGGAAAAAGACTTTTATTATTAAATTAGTTTGGCTAGCACCCATTGTGGCGATAGTACTAACTGCATTTTTAATGGGAGGCAGTTTTTTTCAAAAGGGTGCTTATAATTGGTGGTATACAATGCTCTTACCAGGTGCTCTGACGATATGTTGTGCAGTAGTGGTGGAAAAAGATGCTAAATTAAAATACCATAGTATTCTCGCAATGCCGATTGATCTGAAGAAGATTTGGTTTGGCAAAATACTTGCATGTAGTGCCTGGTTGTTATTAATTTCACTTATTTTCTTTTCAGGAATTACTGTTGGTGGAATACTTTTTGGCAATAGCTTTTCTTTCATAAATAGTCTTACAGGTAGTTTGTTAATTTTCGTAACGTTTTTATGGCAAATTCCACTTTGTTTATTCCTTGCAGCAAGTTTAGGGACTTATACGGCTATTTTTATAAATTTAGTCGGCAATATTGCTGGTATGATTTCGTTTTCAAATGGGGATTTTTGGTATAGTGTTCCTTACGCAATTACAGCAAGACTAATATGTCCAATATTAGAGATTTTACCAAATGGTCTGCCAGTGCCTGAAGGTAGCCCGTTATTAAGCATGTCGGTTATAGTTCCAGGTATATTAATTGCTTTAACATGGTTTGCATTAATTAGCTTCTTTACTGCACGTTGGTTTCAGAAAAGGGAGGCGAAATAGTTCATGGTAATGTTAAGATTACTGAGAGCAGAGTTTCTTAAAACAAAAAGAACGCCATTTTTGTTCACACATCTAATTGTACCTATTATTATCTCAGGGATTTTTTTAGCATACTATACTTATTCACCGTGGGGTTTTAATGATAGGGTAACGGCTTATCTTCAAGCAGTAGCATGCGGGTTTCCAATTATTATTGGATTAGTTTGTGCAATGGCAGCGGAGCAAGAAGCAAATGCAGGACATTTTCAGGGGACGCTAACAGCTACTAAAACAAAAATAGTGTCCTATTTAAGCAAGTTGCTACTGTTATTGTTATTTAGTTTTGGAGCAATATTACTGTCTTTTGGTATTTTTAGTGTTGGCTTTATTGAACTTTTGCATGAAGATACTTTTGGTTATCGATTTTATTTTATAGCTGGATGTATTCTATTTGTAAGCTTTGCATTTTTATATATTTTACATTTTTTTGTTAGTCTTCATTTTAGTAAAGGTGCCTCAATCGGATTAGGTATTGTGGGATCACTAATAGTAGCCTTATTACTCACTGGATTAGGTGATGGCATTTGGTCATTTATACCTTATGGTTGGGGTGGTCACTTTGTTTCATTATGGACAATGAAAGCGTCAGGGGTTGACTTATCAATAGTGGAAGTAGGACTACAGGAAGGTATTATTGCTTCAGTATGCGGAACATTGTTCGCATTAGTCCTTTCTTGTTTTTGGTTTTGGAAATGGGAAGGAAGAAAATCTAATAATTAGGGTATGAAGAAATGATGAGGGTAGAAATATGGCAAAAATATTAGCAGTAGATGATGAAAAAGATATTTTAATATTGATAAAAAATGCATTACTAAAAGACGAGCATTTAGTAACGGCAGTTTCTAATGCGACTGAAGTAAGTAAAATGGATCTTGGTGCCTTCGATTTAATTTTATTGGATGTGATGATGCCCGAAATTAATGGATTTACTTTATGTGGCCAAATACGCCATGCTGTAGATTGTCCCATCCTTTTTTTAACGGCTAAATCATTGGAGGAAGATCTAATGTATGGTCTAGGTCTTGGAGCTGATGATTATATTATCAAGCCGTTTGGAATTGGGGAGCTACGTGCAAGAGTGAATGCGCATTTGAGACGAGAAAAAAGAGAAAGACGCAGTATCCTTTTTGTAGATAACATTCACTTCAATCTTTCTGGTAAAGAGCTGTTTGTAAATGAGGAGAAGGTAATACTGACAAAAAGCGAATATGAAATATGCGAATTTCTAGCTCGAAATCGAGGACAGGTATTTTCGAAGGAAAAGATTTATGAAACTATTTTTGGGTTTGATGGGAAGAGTGACAGTACTGCCATTACTGAGCATATTAAAAATATCCGTTCAAAGCTACATGACTTTAATATTGACGTCATAGATACTGTTTGGGGGATCGGATATAAATGGAGACAGTAAAGCCCGCTAAAGGAACACGTCTACATACTTTTTTTCTTCGATATCTCCTTTTTCTAAGTTTAGGCACCATTCTGTTAGTAGTACTGTTGATCGGTTTAACGATGTTTGCCCTTTCTACTAACATCGTATTACCAGCAAATTATGCAGAAACTCAAATTTCATCATCAAGAGATCGCATTGCGTCTAGTAGTACGGTTACAGCTGATATGATCCCAGACCTCGTTGATTACGCAGTCTTTTCTAAAGAAGGTAAACTTCTTGCAGGGAATCTATCAGAGAAGGATGCCTTAAAAGCTTGGGATGCAATGAAAAAAGAACAAACTCAAGGTATCGCTCAATTTTACTCGTTTATAGAGCGAGAAAATGAGATTTGTATATTACGGTATTATTTATTGCCGCAGTATCGTTCGGTTATTATGAGAAAATATTTACCCAATCCACAACTGTTAGATCTTTTATTATTTATTATAGGGGTAATATCGCTAGTAACTGGACTTGCTATCCATTTTGGAAAAAATCTTAAGAAAAAAATGTTTGGCTTGCAGGAAGCGATTGAAAAAATACAAAATCAAAATTTAGATTTTACGATAAACCCCTCTGGAATCCGTGAGGTAGATGAAATATCAAATTCTCTTGAGCAGATGAGGGAGGCTTTAAACAGTTCCTTAAAACAGCAATGGGAATCAGAACAGGCACGTAGAGAACAAATATCTGCTCTTGCTCATGATCTGAAAACACCACTTACGATTATTCGAGGGAATGCAGAGCTACTACAAGATACGGATCAAGATGATATTCAAAAAGAATATAATAATTATATTTTGAAAAATACAATAGAAATAGAAAAATTCACGAAAGAGCTGATTGATTTATCGAAAATGAAAAATAATATTTCCCGTGAAAAAACGAATGTTAAAACGGATGTATTTATGACAGAAGTAGAGCATCAAATGATAGCTCTTTCGTTGGAAAAAAAGCTTCAAGTAGTTGTCCAAAAGGAAATGCCTCCCACACTTATATGGATCGATGAAGAGCAGTTCTATCGAGCGATGATCAATGTTATTGCTAATGCGGTAGAGCACACACCTGAAAATGGTAAGGTAACATTTACTGTGCAAAGTGCTAATGATGTGATTCAATTTACCGTTACCGATAGCGGCTGTGGATTTTCTCCGAAGGATTTAAAAGAAGCTACCAAACAGTTTTACCGCGGAGACCCAAGCAGAAATGCAGGAAATCACCATGGGATGGGGCTATATATTGCCCAATCAATTGTTCAGAGTCATAGTGGAACACTGCAAATTGATAATGATTTAGCAGCAGGTGGAGGAAAAGTGACCATTACAATCCCAATCAATTTTACCTTGAAGTAATTGCTTTACTGTCACTTTGCTTTCGGAAAGTAAACCTCACGTTAAGGGATGAGTTTAATAAAATAGTTAGTTATCGCTATTGATAAAATAACATGTGAAAAGAATGATTTTGACAAATTTGTTAATATCATTCTTTTTGTTTTTGTTTGAAAGGTAAAGATGGGGAGCGCGTTCGGGCAATAATATTCTAAAAAGTGCTACAATAAAAGAAAAAAAGAAGAGGCGATGATGCACGTGGATAACGTCATTGATTTTATTGCAAAGAAAAGAGAGCGCGAAGAAAGGCAGCGCGCGCAGGATTTAGAAAAGTATGTTGCGACACAATGTAATTTCCAACAACCAGAAAATATTGATGCACTTGTTGAAGGAAAAATGATTGAAGTCAAAGATCATACTTTGTTTTTAGGTTTTCTCTCAATATTAAAAGATGAAAAAATTGATCCACTTGATATTTTTCAAGACGTATTTACTTTAGAACCTTCCCGCTTTGAAATGTCCTACAATATGAGATGGTGGTCAGTCGTGCAGCTTGCATTTACATTTTTAACAATTTTAAAGGAAAACGAGCCACATACATATGCAGATTTTCTTGGTTTATAAAATTAATCTAGAGTGTGTGCACGTCTTGCAAAGCTACATTAACGTGCGCATACAGAACTAGATTCCTTCTTATTCCCTCTAAAACTTTTACTTTCCCCTTAAAATAATTATTGTTCATAGATTTTCATAATTCCTTCATAATTTTTACTAAATATTTTACTGTCCTCCATACTTGCTTAATGTTTGTTTCTTAATATAACTGTTGTAAGGCAAATGAAAACAAACAAAAACAAATGGAGGTTCCAACTCATGACGATTCAAAAGATGTGGAAGAAAGGGCTAATTGGAGCATTAGCAATTTCAATGTTGGCTGCTTGTTCGGACGGTTCATCTAGTTCTAATGAAGTGAACAGTGATTTGACACTTGAAGAGGTTACGAAAAAAGCAAAAGATGAAGGCACTGTAAATTCTGTTGGTATGCCAGATACGTGGGCTAACTGGGTGGAGACTTGGGATGAGCTTGGTACTGAATATAGCCTTAAGCATAAGGATTCAGATATGTCGAGTGCTGAAGAGCTAGCAAAGTTTGAGGCAGAAAAGGATGATGCCACTGCTGATATTGGTGACGTCGGTATTGCCTTTGGACCCATTGCCAAGGACAAAGGTTTAACATTGCCGTACAAAACATCTTATTGGGATGAAATACCTGACTGGGCAAAGGATGATGAAGGACATTGGATCGTGGGTTACACTGGAACCATTTCATTTTTAACTGATAAAAACAACGTCAAAAATGCCCCGAAATCTTGGGAGGATATTAAAAATGGAGATTACACTGTCAGCATTGGTGATGCTTTAACAGCGAATCAAGCACAGTTTGCTATTTTAGCAGCTGCTATGGCATTTGGTGGCGATGAATCGAATATTCAACCAGGAATAGACTTTTTTGCAGACTTAGCAAAGCAGGGGCGTTTAAAAGGTGATCCATCTGTAGCGAATTTAGAAAAAGGAGAAATTGACGTAGCCATCTTATGGGATTTTAATGCACTCGGCTATCGACACCAAATTGATGAGAAACGTTTTGATGTCATCATTCCATCAGAAGGCTCTGTAACATCAGGCTATGCGACAATCATTAATAAATACGCTAAAAATCCTCATGCAGCAATGCTTGCTCGTGAATATATTTTATCTGATGCAGGGCAAGAAAACTTAGCGAAGGGTTATGCTCGTCCAATTCGTGACAAAGTTCAATTGTCTCAAGATGTTCAAAAACTATTATTACCTGCGGATATGTACAAAAATGCACAGCCAGTAAAAGACCAAAAGAAATGGGAAGAAACAACAAAGCAAATTCCACAACTTTATCAAGAGCAGGTATTAATTCATGGGAAATAAAAAAGTTGTTTTAATTGTCATAGATGCACTTCGCTTTGATACAGCCTGTACTCATATGGGATTTATGCACCATTTAGTTGAACGTAATATTGCAGCACGCTACAAGATTTGTTCAGAGGTCCCGTCTCTATCAAGACCTTTATATGAAACTATTTTAACGGGGACACCCCCCATTGTACATGGGGTAACGAGCAATATGACTGTACGTTTATCTACGCAAAATAGTCTATTTCATGTAGCGAAAGACAACGGTTTGTCTACAGCAGCAGCTGCCTATTATTGGGTAAGTGAACTATACAATCGTGCACCATTTGTGCATATAGAGGACAGGTTGCAATTAGATACGCAATTGCCGATTGAGAATGGCTTGTTCTACTTTGAGGATCACTATCCAGACAGTCATTTATTTGCTGATGCTGCATGGCTAATGGATCAAAAGCAACCAGATTTCTTATATATTCATCCGATGAATGTGGACGATGATGGTCATAAATTTACAGCTGACTCGGCACAATATCGAAATCGTGTTCTAGCAGTAGATGCATTATTATCTCTATTTATTCCAAAATGTCTTGCGCAGGGCTATGAAGTGATCGTGACGGCAGATCACGGGATGACGAGTGATGGTAATCATGGAGGCACAACAGCTGAAGATCGTCATGTCCCAATGTTTGTTATTTCGAATCACGTTAAAGCAGGCATTAAGGATGAGATTGTCTCGCAGCTACAAATTGCTCCGCTGTGTTGTCATTTATTGAATATTGAACCTTCTGATGAAATGGTTCCGCTGTTATTAGAGGGGATGCATTCTTTAAAAGGGGTTTAATTATTAATATTTAATCAGGTGTGTAATTGGAGTGGAGGGCTGGGCGACTCCTTGGGGATCAGTGTCATAGATGATACCCTGCAGCGGAGCGGCCCAGCTGGAACGGAAATCGACCCCATGTTATTATGAAGAATTCATTTTTATATGAATTAATTTGAAGATTTATCGGAACAATTTTAGAATTTATCGGAACAAAATCTCATTTTATCAGAACAATTTCAGTTTTTATCAACTATGGGCGATACCTTGGGGATTAGCGGCTCATCGGACGCCCCTGGTCGGAACGGAAATCGACCCCACATTATGATGATGAGCTTCTATGATTAATCTAAAATAGCCGCTATTAAATAAAGAAAGAAGTGATTGTGTTGATTTCGAAGCGGCAAACAGTTGCCTGGCTTTCTCCTTTTCTAGTACTTGTCTTGTTATTTTTCTTAGTACCGTTACTGTATATGCTAATCACAAGTTTTCAAAATAGTGATGGTTTTACACTCGCACAATATAAATCTGTATTAACGAATGATTACATTTTACAAGGCTTTAAAAATAGTATTACACTGTCAGCTATTTCGGCTGTCATTGCCTTAATCGTTACGTTATTTGCAGTTTATGCGATGATGGGATTTTCTGAGCCAGTGCGCGAGAAAATTTTAATACTGACAAATTTAACATCAAATTTTTCAGGTATTCCGTTAGCGTTTGCGTTTATCGTATTACTTGGCAATAGCGGGCTTTTCACATTGCTATTTGATAAATGGGGGATCTGCGTATTATCGTCATTTTCTCTTTATAGCTGGGGTGGTTTGCTACTTATTTATATTTACTTCCAGTTGCCATTAGCATTAATGCTTTTATACCCAATTTATGATGGAATTCAGCAACAATGGAAGGAAGCAGCCGCACTACTTGGCGCTTCTACTTGGCAGTTTTGGATGAAGATTGGGATCCCTGTTATGCTTCCAGGGATTGTTGGAACATTTAGCGTATTGTTTGCCAATGCAATGGGAGCTTATGCCTCTGCCTATGCACTAACTAGCAGTAATTACAATTTAGTGGCCATTCGTATTGGCTCTCTAATTAAGGGAGATATTTTTGCACAGCCAGAACTGGCAAGTGCTATTGCAGTATTGCTAGCAGTTACGATGGTGACAGCGATGTTATTAAGCGAATGGAGCATCTCAAAAACTAGGAGGAAGTTATAGTGAAAAAAAGAGGCTTTGCTGATTTATTTTTCCTCCTGTTAATGGCGTATTTAGTGTTGCCGGTTGTTGCAACAATGTTTTATGCATTTGCGACGAAATGGAATAAGACCATTTTGCCAGAAGGTTTAACATTTAAATGGCTTGCTACATTATTTCAGGATGCAGAATTTTTACAGGCGTTTGGACGTTCTGTTTTATTGTCGAGTGGAGCTGTAATGATTGCATTGCTCGTGATCGTACCGGCTATTTTTGTAATCGTGTTGTATTTTCCAAAATACGAAAAATGGATTCAGATGGCTGTTGTGATGGTGTATTCATTTCCAGGAATTATTTTAGCAGTTGGGCTTATTCGTGTTTACAGCAAATTTGGTGTGCCAATGATTCTAGTAGTTTTAGGGGCATACGTTATCGGTATCCTACCGTACATTTATCAGGGGACACGCAATAGTTTGCGGAATGTAGATGCACGACAGCTTTTAGATGCAGCACAATTACTGGGGGCATCGAAATTGCAGGCATTTACTAAAATATTGTTGCCTACAGTATACCCAGGTTTATTTGCAGGTGCCTTATTATCGTTTTCCGTACTTTTTGGAGAATTTGTAGTGATTAATCTAGTTGTCGGTTCTCGCTTTGAAACGGTGCAAATTTATTTAATGAAGAAGCTTAGTACAAGTGGACATATTGCTAGTGCGGTTGTCTTTATTTATATCGTTCTTATGGGCTTATTAACGTTCGCTATTGCAACATTAACGAAACGATCGAAAGGTGCTACAAATCTATGAGTTATATTGTGATTGAAGGACTTCATAAAAAATATGGATTAACGACTGTTTTATCAAATATAAATATGAAGATTTATAAAGGTGAATTTATTACTCTTTTAGGTCCAAGTGGCTGTGGTAAGAGTACCATTTTACGAATTTTAGCGGGCTTAACAGATGCATCAGCAGGAAAAATTATCATTGAAGGTAAGGATATGATTGGTGTTCAACCAAAGGATCGTCAAGTGGGTATGGTGTTTCAATCATATGCACTATTCCCAAATATGACGGTGAAAGAAAATGTAGCCTTTGGTTTACGTATGCAAAAAGTAACTATTGCAGAAGTTGATCAACGTGTTCAAGAAATGCTTGAGATTGTGCATTTAAGTGAAAAAGCAAATGCATATCCGAAAGAATTATCTGGTGGTCAACAGCAGCGTGTAGCCCTTGCCCGAGCTTTAATTGTACGTCCAAAGGTATTGCTGTTAGATGAGCCGCTCAGTGCGCTAGATGCCCAAATTCGTCAGAAGCTTCAAGCAGACTTACGAGCTATCCAGCAAAAACTTGGCATAACGATGATTTTAGTTACGCATGACCAAGAGGAAGCAATGGCTGTATCTGACAGAATATTTGTGATGAATAATGGAATGATTGCACAAAGCGGAACACCTACTGCCATTTATACAAGCCCCGAAAGTGAGTTTATCGCTAATTTTATCGGACATTACAATGTCTTTACACGTCAAGCGCTTGAGACAATGATTGGTGAGACGTTGCCTAAAGAATACTCAAAATTTGCAATTCGACCGGAAGCGATACATCTCGAACTAAGACAGGGGGATGTTTGTATAAGTGGAGAGGCGAAGCAATCATTAATGAGTGGCAATGTTATTCGGACAACATTCGAGGGAGAATATCCCTTTACGATGGAGCAGCTACACCAACGAGGGCAGTCATTTGAACTGGGGAAGAAATATGTGTGTTATGTGGCGAGAGAAGATGTGATTGCATTATCATGACATATGCAAAAATAGAACGTTTTGAATTCATTTTAAAACAGTTAGAGATTGACGGTAAAATTATTGTTGCCACTATTGCCGAAGAATTACAAGTGGCACCAGAAACGATTCGTCGAGATTTTGATGAGCTAGCTCAACAGCATTTATTAACAAGAGTACACGGAGGAGCAGTGAAGTATACGAATGTTAGAAATGAACCAGCATTTTTACGTAAGCTTCAAATGCAAAAAGAGGCAAAGCGTAATATAGCTAGATTAGCAGCTAGACGTATCTGTGACGGGGATACAATTGTAGTTGATACAGGTACAACAACGGTGCATATTGCAGATTTTTTATTAGCAGTCAATGATATAACGGTCGTAACCAATTCTATCGCTGCAGCTGTACAATTTAATGTGGCGATAGAGGAGCGGCGCATGACGGGAAAGGTCATATTACTTGGAGGAACGACCAATCCAAGGCAATCCTCAGTAACAGGAGCAATGACATTAGAATTACTAGGAAATATGAATTTTGATAAAGCATTTATATCGTGTGGTGGTATAAGTGAAGGTATCGTATACGATTATGATTTGGATGAATCGTTAATTTCTAGAAAAATGCTTAATCATAGTAAGACGAACTTTTTACTAGCGGATGCAACAAAAGTAAATGGGAAGTCCTTTTATCAAATATGTCACATAGAAGAGTGCTCAGAAATTCTTTGTGATATAGCTTGTCCGTTGGAATGGCAAGCGTATGAGGAAAAGTGGACAGTATGCAATGGAGGAAAAAGCGAATGATTGATTATCATGTACATTTAGAGGAAGGCCCATATTCATTTCGTTGGCTGGAGCGTACTTCTCAGGCAATTAGATTTTTTAATGAAGAAGGAGGAGCGGCAAAAGGTTCTAAAGCATTTATAGAGTTGCAAATGAAGCAGTTATCAGAGCGATTACAAAGTGGCTGTTATAGTGATGAATGGTTAGATTTATATTTACAACAGGCAAAGCAGCTCGGTTTGCGAGAGGTTGGCATTGTCGATCATCTCTATCGTTTCAAGGAGACGCGAGCATATTTTGAGCGTTATATGCAGTTAGATGACAATGAAGTTGGTAGAGCTCAGCGTTACTGGCTTGATAGTGTGATGACAGAAAGCATGGATGATTTTGTGTTAGCTATTAATCGAGCAAAGGAAAAGTGGAGTCTGCACGGTATTTCCTTAAAGCTAGGCATCGAGGCGGATTATTTTGTCGGCGGCGAGGGGGAATTAGCAACATTACTGAAAGGATATCCGTGGGATTACGTTATCGGATCCGTCCATTTTGTAGATGGTTGGGGATTTGATAACCCTCAAACGCAATACATATTTGAGGACATGGATGCTACTACATTACAGCAGAACTATGAGCGTTTCTTTGCTACAGTCGAAAAAATGATTCACTCAAGTATGTTTGATTTTGTAGCACACTTGGATAACTTTAAAGTATTTAATTATCAAGTGGAGGACGCTATTTTTCTCGATTCTTGGTATGAACGTATAGCCAAAGCGCTCGTTACAACAAATACTGCCACTGAATTGAATGCGGGCCTGTATTATCGTTATCCAGTAAAAGAGATATGCCCTGGCCCTCGCTTCCTTCAAATATTAATGGAACAGGGAGTAGCCTTTACAGTTTCCTCAGATGCGCATTTCCCGGACGATTTAGGTAAATTTACATTTGCCAATGCAGATTTGCTTAAGAGCTTAGGTGTTCAATCGATTGTCGGCTTTGAACAGCGTGTGAAAAAATTAATTGACATATAGCATTCAGTAGTTCATAAGCATAGAGGCACTGAAACAAAAATGAGTTTTCTTATTTAATAGGAGCTTCATTTTTGTTTCAGTGTTTTTCGACTACTTTAAGAAAATTACAGACTTGTAGTATTAAGTACAGGACAAGCCGCATATAAAAGTGAATAAATTCATTTTTATCATGAGAGGCGAGTAAAATTGTCAAAAACAGTTGATCAACCCTTTTTACCAGTTATTATACAATCAGGTCAATATGCATATGGGGTAGCCCGTTCCTTTTATGAGGCGTATCGTATGAAAAGTCTTGTATTAGAGCCAGCTATGAAAACAAAAGATATTCGAACGCTCTTACTAGGTGGGGCGCTAGGAATAGCGACTCAAAATAGTGATATTCTGGATTTTCAATATGTGGACCGTTTAGATGAACCAGATTATTTTGTACAAGCTTTAATAGAAGTGGCGATGCAGTTCAAACATAAAAAATTAATCCTTCTTGTATGTGATTGTACTTATGCGGAGCTGATCATTATTAATAAACAGACACTACAACATTATTTTATTTTGCCTTATATAGATGAGGATGTAATGAAGCGGGTTCAAACAAAGGAAGAATTTTATAAGCAATGTGATTTATACAATTTAAAATATCCCAAAACGATTGTATTGACAAAGGCACATCGTGTAACAAGTGAAATACCCTTCGATTATCCGATAATCATCAAGCCTTCGAATTTCGTTGAATATACGCGTTGTTCCTTCCCTGAGAAGAAAAAAGTATTTCTTGTAAAAAATGAAGAAGAGAAGCGGCATATTATTAAAAGCATTTATCGCTCTTCCTATAAAGATTCTTTAATTCTTCAAGAGTTTATTCCAGGTGATGATTCTTATATTCGGGTATTAGACGTTTACGTAGGGAAGGACAAGAAGGTTAAACTGATGTGTTTAGGGAACAAGCTCCTTGAAGATCCATCACCACAAAATATTGGAATCTCCTTGGCGATTATGACAGATTTCGATAAACAGCTTATGGACAACTTGCGCTATTTTTTGGAGGGCATTGGCTATAGTGGTTTTGCGAATTTTGATATGAAACTAGATGTTCGTGACGGAGAATTTAAAATATTTGAAATGAACTTACGATCCGGTGCCTCAAGCTATTACGTGACAGCAAGTGGTCATAACTTAATGCAGTGTGTAGCTAATGATTATGTATTCAATGTGCATCAAGAGCTAACGTATGTACAGACGAGGCATTTGTGGTCACTCGTTCCAAAAAGATTGTTATTTAAAGGCTTGAAAAATGTAAAACTGAAAATAGAAGCTAAGCAATTAATAAAACAGGACAAGTATTCGAATGCTCTATATTTTAGAGAGGATATGAATGTAAAGCGTTGGGTAAAGCTTAAACTATATAATTTTTATTTAAATCTAAAATATAAAAAGTACTACAAATAAGCTCAAGATAAGGACCGAACATTTAATGTAGATTCCTATTATTGTGGAGTTCTAAAAGAAGCAAAGCGGTGTTGGGAAAACTCAGCAAACTACGTGTAATTAAGTCTAAACCGCGACATTTAGTACACAAGCCTTGTAGGATGTTGCAATTATTCAGTATAATAGTAAAACGGGATTTCAAATGTATGGAATTCGTTTGAAAGGAGTTACCTGATTGCAATGAATGAAGAACAACGCTTAGCTAATCAACAAGTCAATCAACCAAAAAAAGAAGACAAGCCTGAAAAGGATTATAGTAAATATTTTGAAACGGTCTTTACAGCACCTTCATTAAAAGATGCTAAAAAACGTGGGAAAGAAGATGTTAAGTACCATAAAGACTTTAACATTGCAGAAGAGTTTGCAGGTATGGGGACAGGGCGTACTTTCTATATTCGTACGTATGGCTGCCAAATGAATGAGCATGATACGGAAGTTATGGCTGGGATTTTTATGCAGCTAGGATATACGCCTACAGATATAATTGACGAAGCTGACGTCGTATTATTGAATACGTGTGCCATCCGTGAAAATGCAGAAAATAAAGTATTTGGAGAACTTGGCTTTCTGTTAAAATATAAACGTAAAAATCCAGAAATGTTGATCGGGGTTTGTGGCTGTATGTCACAGGAAGAATCCGTCGTCAATAAAATTTTAAGAAGTTATCCGCATGTCGATATGGTGTTTGGTACACATAATATTCACCGTTTACCGAACATTTTAAAAGAAGCATATATGTCTAAGGAAATGGTCATTGAGGTTTGGTCTAAAGAAGGCGATGTAATTGAAAATCTGCCGAAAAAACGTCTTGGCTCCATTAAAGCTTGGGTAAATATTATGTACGGCTGTGATAAATTCTGTACGTATTGTATTGTACCTTATACGCGTGGTAAGGAACGTAGTCGCCGTCCAGAAGAAATCATTGCTGAAGTTCGTGAACTAGCGGCTGCAGGTTATAAAGAAATTATGCTTTTAGGACAAAATGTCAACGCTTACGGTAAGGATTTTGAGGATATTGAATATCGACTTGGTGATTTGATGGATGAATTACGAAAAATCGATATCCCGCGCATTCGATTTACAACGAGTCATCCACGTGACTTCGATGATCATTTAATCGAAGTACTTGCAAAACGTGGTAACTTAGTTGAGCATATTCACTTACCAGTACAATCTGGTTCAAATGATGTGCTAAAAATTATGGCGCGTAAATATACACGTGAGCATTTCCTTGGATTAGTAGCGAAAATTAAAGCGGCTATTCCGGAAGTAACACTAACGACTGATATTATCGTAGGTTATCCTAACGAAACTGAAGAACAATTTGAGGAGACATTATCCTTGTACCGTGAAGTAGGTTTTGAAATGGCCTTTACTTATATTTATTCTCCTCGTGAGGGTACACCTGCTGCCAAAATGGTGGATAATGTACCTGAAGAAGTGAAAAAAGAACGTCTTCACCGATTAAATGCGGTTGTAGGGGAATACTCTCGCAAAGCATTAGAGAGCTTGAAGGGTGAAATAGTAGAAGTATTAGTCGAAGGAACGAGTAAAAAACGTGATGATGTGTTAGCTGGCTACACGCGTAAAAACCGTCTTGTAAACTTTAAAGCCCCAGCAGATCTAATTGGTCAATTAGTGAAAGTAAAAATAGTTGAAGCTACTTCATATTCACTAAGTGGTGAATTTGTAGAAGTAGTAAAAAATGAAAAGGTGGAAGCGTAAATGACACAAGTATTATATACAAAAGAAGATTTAATCAAGAAGTCACATGAAATTGCGCATATGATTGCCAATACGCCAGAAGTTGAATTTTTCAAAAAGGCAGAAGCACAAATTAATGAAAACCAACAAGTACGTGAGCGTATTGCAAGTTTAAAAAGCCTACAAAAGCAAGCTGTTAATTTCCAACACTTAGGAAAAGAAAAAGCGCTTAAATTAATTGAAGATAAAATCGAAAAAATTGAAGAAGAAATCAACGCCATCCCAGTAGTTCAACAATTTAAAGAATCTCAAGGGGATGTAAATGATTTATTACAACTAGTGTCAAACACAATTGCGAACAATGTTACAAATGAGATTGTTCGATCAACGGGTGGGGATTTACTTCGTGGTGAAACTGGCTCATACGTAGCAAATACAACACCAGGCAGCTGCTCATAAAAATAATAGAAGAAATAGCTCGGATGAATGCTTTCATTCGAGCTTTACTATGTGCGCCCGGCATGCATATGAACTATAGGGTGTAAGTCCCGAACCCCGAAGACAGAAGTAGAGGTTAGCCAAGAGCAAGGGTGTCCGTGGCGACGCGGAATCTGAAGGAAGCTGGAGGCAAAAC